>JBEKLD010000001.1:0-83710 GCA_050010375.1 Vulcanimicrobiaceae bacterium
ACGAGGGATCGCACTTGAGGGGCTGCGGAGTAAGGTCGTCGAGCGTGGTCTCACCAACGCCCCCACCGCCGAACAGCTCTCCGAGGAGGAGCTGCTCGCGTTTCTGTTCCTACCAGGCTTCACCATGAAGGGCGAGGTCACCGAGATCTCGGGGCGTGGCGTCGGTCTCGACGTGGTGCAGAACGCGGTCAAGCAGGTCCGCGGAGCGATCCATGTCACGACCCAGCTCGGGAAAGGCACCTGCTTCCACCTGCAGCTTCCGCTCAGCTTGTCGGTCGTGCGCGCGCTGATCGCGGAGATCGGCGGCGAACGGTACGCGTTCCCGCTGGCCTATATCGTGCGCACGGTACGGTTGTCGCGCGCTGACATCGCGTCCAGCGAAGGGCGGCAGTTCTTCACCCTGAGCGGACGGTCGGTGGGTTTGATCGGTGCGCAGCAGGTCCTCCGGGGCAGCGAGGGCGCGCCGCCCGGCGAGGAGTTCGCCGTCATTGTCGTCGGCACCGCGACGGAGCACTACGGGCTCGTCGCCGATCGCTTCTTGGGCGAGCGCGAGCTGGTCGTGCAGCCGCTCGACCCGCGCCTGGGAAAGGTCAAGGACATCGCTGCTGCAGCGCTGATGGAGGACGGTTCACCGGTACTGATCGTGGACGTCGACGACCTCATCCGCTCGGTAGAGACGCTCGTCGCGACCGGACACCTGACGACGATGCGTCCCGGCAACGCCGCCCAGAAGAACCGCAAGCGCGTGCTCGTGGTCGACGATTCGCTGACGGTTCGTGAGGTCGAGCGGAAACTGCTCGAGGGTGCAGGCTACGAGGTCGAGGTCGCCGTCGACGGCATGGATGGCCTCAACGCGGTGCGGAGCCGGCGCTTCGACCTGCTGGTGACGGACGTCGACATGCCGCGCCTAGACGGCATCGAGCTGTGCACCTTGGTCAAGAACGATGTGAACCTGAAGGAATTGCCGGTGATGATCGTGTCGTACAAAGATCGCGAGGAGGACCACCGGCGCGGACTCGAAGCCGGTGCCGACTACTATCTGACCAAAGGCAAGTTCCACGACGAGACCTTGCTGCGGGGCGTCGTCGATCTCATCGGCGAGGCTGACGCATGAAGGCCCAGGATAGCCTCGTGGCGATCGGTGCTTCTGCGGGCGGCCCCAGCGCATTGGTGAAGATGCTGTCCGCCTTGCCGGGAGATTTCCCGGCGGCGATCGTCATCGTGCAGCACCTGGACGAGCAATTCGCCGCCGGCATGGCGGACTGGCTGGGCGAGCATTCGCGCCTCCCGGTACGGATCGTCGTGGAGGGAGATCGTCCGGAGCCCGGGGCCGTGCTGCTCGCCGCCACCAACGATCATATGGTGCTGACCTCGCCGGATCGGCTGGGATACACGCCGATCCCACGCGACTACCCGTACCGGCCCTCGATCGACGTCTTCTTCAAGAGCATCGACCGGTTTTGGGCCGGCGAGGTCGTCGGTGTCCTGTTGACCGGCATGGGGCGCGACGGCGCAAAGGGTCTGAAGGCATTGCGCGAGAGCGGCCGGTGGACGATCGCGCAAGACCAGCAGACCAGCGCGGTCTATGGCATGCCGAAAGCTGCCGCCGCGCTGAACGCCGCGGCCGATATCCTCCCGATCGACCGTATCGCGCCGCGGCTGATCGAACTGCTGTGTAACGAACGGGTACCGAGTGATGTGCGCTAAAGTCGTCGGCTCAAATGACATCGTCGTGCTGTTGGTGGACGATCAACTCATCATCGGCGAGGCGATCCGCCGTGCCGTAGCAGATCAACCCGACATCAGCCTCCACTATTGCAGCGATCCGGCTGCCGCCGTCCTGATCGCGCAACAAATCAAGCCGACCGTCATCCTGCAAGACCTCGTCATGCCGGGCACCGATGGGTTGACGCTCGTCCACCAGTACCGCACGTCACCGGCGACCAAGGACGTCCCAATCATCGTGCTCTCGACCAAGGAAGAAGCCGAGGTCAAGTGCGAGGCCTTCGCACGTGGTGCCAACGACTATCTCATCAAGCTGCCGGCTACGATCGAGCTCTTGGCGCGCATCCGCTACCATTCGAAGGCGTATATCAGCCAGATTCAGCGCGACGAGGCGCATCAGGCGCTGCGTGAGAGCCAAGCGTTGCTGCTCGAAAAGAACCTCGAGCTGGCGCTGCTGACGAACGTCGATGGCCTCACCGGGCTCAGTAACCGCCGGCACTTCGACGAGTTGTTGGGGGTCCGGTGGCGGCAGGCGGTCCGCGAACAAACGGCGTTCTCGATCTTGATGATCGACGTCGACAGCTTCAAACCGTACAACGATACATACGGCCACCTGGCCGGCGACGAGGTGCTCAAACAGGTCGCCGAGGCGATACGAACGTGCTGCCGGCGCCCGACCGATCTTGCCGCGCGTTTCGGCGGCGAGGAGTTCATCGTCTGCTTTTCGGCGACTTCGCCGGATCGCGCACAGGAGTTCGCCGAGAAGATACGAGCCGCCGTCGAAGCGGTGACCATTCCGCACACCGGATCGGCGGCGGGAACCGTGACGGTGAGCATCGGCGTGGCGTGGGAGCAGCCATGTCGTGGCGAATCGAGTCTGCCCCTGATCGACGCGGCGGATGTCGCGATGTACGAGGCCAAGCATTCCGGCAAGAACCGGACCATGCTGCAAGAGCGGCACCGCGCGTCACTGGAAGTTCCGTGAACGGACGTCCTTGGTGGTCGGGTCGGCGGCGTCGAAGATCCAGCAGCGCTTCATGATCAGGTCGAGGCAGCCGTCTTCTTTTTGCAGGCTGCCTTCGACGATGAGACAGCGCGCGCGGCGGATCGCGCGGCGGTTGCGCTCGTAGACGTCGGGGCGCACGATCACGTTGACCAGGCCCGTCTCGTCCTCGAGGGTGAGGAAGACGAAGCCTTTCGCGGTGCCGGGACGCTGGCGGGTGATGACCATCCCACCGACCAGGCAGACGAGGTTCTTCGGCATCGCCGCTAGCCGGCTCACCGGCAGCACGCGCGCGGCGTCGAGCTGGGCGCGGAAGTGCGCGATCGGCTGCACGTCGCTCACGCCGGTCGCGCGCAGGTCGAGCTGCGTCGTCTCGACTGCCGTCAGCGCACGCAGCGCGGGGCGCGGCTCGTCCTCGATCTCCATCGCGCGGCCCAGCTCGCCGCGCGCCTCGCGCTCGTCCAGGCCGCGCAGCGCCCACATCGCCTCGCGCCGCGTCGGGTACCAGTTGGCGAACGCACCGGCGGCGGCCAGGCTCTCGAGCGCGGCGCGTTCCAGGCGCGTGCGGCGCGCGACGTCGAGCAGGTCGGCGAACGGGCCGTCCGCGAGCGCGCGCTCGACGCGCGCTTGCTGCACCTCGCCGAAGCCACGCACCAGATGGAACCCCAATCGTAACGCGCCCTGGTCGTCGACGAAGCTCCACCACTCGCTCGCGTTGACGGCGATCGGCTTGACGACGACGCCGTGCCGGCGTGCGTCGTTGACCAGCACCTCGGTCGCGTAGAATCCCATCGGCTGGACGTTGAGGATCGCCGCGCAGAAGATCGCCGGCTCGTGGCACTTCACGTAGGCCGAGGCGTAGGCGAGTAGCGCGAACGAGGCGGCGTGCGACTCGGGGAAGCCGTAGTCGGCGAACCCCTCGAGCATGTGGTAGAGCTTGTCGGCATCGGCGCGCGCGATCCCGTTGGCGACCATCCCCTCGACCAGGCGCGGGTAGATCTCGGCCATCCGCTCGCGCGAGCGCTTGTGGCCCATCGCGCGGCGCAGCCGGTCGGCCTCGCCGGCGCTGAAGCCGGCGGCTTCCATCGCCATCCGCATCCCCTGCTCTTGGAAGAGCGGCACGCCCAGCGTGCGCTCGAGGATCGGCCGCAGCGACGGGTGCGGATAGGTGACCGGCTCGGCGCCGCTGCGCCGGCGCAAGAACGGGTGGATCATGTCGCCTTGGATCGGGCCCGGCCGGATGATCGCGACCTGCATGACCAGATCGTAGAAGCAGGTCGGTTTGAGGCGCGGGAGCATCGACTGCTGCGCGCGCGACTCGACTTGGAAGACGCCGATCGAATCGGCGCGCTGCAGCATCGCGTAGGTCGGCCCGTCGTCGGCCGGGATCGTGGCGAGTGCCAACGGCTTGCGGGTGGGATAGCAGCGGCCGTAGAGCGCGAACGCGTCGCGCAGGAGCGAGAGCATCCCCAAGCCGAGCAGGTCGATCTTGATCAGCCCGAGGTCGTTGAGGTCGTCTTTGTCCCACTGCACGATCGTGCGGTCGCGCATCGACGCCCACTCGACCGGCGCGACTTCGATCAGCGGCGAGCGCGTGATCACCATCCCGCCGCTGTGGATCCCCAAATGGCGCGGGAACCCGTCGAGCCGCCGGCAGAGCTGCAAGAGCAGCGCGCCGAGCGGACCGCCGATGGGACCGCGCAGCTGCGGGTCGGGATCGGGGCCGCCGCCGTCGGCGTCGTGGAACGAGGGCGCCATCGGCGTACGCGAAGGGACGGCGTTCGAGCCGGCGTCGAAGTCGCGGCGCTGTGCGACCGAGACGGGGAGCGCCGCGCTTTCGACCGGCGGTGTCCCCAGCGCCCCGGCGAGCGACTCGCGCGCGTCGTACTCACGCACCACCGCGTCGACCTGGCCCAGCGTCAGCCCAAGCGCCTTGCCGACGTCGCGGATCGCCGAGCGGGTGCGATAGGTGATCACCTCGGCCGCCATCGCGGCGTGCTCGCGGCCGTAGCGCTGGTAGACGTATTGGATCACCCGCTCGCGATCCTGATGCGCGAAGTCGATGTCGATGTCGGGGACCTCGCCGCGTTCCTCGCTCAGGAACCGCTCGAAGAGCAGGCCGCCCGCGACCGGGTCGATCGCGGTGATCCCGAGCGCATAGCAGACGGCCGAGTTCGCCGCCGAACCGCGCCCTTGCGCGAGCACACCCAAGTCCTGCGCCGCACGCACGATGTCCCATACGACCAGGAAGTAGCCGGCCAGATCCATCCGCGCGATGATCCCGAGCTCGTACTCGAGTTGTCGCTCGACCGCCGTGGCGAGCGGCGAGCCGTAGCGTTCGCGCGCGCCGCGCTCGACCAGCGTGCGCAAGTACGACTGCGGCGAGCGTTCCTCGGGCGGGATCGCGAAGAGCGGAAACTCGCCGGCGAGCCGGTCGAGCCGAAACGTGCAGCGCTCGGCGATCGCGAGCGTCGCGTCGAGCGCCTGCGGGAACTCGGCGAACAACCGCGCCATCTGCGCCGGTTCCTTGAGGTGGTACTCGTGGTTGGGACGCAGCCGCGTCCCCGCGCCGGCGAGGGTCGTGCCGTGCTTGACGCAGGCCAGCACGTCGGCCAGCAAACCGTCGGCGGGTGTGGCGTAAGCGACGCCGTTGGTTGCAACGGTCGGGATCCGCAGGCGCGCACCGAGCCGCACGAGCGCGCGCACGAGGGCCGGGTCTTCGGGGCGCACGTGATGCTGCAACTCGAGGTGGAAGCGGCCGGGGAAGAGCGCGCGCAACTGCGCGCCCAGCGCGAGCGCCGTCGCCTCGTCGCGCCGCAGCAGCGCGCGTTCGATCGGCCCGTGACGGCCGCCGGAGAGCGCGATCAGCCCGTCGGTGTGACCGTCGAGGTCGTCGAGCCGCAGCCGCGCGTCGCGCTTGCGCCCGCGCAGTTGCGCCGTCGAGACCAGCCGCGCCAAGTTCCCGAAGCCGCGTTTGTCCTCGGCCAGCAGCACCAGCCGCGGGCTGTCGGTCGGGACCTCCTTGGCCGGCCGGGCGGGCCGGCCGGCGGGGATCGGCGCGGCGGCCGGCGATTCGAGCGTCAGCTCGGCGCCGCAGATCGCCGCCAGCGGCGTCCCGGCCGCGGCCTTGGCGAAGCGGACCGCCCCGTACAGGCCGTCCCGGTCGGTCAGGGCGAGCCCCCGCAGCCCCAGGCGCAGCGCCACGCCGACCAGCTCCTCGGGGTGCGAGGCCCCTTCGAGGAAGCTGAAGTTCGACCAGCAGTGGAGCTCGGCGTAGGCAGGGTCGGCCATGGGCGGACCGACTCTCTACGCGAACATATGTTCGATTCCTTGCCGTCTCGGCGTCTCGTCGTGAACGAGATCAGTCGGCTTGGAGTCGATTGTATATATCAATAATATGGAGGATTGATATTGCCTTTCCGAGAGCAAGTGCGCGATGCTAAGGCGATGCCACGTATCTCTCTCATCGTGCCGGTCGAGGACTTGGCCCTCATCGACGAGGTCGCGACACCCAATCGCACCGCTTTCATGGTCACGGCCTCCCGTGAGGCTGCCCTGCGCGTCCGCCGGGAGCGGGAAGACCGCGAGCTCGCGGAGATACTGGACGCCCGTGCCGACGACGATCGTGACCTCCTCGCCGAGTTCGACGGCACCACAGCCGACGGTCTGCGGTGAAGCGCGGCGAGGTCTATCGCTTCGCCCTCGATCCGACCATCGGGAGCGAGGTTCGTAAGACTCGCCCGTGCGTCGTCGTGCAGCGCGACCTTCAGACGGAGCGCTCGCCTGTCACGATCGTCTGTCCGCTCACCGACGCGAACCGGAGAGCAGGAAACATCTTGAACCCCGCCGTCCCCGCCGGCGTCGGGGGCACGACGAAGGACAGCCTGGTGTGCTGCCATCAGGTACGCACGGTCGACCGCCGCCGCGCCGTGGGGGACAAGTTGGGCGACCTTCCACCCGAGATCATGGCGGCGGTGTCCAGAGGCTTGCGCGCGATCTTGGACCTCGACGCGGGGTAAAGAGCGGTAGAGGAAACTCAGGCCTGCGCGAGGCGTACAGAGGGGGACTATGAGACGCTCGACGGTCTCGGGGGCCATTGCGGTGGCGGCGCTGCTCGGTGGTGGGATCGCCATCGCGCTCGGCTATGCACGCCGGTACGGAGCGGTGCGGGTGGTGAACGAGGAGTTCGACGCCGCCTCGACCTTGGAGGTCGACGTGCTCGGCGCGGTCAGCGTCGTCGCCGGCGAGGTCAAGAAGATCTCGGTGCAGCTGAGCATCTGGGGGAGCGCGGCGACGGTCGCGGCGTACCGGTTGGGCGTCGAGCGCGAGGGGCAGACGCTGCGACTGAGCGCGCCCGGTCGAATGAGCGGCAGCGAACGCGCTATCGTCAGGCTGCAGATCGTCGTGCCGCGCGCGACACACCTGCGCGTGCGCTCGTCGGCCGGTGCGATCTCTGCTCGCAGTCTCGACGACGTCGATCTCGACGCGCGGCTCGGAGCGATCTCCGCGAGCGACGTCGGCGGGACGGTGCGCGTGCGCATCGGCGCCGGCGCCATCGCCGTCGGCTTGGCCAAGGATCGTCCGATCGCCGCCGTCGACATCGACTGCGGAGCCGGCCCGATCGCGTTGGCCGTGCCGCGCGCGCTGCGGGCCGACTATCACGTGGTCGCCAGGTTGCTCCCGATCCGCCCACCCGACTCGGTCCCCGGCGGCATCCCGGTCGACGTCCACACCGGCGCCGGCCCGGTCGCGATCGCGCTGCGCTAACGGTTGCTCGTTCACTAGGCAAGAGAGCGGTTCGCTAGCTGTTAACGCCGCGTCGTTCGCGGAGTATAGTCGCGCTACCGAACCCACCCCGAAGGAGCGTTTCATGATCGAAGCATTGACACGCCGCTGGTGGCTGTTTTTGATCCGCGGTCTCGCAGCGGTCGTTTTCGGCATCCTGGCTCTGATTTGGCCCGGCATCGCGCTCGGGGCCCTGACGATCGTCTTCGGCGCCTATGCGTTCGTCGACGGAGTCTTCGCGTTCGCCGCCGCGGTCAGCGGGACGGCCGGCTCGCGCTGGTGGGTTTTCATGATCGAAGGGATCGTCGGACTCATCGTCGCGTTCTTCGTGCTGACCGAACCGGTGCTCAGCGCGATCTCACTCGTGTACGTCGTGGCGATCTGGGCGATCGTCACCGGCGCGGTCGAGATCGTCGCCGGGGTCCAGCTGCGCGACATGATCTCGAACGAGTGGCTGTACGTGCTGGCCGGCATCGTCTCGATCGCGTTCGGGATCCTGGTGCTGCGCGATCCGAGCAGCGGCGCGCTCGCCGTCGTGTGGCTGATCGCCTACTACGCGATCCTCTTCGGTATCTTGCAGCTCGCGTTCAGCTACCGCCTCAACCGCCTCGGCGCGGTTCCGTCGCAGATTCAGCGAACGGCATAGAAACGCCGCCGCTCAGGTCGTCGTTTGGGCGGCGACCTGGGCGGCGACCAGCGTGTCGGAGCCGAACAGGCGATCGTCCTCGGCGTCGTACTCGAAGAGCTCCGCGTAGCGGCCCCACTCGACGGCGGTCTGGAATTGCCGGCGGGCCTCCTCGGCGGGGTAGTACTCGTCGAGCAGATCGAGGAAGAAGTCGCCGCGCATCGCGCGGTTCTCTTTTTCGGTCAGCGTCTTGGCGATCGTGGCGACGATCGGCGCGCTGGCGAGGACCTGGTGGCGGAAGATGTCCTTGCTGTGCTGGATCGTCGCGTTGGCGAAGTCGCGGCCGGCTTCGGTGGTGCGCACGTCGCCTTCGCTGACGACAGCGAAGCCGAGCAACACCGCGGCGTCGAGGATCGCCAGCAGATCGTCGACCGGGAGCGCGAGCCGGTCGGCCAGCCGCGCGACTTCTTGCGCGTCGTCGCCCGACTCGACGATGAGCTCGAGCAGACCGCTGATCGTCCCGACCCGCACGTGCGGGAGCGGACGCGCGTACGGCGAGCGCGGCGCGGCGGCGGGCGCCGGCGCGTCGGCGGGCTCCCAGGCGCGCGCCATGTCCAGCGACGGATTGGTCATCACCTCGTAGAGGCGGTCGACCAACTCCTTGAAGCGCGGGCTGGTGCGGTTGTGCGGCCGCGGGAGATCGACGGCGACCTCGCCGCGCACGCGACCGGGATTCGCGCCCAACACGATCACCCGGTCGGCCAGGAACACGGCTTCCTCGATGTTGTGGGTGACGAGCAGGATCGCTTGCGCCGGAAAGGTCTTGGCGTTCCACAGGTCGTCGATCTCGCCGCGCAGGTTCTCGGCGGTCAGCACGTCGAGCGCGCTGAACGGCTCGTCGAGGAACAGCACCTTCGGCTCGACGACCAGCGCGCGCGAGAAACCGACGCGCTGTTTCATCCCACCGGAGAGCTCGCGCGGGTAGGCGGTCTCGAAACCATCCAGGCCGACCAGGTCGATCGCGCGCAGCGCCCGCTTCATGCGCTCGGTGCGGCCGATGCCACGCGCCTCCAAGCCGAGCTCGACGTTCTCGATGACCGTCAGCCACGGCAGCAAGGCGAAGCTCTGGAAGACCATCCCGACGTCGGGGTTCGGACCGAGCAGCACGGCGTCGCCGTTGCGCACGCTGCCGTCGCTGGCCGGGATGAGCCCGGCCATGATGCGCAGCAGCGTGCTCTTCCCGCTGCCGCTGCGGCCGAGCAGCGCGACGACTTCGCCGCGAGCGACGGTGACCTCGACGTCTTCGAGCGCGGTGAACTCGCCCTTCCCCTCCGGCAGCGGGAAGCGCTTGGAGACGTGCTCGGCGGTGATCAGCGCCTCGCTCACAGGTGATACCTCGTTTCCGCCAGCCCGTAGAGCCGGCGCCAGAACAGACGGTTGATCCCGACGACGTAGAGGCTCATCACGCTCACGCCGAGCCAGATGCGAGGCCAGTCGCCCTTGGTGGTCGCTTCGGTGATGTACGAGCCCAGGCCCGTCGCGACCAACGTCGTCGAGCCCCACGAGACGACCTCGGAGACGATGCTGGCGTTCCAGGCGCCGCCGCTGGCGGTGATCCCGCCGGTGACCCACGAGGAGAAGATCGCCGGGATGATCAGGCGGCGCCAGCGCTGCCAGCCGCCGAGGCCGATGTCGTCGGTCATCTCGCGCAGATCCGTCGGGACGCTCGACGCGCCGGCGATCGTGTTGAAGAGGATGTACCACTGCGCGCCGAGGGCCATCAGCAGGATGCTGCCGAAATTGATCGACAGGTGCAGCCGGATGAACGCCAGCGTCGCGAACGGGAAGATGAAGTTGGCGGGAAACGATGCCAAGAAGAGCGCGATCGGCTGCGCGCGCCGGGTGAGCGTCGGCGAGAGTCCGATCGTGACCCCGATCGGCGTCCACACGAGCGTCGCGACGATCAGCAGGACGACGACGCGCGTCAGGGTCACCAGTCCGAGCAGCGCGACGTGACCGATCTCCCCGACGCCGACGCCGGTCAGGATCCGTTGCTCGACGATGTAGTAGATCAAGCCGAGAACCGCCAGCAGGATCACCGCGTCGTACGCGCGGTCGACCAGCGGCGAGCTCGCGCGCCCGGCGGGACGCGGGCGCACGCGGCTCAGCACCGCCAGTCCGCGCGAGAGGACGTCGCCGACCGGCTGCGTCACGCGGCCGAACGCGTGCGGGACGCGTGAGCGGCGCAGCAGGTCGTAGAGCCACGATTGCGGTGGTTCGGCCGAGGCGCTCTGTTCGAGGCGAAACTTGTCGGACCAGGCGACCAGCGGGCGCCAGAACAGCTGGTCGACCAGCAGGATCGTCACCGCCATCGTCAGCACCGCCCAGCCCAGCGCCGGCATGTTTTGCGCCTTCACCGCGACGGCGACGTACGAGCCGATCCCGGGCAGCGTGAAGTTGCTGTTGAGGACGGAGATCGCCTCGCTGGCGGCCAGGAAGAACCAGCCGCCGCCGAAGCTCATCATCGCGTTCCAGACCAAGCCGATCGTGCCGGCCGGCACCTCGAGGCGCACGAAGCGTTCCCAGGGCGAGAGGCCGTAGGCGGCCGTCGCCTCGACCAGGTCCTGCGGCAGCGTGCGCAGCGACTGGTAGAACGAGAAGGTCATGTTCCAGACTTGGCTGGTGAAGATCGCGAAGATCGCCGCCGCTTCCAGGCCGAGCAGACTCCCCGGGAAGAGCGCGATGAAGCCGGTGATCGTGATCGACAGGAAGCCGAGCACCGGAACCGACTGCAGGATGTCGAGCGCTGGGATCAGCACGCGCTCGGCGTAGCGATTGTGCGCCGCGGCGTAGCCGTAGACGAAGGTGAAGGCGAACGAGGCGACCAGCGCGATGAACATGCGCAGCGTCGAGCGGACCGCGTAGCCGGGCAGCATGTGCGGGTCGAGGCTGATGGTCGGGACGTTCCGCGGCGGGGTGAACGCGACGAACGACTCCGAGCCGAAGCGCGCGATCACCGCCAGCAGAACCAGCGCGCCGAGGATGACGGCGACGTCGGTGAGCCCGTAGCGCACACGACGCAGCGACCCGGACCCGGGAAGAAAGGCCTGCACGAGACGGCGCTCTTCCCACCCGCGCGGGTCGCCTCCTCGGGTTAATCCTCCCTTACGATTCCGGTTCCGCGGAGGCTACAGGCTGAAGGCTCCGCCCGAGACGCCGCCGTTGATCACGATGCCACGGTAGAGCGCCGTTTCGACGAGTCGATCGCCGCGATAGCCTTTGTCGGCGACCGGGAGATGGGGACGGAGCTATTCGGCGGGGTTGAACATCAGGGCGTCGTCCTCTTCGAGGACGTCGACCCCGAGGCCGATCTCGGCGCGGTCGGCCAGAAACGGATAGCGCGAGATCGCCAGATCGCGATCGCCGCCGGCGGGCTGACGGGCGAGGATGAAGGCATTCCACGCCTCGATGCCGCCTGGTTTCGCGTGCGCGGTCACGTAGGCGGCGACGTCGTCGTCGGTCGCGGCCGTGCGGACGACGTCGGTCAGTTCTTCGACGCCGATCCCGAGCTGCTCGAGCATCGCCGTGGTGAAGCCCGGGACGTTATAGAGGCCGAGATCGCCGCCCGGCAAGGTCGCGCGGAGCTTGTCGATCGAGCGCGGCAAGAAAACGATCCCGGCGAGCGTCGCGCGCGGGCGACGCGGTGGAGCCTTGCGCAGGTCGAGCGGTTCCATTACTTGGCGAGCACCGGGGCGATTTCACCGAAGCGCCCTTCTTGAAAGTCCGTGAAGGCCTGGCGGATCTCGTCGGTCGTGTTCATCACGAACGGACCGTAGCGCACCATCGGCTCGCCGATCGGACGCGCGCAGAGCAGCAGCGCCTGCAGCGGCGTCTCGCCGGCGTTCTCCAACGCGATCGTCGGACCGTCGTCGGCGAAGACGGCGTAGTCGCCGCGGCGCAGTTCGCGCGTGCCGACACGGCCGATGCCGGCGACGATGTAGATCGTCGCGGTCCAGCCGGCCGGAACCGGCTGCTCGATCCGCGCGCTGGGCTCCAGCCGCGCATCGACGTAGGTCCACGGCGTCACCGGATGGACGGGCCCGTGCACCCCGAACAGATCGCCGCTGATGACGCGCACCTCGACGCCCGGCGCGGGCTGTGCGACCGGGATCTCGGCCGCGGTCACGTCCTTGTAGCGCGGCGCCAGCGCCTTGTCGGCGCGCGAGAGGTTGACCCAAATCTGAAAGCCGTGCCGCCGGCCGCCGCTGCGCTGGAACGCCTCGGTCGGCATCTCGGAGTGGACCAAGCCGCTGCCGCCGACCATGTACTGCGCCGCGCCCGGGCCGAGCACGCCGTGATTGCCGTGCGAGTCGCGGTGCTCCATCTCGCCCTCGAGCAGGTAGGTGATCACCTCGAAGCCCTTGTGCGGATGGTCGGGCGCACCGACCGCGGTGCCGGGGGCGTGGTCCATCGGACCCATCTCGTCGAGCAAGAGGAACGGGTCGACCTGGTCGAGCCCGCGCGCCGGGACCGGCCGGCGAACGAGGAAGCCGCCGCCTTCGAGGGTCTCGGTGGACGGGATCACGCGCGCCAGCGAGCGCGTCTGAGTGGAAGTCTGAACGGACATGTCCCTCCCTACAACCCGGCCGGGGTTTCACCCAGTGCCACCTCGAGCGGGTCGGGGGCGGCGCGGTCGTAGGCGTCGCGCGCCGCGTAGATCGCCTCGCGATTGCGCTGCGACCAGCGGCCGAGCGATTTCAGCTGCTCTTCGAGCCCGGACCCGATCGGCGTCACCTCGTAGTAGACCTTGCCGCCGGGCGCCGGCTCGCTGCGCCGCGCGACGAGCCCGTCGCGCTCGAGCCCACGCAGGGTGAGCGCGAGCATCCGCCGGCTCACCCCGGGGATCGTCCGCGCCAGGTCGCCGAAGTGCCGCGGCCCGGATCCCAGCGCGAGCACCACGTCGAGGCTCCAGCGCCCGCCGAGTCGCGCCAGCAGCTCGCGGATCGGGCACTGCACCTCGTCCGGCCCAAATGGGTCGTACGCCGGCGCTTCGGCGACTAGGAACATCGACGTACCTTCTTTCGCGGGACCGTCCGCGCGGTCTAGGATGGCGGGGAGGAGACATCGTGTACGACCCTGCGGAGATCGTCAACCGTTACATCGCCCTGTGGCACGAGCCGGATCCGGCGCGCCGTCGCGCCGCGGTCGCCGCATTCTGGCGACCGGATGGCGCATGCCTGTCGGCGTCGATCGAGGCCCGCGGCTATGAGGAACTCGAAGCGCGCGTTGCGCGTGCGCACCAGCGTTGGGTCGTCGACGAAGGCTGCCTCTTTCGTGCGCGCGGCGAGGTCGCCGGACACCACGGTGCGGTGAAGTTCGCGTGGGAGATGGTACCGCGGGAAGGCGGCGAGGTCATCTCGCTCGGTCGCGACTTCTTCCTCGTCGACGACGACGGGCGCGTGCACGTCGTCTATCAGTTCGTCGAACCGTAAACGATACCGCGCGGACGTTATTCGGCGAAGATCTTCACCACACCAATTCGTCGTCGTTGAGTTCGGCGAGTGCGCGGCTTGCCTCGGCCCAACCCGCGCGTGGACGATACTTCGGATTGCGGATTACGAGCGCATCACCCTGTACAACAAGTTCTACTGAACGCCTGAACCCAAGCTGCGCGATGATAGGGTCCGGGATGATGATGCCTCGCGATTTTCCAAGGCGCTGAAGAGCAGTCCGCATAGTTAGCCTAATCATAGTATAGTATGGAGAAACCCGCCATTCGTCGAGTCGACAGTTAGTCGCTAGCTTATACCGTATAGATAGACAAATAAGCGCAAAGCGAGGATGCGGTGCGCGGGAACGCGAGTATCGCGTATGGTGGAGGCTTCGCCGCTGATCTCGCTCGACCGGGTCACCGTGCAGCTCGATGGACGGCCGGTGCTGCACGAGGTGTCGTGGGCGCTGCGGCCGGGCGAGCAGTGGGCGATCGTCGGGCCGAACGGGTCGGGGAAGAGCACGCTGTTGGCGGTGATCCGCGGTGACCGCTGGCCCGAGCGCGACGGCGGGCGGCGTGCCTACGCGCTCGACGGCGCGCCGCAGAGCGTCGGTGCGGCGGCGCAGCTGATCGGCTCCGTCTCGCCCGAGCAGCAGGAGCGCTTCACCCGCCTCGATCTCGCGGTGCGCGGGCGCGACCTGATCGCCAGCGGCCTGCGCGATACGACCTACGTGCACGGTCCGCTCGCGCCGGCAGAAGAGGCCGCGGTCGACGCGCTAGTCGAGCGGTTCGCGCTGGCGGCGCTAGCCGCCGCGCCGATCCGCACCCTCTCGTTCGGCCAACTGCGGATGTTGCTCGTCGCACGCGCGCTGGTGCGCGAGCCGCGCATCTTGGTCCTCGACGAGTTCGCCAACGGCCTCGATCGGCGCACGCGCACCACGCTGCTCGGCTTTCTCGAACACGTCGCCGAACGCACGCAGGTCGTCGCCTCCGCCCATCGCGTCGAGGATCTGCCGGCGAGCACGACCGACTACGCGCGCCTGGCCGGCGGCCGCATCGTCGAGACCGGTCGCGGTCGCCCCGGCGCGCATCGCGTGCGCGCGACGCGCACGCGCGCGGTGCGACCGGTGGCGCCGGCCGACGTGTTGGTCGCGATCCGCGGCGCCGACGTCTATCGCGAGGAGACGCTGGTGCTGCGCGGTGTGACCTGGTCGATCCGGCGCGGCGAGCACACCGCGATCCACGGCGCGAACGGCTCGGGGAAGAGCACCTTCGCCGAACTGATCGCGGGGACGCTGCCGGCGGCCTACGGCGCCGAGATCGAGCGCTTCGGGGAGCACGGTCCGTTCGACGTGCGCGAGCTGCGGCGGCGCATCGCGCACGTCTCCGACGCGCTGCAGATCGCCTACGACGCGAACCCGACCGTCGAGCGCGCGATCGCCTCCGGCTTCACCGCCAGCATCGGGACGATCGAGTCGCCCAGCGACGAGCAGCGCGCCGCGGTCGCGGCGATCGTGCACCGGCTGGGCCTGGAGGCGCTGTGCGGCCGGCGCTTCCGCACGCTCTCGTTCGGCGAGCGCCGCAAAGTGCTGCTCGCCCGCGGCTTGGTCGCGCGCCCCGAGCTGCTGATCCTCGACGAGGTATGGGGCGGCTTGGACGCCGCCTTCCGCGCCGCGCTCCTCCCGCTGCTCGACGAGCTGGCGGCGGCGGGGACGACGCTGCTCGCGATCTCGCACCACGAGGACGACGTCCCGGCGCTGGTCCGGCGCGCCTTCATCGTCGCCGATGGCGGCGTGCGCGAGCTGCCGCTGCGAGCAGAGGGACCGCGCCCCGAGGGCGGGTAGCTCACCGGCGTGCGCTATCGGAATCTCGGACGCTGGGGCGTCAAGGTCTCGGCCGTCGGGCTCGGCTCGTGGCTCACCTACGGCGGCAGCGTCGAAGAGGACGCGGCGCGAGCGTGCATCCAGCGCGCCTACGAGCGCGGCGTGACGTTCTTCGATACCGCCGACGTCTATTCGCGTGGACGCGCCGAAGAGATCGTCGGCCGCGCGATCGGCCAGTTGCCGCGCGACCAACTCGTGCTGGCGACCAAGGTGTTCTTCCCGATCGGCGACGGGCCGAACGACCGCGGTCTCTCGCGCAAGCACATCCGCGCGCAGCTGGACGGGTCGTTGCGGCGCTTGGGCGTCGAGTACGTCGACCTCTACCAGTGTCACCGCTACGACGCGGCGACGCCGCTGGAGGAGACGGTGCAGATGATGGACGACCTCGTGCGCGCCGGCAAGATCCTGTACTGGGGCACCAGTGAATGGAACGCCGACCAGATCATCGGGGCGGTGAACTTGGCGCGCGCGCACGGCTGGGCCGAGCCGGTCTCGAACCAGCCGCAGTACAGCGCACTCTGGCGGCGCGTCGAGCCGCGCGTCTTCCCCGTCTGCCGGCAGTACGGATTGGGCAATGTCGTCTGGTCGCCGCTGGCGATGGGGATCTTGACCGGAAAGTATACCGACGCCACGCATCCGCCGGCCGGGACGCGCGCCGCCGGCGGCGCCGCCGGGATGATGGAGGACTACTTCACCCAACCGGTGCTCGACGCGGTGCAGCGACTCAAACCGCTCGCCGAGAGCGCGCACTGCACGCTCGCGCAGCTCGCGCTGGCGTGGTGCCTGCGCACCTCGATCGTCTCGTCGGTCATCGTCGGCGCGACGCGCCCCGAGCAGGTCGACGACAACGTCGCCGCCGCCGACCTCGACGTCGACCCGGCGATCTTCACCGCGATGGACAACATCCTGGCGCCAGTCGCGCCGTTCGAGCCGTATACGAGCTAAGCTTGGGCGGGGAGCGAGACGGGTTGCGCGACGGGGTTCGGGGCTGACTCCGGCGTCTCGGCGGGCTCTCGCAGGCTCTGGATGATGAGCGGCAGCGTCCCCGTGCCGAGCAGCCCGATCAACGCCGCCATGATCGGCGCCCACGCGTCGAGCGAGAACGGCGCCTTGACGTCGATCGAACGCATGGCGTCGACGACCGTGGCGCGGTCGTAGATGCGTCCCTGCGGGCCCGTGCGGAAGGCGACACCGCGGACGTTCACGACCTGATTGCCGCTCTGATTCCCTTGGAGAATCCAGGAGAAGGTCACGACGTCGTGGGGAAGGCGCTGCGTCTCGTCGAGCACCGGCGTGACGTTGAATCCCAGCGTCGACAGATGCATCTTCAGCCAGAGCGGGTCGTGCCCGTGCCGGGGAACGGTGGCGAAGAACGCCTTGGTCGGGCTCACCACGACGGTGAGCCAGATCGTCCCGTTGAGCGGGACCGTCTTGTCGGAAGTGTTGTAGTCGACGTGTAGGCGGCTCTGCGTGAGGCGGTCGATGCGTGGGAGTTGACTGAACTCCGTGTACACGCTCGTGCGGTCCGCCAAGGCGGCGCCCTGGGCGACCCCGGAGTAGGTCACGAACAATGCGCCGCTGAGCACGGCGAGCAGGAGCGCTGCCCAGACGTAGCCGACCCGATGCCGCCGCACGTCGGGCGCAAGCCGCAGCGTCGAGACGAGCAACACGAAGCCGGCCATGAGGAAAAGCGCGGCGAGGGAGAGGAGTACGTCCTGAAGCATGGGTTCAACCCTCCACGCTCTAGGATCGCGCTCGACGCTTACCGAGCGCTTACGCCTCCTGCACGATCGGAATCTTGGATGAAGGCTGCCATTTTGCGCGGACCCGACGCGCCGCCCGAGTACGGGGACCGAGGCGCTCGGCACCGTGTTCGTCCTCGGCGTGACCGGGATGGCCGGTCTGCTGGCCGTGCAGAACGCGCGCGTCCTCGGCGCGCAGCACGTCGTCGGCCTCGGTCGCGATCCGGCGGGTCTTGCGCGCGCCGCGCGCGCCGGCGCGGTCGCCGTCCCGCTGACGGCATCGCTGTTACGGAGCCGGCGCATCCGCATCACCGGCAGCGGCCTGGGCGGCGCCTCGATCGCCGACATCAAGGCGCAAGTCCCCGTCTACATGCAGCTCATCGCCGACGGTCGCGTCGAGGTCCCGACGCAGACGTTTGCGCTGGCGCAGATCGCGAGCGCCTGGGCCGCATCGGCGAACAGCGGACGCCGCGTCGTCGTCGTCCCGTAGCTTAGCCGTCGCCCTCGGTGTTGCGCGGGACCAGCGTGCCGAGGAAGGCGCCTAGGATGTCTTGCGGGGCGTTGTTCTGCGGGCCGCCGATCACGCTCCAGTCGAAATACTCGTTGACGTCGGAGCGGCGCAGCGTGCTCTCGAGGATCTCCAACGCTTCGTCGGAGGTGATCATCCACAGCAGCACGACCGCATCGACCTCGCGCGCGCGTTCCATGACGTGGTAGCGGTAGGCCCAGATCACGCCTTCGTCTTCTTCGACGAACGCTTCGTTGAGCTGCGCGACGCGGTTCTGCAAGAAAGCGACCGCATCGTCCTCGGCCAGATCGTACCAGGCCGGTTTCGGGATGAACGTCGTCAGGTAGAACTGGGGCGGATCGTCGTCGTCGTCGTCCTCGAGGTCGGCCTGCGGGTCGGGGTCCAGGGGCTCCATCCACTCTTTTGTACCCGCTCGGCACTCGGCGTGCCTGGTGCGGCTCAGTCGTAGACGCCGCGGAGGGTCCAGGCCGTGCCTTCGCGCGCGATGCGCAGCAGCGCGCCGTCGTCGAGGCAGACGTCGTACTCGTCGCGCGCCAGCGGCGCACCGGTACCGAGCGCTGGGCCCCACCAGTGCTCCTCGACGCGCCACGGGCCGGCGTGTTCGACGACCTCGTGCGGCGGCGTCCCGACGAAGCGCGGCGCCCCGTCCAGCACCCGCACGGCGACCGGGCGCGGCGCGACGATGCGCAGTTGCAGCGCCGCGGCGACGGGGAGCGGCGGCGGCTCGGCGCGCAGGCCGCGCGTCGCGAGCGGCTCGAGGGTGAACGGTTCGAGGACGAACCGCCGCTCGATCCGCGGCCCGTCGACGACCCGCGCGCGGCGCGCTTTCCCCTCGCCGAGCGCCGCATCGAGCCGGGCCAGGACGACGCCGACCGCGTCCGGGTCGGGGTCGCCGGCGGCGAAGAGCGAGAGCGGGACGCCGCCGGACGCCAGCTCCTCGGCGGCCAGCCGCAGCCCGACGACCGGCGCTTGCAGCGTGACCCCTTCCAGCCGCGCGCGCAGCAATTCGAACAGCGTCGCCGGGACGGCGGTCGGCTGGGCGACCCGGACCCTTAGCGCGCGCGTCTCGCCGTCGGCGCACTCCAGCTGCAACGCGAGCCGTCCGGCGCGGCGGCCGGCGGCGGCCAGGTCGTCGACGACCCAGCCGACCAGCGTGCGCAACGCGAAGAGCACCTGCTCCTCGCTGCTAGCCTCGCCCTCACCGGCCAGCGCGCGGTCGACCCGCAGCGCGCGCGGCCGCGGCCGCAACGGTTCGGGATCGTGCCCGCGGGCGCGGTCGTGCCAGCCGGCCGCCGCGGCGCCGAAGCGGCGCACGAACGGCCCGTGCGGGAGCGCCGCCAGCTCGCCCAGGGTCCTGACGCCGAGCAGCCGGAGCCGGTCGGCGACGGCGGGGTCGAGCTCGAGCAGCTCCAACGGGAGCGGCGCCAAGAAGGCCGCCGGCTCGCCGGCGCAGATCGTGCCGTCGGCGGTGCGGGCGGCGGCGTGGGCGACGAAGCGGTTCGGCCCGTAGCCGACCCGCACCGGCAGCTCGAACTCCGCCAAAGCGGCGCGAACGGCGCCCAGCCACGCCTCCGGGCCGCCGGCGATCCCCTGCATCGCCAGGAACGCGCGACCCAGCCCACCGTCCTCGACCAGCGGCGAGGCCGCGTCGAGCGCGTCGAGGGCCGCGGCCCAGGTCCGCGCCTCGGCGAGGGGATCGGCGAAGCGGGTCCGGGCTTCGTGGGCGACCGCCTGGGCCTGGACCAGGGTCATCCCGGCCCGGACGCCGAGCGCCGCGGCCGAGAGCGTGCAGTCGACGACCCGCCCCCGCTCGACCCGGTCGGCCAAGATCAGCGGGGCACTCAGGTCCGCCCCCCGCGCGGCGACGGCGAGGCGGAAGGCGGGGATCCAGACGGCGACCACGGACATGGGCGCTCAGAGTATCGAACACACGTTCGCCCGTCAAGGCCGCGAACCAGCTCGCGTCGCGCCGACGTTCCACCGCCATGCTGGCCGTGCTCTTGGCCCTCGCGATCCCGACCTACGGACCCCTTCCCGCGCCGAGCGCGACCGCGGTCGGCTTGGCCGTCCCGGTCGCCGAGGGACAAGCGGTGATCGTCAACTCCGGCTCGACCAACGTCGGCGGGTACGTCGTGCGCGTCTGGGCCGACGGCTCCGTCACCGTTGACCAAGGCGTGCCGTTGCGCAAGACGATCCCCAAGCAACTCGCCACGCGCTTCTTCGCCGATCTGCGCGCGGCGGGGAAGCTCGATGCGCTGCCGACCGCGGCGTGCATGAAGAGCGCGTCGTTCGGTTCGGTGACGCGCGTCGGATATCGCGGCCGCTTCTCACCCGACCTCTCGTGTCCGAGCGACTCCGGCAGCGCCCGCGCGCTGGCGATCGACGTGAACGCGATCGTCCAGGCGGCCGGCGTTTCAATGCTCCCCCGCAACCGCTCGATGCAATTGCCGCCCTAGCCGCGAAACACGAGTCAGGTTGGCGGTATTTCCTCGCCGCGCTCGGCTCGGCATTCGAGCACGAGTTCGATGACCTCTCGCGCGTTGGCGAGCGCCTCCTCGACGGTTTCCCCCTGGGTGTGCGCTTCCGGGAGCGCCGGAACGACGACCGAGAACCCTCCCTCGGCTTCAGGTTCCAGAACCACCGCGTACGACAAGGTCGCCATGCGTCAGGAGTTCGGTGCGCGGCCTCTCATCTCCGGCACCTACGCCGCTCTATTTCGACAAGCACAACGAGGCGCACCAGTAGCGCAGCTCGCGTTCGCGCAGGTCGACGAGCGCGGGGCGCTCTTCGAACGAATCGCAGCGCACGAGCGCGTCGCCGGCCGGGGCGGCGCGTTTGTGTTTGCGCACGACCGCGCGCACGTCGTAGCCGGCCAGCTCGCCGCAGTGGCCGGCGGGGCCGTTCCAGCGCACTCGCTCGATCGCCGTCTCGACGCGCACCGAGGCGAACGCGCGCAGGTCGGTCGAGGCCTCGTCGCCCAGCGCGATCAGCAACGCGTTGGCGCGGTGCGCTAAACTGGCCAGCCGCGTCCAAGTCGCCGCGCCGGTCCCCCGGCCGGTCGGCAGCGTGGGAAGCACGACGACGGTGAAGGCGGCGGAGCGGACGACGACGTCGGCGGCGCGGGCCGCCTCGAGTGGGGTCTGGACGGCGACCAGCAGCAGGCGCTCGAGCCGGACCCCGGCCGCGGCCAGCGCCGGCGCGAACAAGTCGATCCCGATCAGCGCGCCCAAGCCGTGGCGGGTCGCCGCGGCGAGCAGCCGCGCCGCCAGGGCGCTGCGGCCCGAGCTGGGCGGCCCTTCGAGCGTCCCGATCGTCCCGCGCGGGAAGCCGCCCCCCAGTGCCTGGTCCAGCTCGGCTAGCCCCGTCCGGACCAGCGCCTCGTCGCCGCGGGCGAGCGCCGCCGCCGTCGCCTCGCGATGGCGCCGGTCGAGCCGGTCGCGCAACGCCGCGAAGGCGGGATCGACCCCCATGGGAGCCCTATGCTAATCGAACATATGTTCGAAATCAAGGGGTTCCCAGGAAGGGACTCGGGTCCGGGACGGGGATGATCCCAACCCGTGACCGCTCTCCCGACGATCTCCGCAGCCTCGATCGCCGTCGCGCCCTTGCGCTTTGTCGACCGCACGCTGAGCAACGGCCTGCGCGCGCTCCTGGTCCCCGACCCGCGCGTCCCGGCCGTCGCGATCAACGTCGCCTACCGCGTCGGCGGGAAGGACGACCCGCCGGGACGATCGGGCTTCGCCCACCTCTTCGAGCACCTGATGTTCAAGGGGACCTCGCGGACCGCGCCCGAGACGATCGACCGGCTGACCGAGGACGTCGGCGGTTTCAACAACGCCTTCACGACCGAGGACATCACCAACTACTACGAGGTCGTGCCCTCGAACCACCTCGAGCGACTGTTGTGGGCGGAGGCCGACCGGCTCGCCGCGCTGATCGTCAACGCGCAGAACTTCGCGACCGAACGCGAGGTCGTGATCGGCGAGTACGACCAGCGCATCTTGGCCGAGCCGTACGGGATGCTCGACGAGCTCGTCAATCGCGAAGCGTACACCGTGCATCCGTACCGGAACGGCGTGATCGGCAGCCCGGCGGAACTCAACGCCGCCGCGCTCGAGGACGTCGTCGCGTTCCACACGACGTACTACCGGCCCGACAACGCGCTGTTGGTCGTCGTCGGCGACCTCGACGTCGAGCAGACGTGGGCGTCGATCGAGCGCTGGTTCGGGCGCATCGCCGCGCCGAGCACGCCGATCCCGCGCGTGCAGATCGTCGAGCCGCCGCAGACCGCCGAGCGCACCTTCACGTACCGGGCGGCCAACGTTCCGCTGCCGGCGGTCGAGGAGGCGTATCACATCCCGTCCGCCGCGCACCCGGATGCCGCCGCGCTCGACGTGCTGGAGGCGATCCTCTCCGCCGGGCGTTCTTCGCGGCTCTACCAGTCGTTGATCTACCGCCGCCCGTTAGCCGCGAGCGCGTACGCCGGCGCCGATCTGCGCGAGCAGCCGGGGCTGTTCGGCGTGCGGGTGACGTGCGCGCGCGGCGTCGCACTCGCCGAGGCGCGCGCCGCGCTCGACGCCGAGCTCGACCGCGTTCGCAGCGAACCGCCGGAGGCCGATGAGCTGGCCCGGGTCGGCACGCAGGTCGCCAGCGCCTTGGTGCGACAGCGGCAGACGAACAGCGGCGTCGCGCTGGGGCTGATTCGCGCGACGCTCGAGCGCGGCGATCCGGAGCTGATCAACCGCGATCTCGAACGCTATCTCGCGGTCAGCGCCGGCGACGTGCTGCGCGTCGCGCGCACCTATCTGCGCCCGGAGAACCGCACCGTCGTCGAGTATCTGCCGGCGTGACCGGGCCCGGCATGACGATCCCCGCCGCCGGACCGCCGCGCGAAGGGACGATCCCCGGCGCGGTCGAGCGCGTCCTCGACAACGGGTTGCGCGTCGTCGCCTTCGAGCAGCGGAACCTCCCGCTGGTCGCGGCGCAAGTGGTCGTGCGCTGCGGCGGCGGCGCCGCCGAGCGCGAGGACGAAGCGGGTCTGGCGGCGCTGGTCGCCGCGCTGCTCACCCAAGGGACGACCGTGCGCGGCGCGACCGAACTCGCCGCGGCGGCCGACGCGCTCGGTGCGCGGCTCGACGCGTCCTCCGGCTACGACGCCGCGGTGGTGAGCGTGAGCGCGACGACGCCGACCTTCCCCTACGCCTTCGCGTTGCTCGACGAGATCGTGCGCCGGCCGGCGTTCGCGCCGCGCGAAGTCGATCGCGTGCGCACCAAGTCGATCTCGGACTTGTCGCTGACGTATGCGAATCCGAGTGCGCTGGCGCGGCTGGTCGCGCAGCGCGTCGGCTACGCCGGCGCGCCCTACGGTCATCCGGTCGCAGGGACGGCGGCGACGCTGGCGACCCTCGAGCGCGAACGGGTGGCGTGGTTCTACGAGCGGTTCTACCGGCCCGACGACGCCGTGCTGATCATCGGCGGCGATCTCTCGATCGACGCGGCGTTCGCGCTGGCCGAGCGCGAGCTGGGCGACTGGCGTGCGCCGAACGCGCCGATCGAACCGGCGCCGGCGGCCGCGATCCCGGCGCCGCGGGCGCGGGTGGTGATCGTCGACAAGCCCGACGCCGGGCGGACGGCGCTGGTCGCCGGGCGGATCGCGATCGCTCGCGCCTCCGAGGAGTACTACGCGGCGGTCGTCGCGACGTCGGTCCTCTCCGGCTACAGCGGCCGGTTGAACCAGGAGATCCGGGTGAAGCGCGGGCTCTCCTACGGCGCCGGTGCGTCGCTCGGCGCGCGCCGGCTGCCGGGGCTGTTCGTCGGGACGACGCTGGTCGATCACACGCGTGCCGCCGAGGCGACCGAGGTGCTGCTGGCGACGATCCGCTCGTTGGTCGACGCGCCGGCCGCCGATGAAGACCTGGTCAGCCGCAAGGCAACCGTCACCGGCGGTTTCTTCCGCTCGATCGAGACGGTCGACGGCGTCGCGAACGCGCTCGCCGAGCACGTCCTCTACGAGGTCCCGCTCGACGAGCTGACCGTCTTCGCACGCCGCGTCGAAGCGGTCGACGCGGCCGCGGTGCGCGCCTTCGCGGCCCGCCGGCTGGTCGAGGATGACTTCGTCGTGCTGGTCGGCGACGCGGAGAAGTTCGCCGGTGCGCTCGGCGAGCGGTACGGGCCGGTGCGCGTCATCCCGTTCGGCGCGCTCGACCTGGGCTCACCGACGCTGGGGGAGTAGCGGAAGGGCCGCGGTCGGGTCTCGCCGCAACCGAGCGCAATGAGGTTCTTGCGCCGTTCGTTCGTCGTCGCCGTACTGCTCGTCGGGCTGGGTGTCGGGCTCGGAGGGGTGGCGCGCGCCGCGGAGCCGCCGTTACTGCTGCGCGACCCGACCCTCAGCGCGACGCAGATCGCGTTCAGCTACGGCGGCGACATCTGGATCGTCGCGCGCACGGGCGGTCAAGCGCACCGGCTCGTCACCGGGATGGACCTCGAATCGGGGCCGATCTTCTCGCCGGACGGCTCGCAGGTCGCGTTCAGCGGCAACTACGACGGGAACGTCGACGTCTACGTCGTCGCGGCGAGCGGCGGCGAGCCGCGCCGGCTGACGTATCACCCCGGCGCCGACGTCGCGGTCGGCTGGACGCCGGACGGGACGCGGGTGCTGTTCCGCTCTTCCCGCGCCAGCTACTCCGATCCCGATCAGCTCTACACGGTCCCCGTCGGCGGCGGATTTCCGACCGAGCTGCCGCTGTCGATGGCCGAGACCGGTTCGTATTCGCCCGACGCGACGCATCTGGCGTACGTCCCCTACTTTCAGTGGGAGCACTTCTGGAAGGGCTATCGCGGCGGTCAGTTCACGCCGATCCTGATCGCCAACCTGGCCGACTCGAGCGTCGTGCACGTCCCGACCAACGGCTCGAACGACAACGACCCGATGTGGCTGGGCGACCGGGTCTACTTCGTCTCCGACCGCGAGGGCCCGGCGACGTTGTTCGCCTACGACGTGCGCTCGCACGCGGTCACGCGCGTGCTGCCGGCGGCCGGCTTCGACATCACCAGCGCCTCGGCCGGGCCGGACGGGATCGTCTACGCGCAGTTCGACTCGTTGCACGTCTACGAGCCCGCGACCGGACGGACGCAGACGATCCACGTCGGCGTCGGCGCCGACTTGCCGCAGCGTCGTCCGCACTGGGTGAAGGTCGGGACGCAGATCGTCGGCGCCGACATCTCGCCGACCGGCGCGCGGGCGGTGTTCGAGGCGCACGGTGAGATCTTCACCGTCCCGGCCGAGCACGGCGACGTGCGCAACGTCTCCAACAGCCCGGCGACCGCTGAGCGCCAACCGGCCTGGTCGCCCGACGGCAGCCGCATCGCCTACTTCTCCGACGCTTCGGGCGAGTACCAGCTGTGCGTGCGCGATCAGAAGGGCCTCGAGACGCCGAAGTGCTTCGCGCTGAGCGAGCATCCGACGTATTACTACGCGCCGCTCTGGTCGCCGGACTCCAAGAAGATCGCGTACGCCGACAAGCGGCTGAACCTGTGGTACCTCGACCTCGACCACCCGACGCCGGTCCGGGTCGCGACCGCGGCGTACGAAGATTTCGGCCCGCCGACCTTCGAAGCAGCGTGGTCGCCCGACAGCCGCTGGATCGCCTTCACGGCGGTGCTGCCCAGCTTTCTGCACGCGATCGACGCCTATTCGCTCGAGACGCACACCGCGCACCGGCTGACCGACGGGATGAGCGACGCGCAGTTCCCCGGCTTCGACAAGAACGGGACGTACCTGTACTTCACCGCCAGCACGAACACCGGGCTGACCAGCGACGGGCTCGACATGGAGGCCGACCAGCGGCCGGTCAGCAGCAGCGTCTACGCGATCGTGTTGCGGCGCGACGCGGCCTCGCCGATCCCGCCGCAGAGCGACGACGAGGCCGTCCCCGCCTCGCCGGCGCCGGGGGCCACGCCGGCCGCGAAGCCCGCCGCCGGGCCACCGAAAGTGACGATCGACGTCGAGGGGATCTCGCAGCGCGTCGTCGCGCTGCCGATCGACGAAGGCAACTATGTCGGGCTGTTCACGGGGAAGACCGGTCAGCTGTTCCTCGCCAAGGCGCCGCTCACCGACGTCACCGACGAGCCGACGACCTTCGAGCTCTCGCGCTTCGACGTGGCCACCCGCAAGACGACGCCGCTCGCCGCGGGCCTCTCGGCCTTTGCGGTCTCGGCCGACGGCACCAAGATGCTGCTCGACATCAAGCGCAGCTGGTTCATCGCGCCGACGGCCGACGTGTTCCACCCCGCCAGCCCGCTGGCGACGTCGTCACTGGAGCTGCTGGTCGACCCGCGTGCCGAGTGGGCGCAGATGTATCGCGAGACCTGGCGGATCGAACGCGAGTTCTTCTACGACCCGCACTACCACGGCCTCGACCTCGTCGCGGCGCAGAAGCGCTTCGAGCCGTACCTGGCCGGGATCGCGGCGCGCAACGACCTGACCTTTCTGTTCGAAGAGATGCTCAGTTATCTCTCGGTCGGGCACATGTTCGTGCGCGGCGGGTCACAGCCGCCGAACGGTCGCGTCACCGTCGGCCTGCTCGGCGCCGACTACACGATCGAGAACGGCCGCTACCGGTTCGCCAAGATCTACGACGGCGAGAACTGGAACCCGGCGCTGCGCGCGCCGCTCACCCAACCGGGTTCCGACGTCAAGGTCGGCGAGTATCTGTTGGCCGTCAACGGTCGCGACATCCGCGGTGACGAGGAGATCTACAAGTTCTTCGAAGAGACCGCGGGCCAGCAGACGACGCTGCGCGTCGGGCCGAATGCCGACGGCTCCGGCGCGCGCGACGTGACGGTCGTCCCGGTCGCGAGCGAGGCCGCCTTGCGTAACCTGGCCTGGCTCGAGCACAACCGCGCGGTCGTCGACAAGCTGAGCGGCGGCCGGCTGGCCTACGTCTACATGCCCGACACGGAGTACGGCGGCTTCACCAACTTCAACCGCTACTTCTTCGCGCAGGTCGGGAAGGAGGGCGTCGTCATCGACGAGCGCTTCAACCACGGCGGCCAGATCGCCGACTACGTGATCGACGTGCTCTCGCGCAAAGCGATGGGGATCGTCGTCCCGCGCAACGGCAAGCCGAGCCTCGACCCGCCGCTGGCGATCTTCGGCCCGAAGGTCATGATCATCAATCAGTTCTCCGGGTCCGGCGGCGACGCGCTGCCGTGGTACTTCCGCAAAGCGGGACTCGGGCCGTTGGTCGGCGAGCGCACCTGGGGCGGCCTGGTCGGGATCGGCGGCTATCCGCCGCTGATCGACGGTGGCTTGGTGACCGCGCCGCGCACGGCGATCGGCGGCCTGCACGGCAACTGGGAGGTCGAAGGCCACGGGGTCGCGCCCGACGTCGACGTCTTCCAGGATCCCAAGCTCGTGCGCGAGGGCCACGATCCGCAGCTCGAAGCCGCGGTCGCCAAGGCGCTCGAACTGCTGCGCGCGCACCCGCTCCCCGAATACCACCCGCCGGCCTATCCCGACCACCACCCGGTGCTGCCACCGGAGTAGCTTCGGAGCTAGGAGCCCGCGCGGGCCGTGCCGCTGATCAGCCGCGTCTTCGACCAGAGCTCGTAGGGTTGGACGCGGCGGAAGACCGAGAACCACCCGATCACCGCGAACAGGCTAACGATGAGCGCGACGTAGCGGCCGAGCGCGGCGGTGACGCCGACGTGGGCGTTGCGCTCGGTGCCGGTCACTCGCAGATCGGAGACCATCATCCCGAACGTCTGCCCGACCAGCCCGACCAGCACGATCGCGTACACCCACAGCGCGACCCAACTGATGATGTCCGACGTCTGGTAGCTCGTGACCATGAAGGGGACGGTGTGCGTCGCGTGCGCGTGGGTGAGGGTATGACTGACGGCCTGGCGCACCGCGACGGGGATGTCCGGGTCGGCGGCGACCGCCTTGAGCTGCGCGCTCGTCGCCACCCCCGCGTCCGAGAGCTCCTTCGCCTGGCTCGCGCTGAGCGTCTTCGTGACGACGGTGCCGAAGGCCGGGACGAGGATCCTGATCAGGACGAGGTCGATCGTCAGCGCCCAGATGCGGCGCCAGAAGCCGGCGTAGACCGCCGCGCGCGGTGGCTCGGCCTCCATCGGGCGGAGGGCGTTCTCGGCGAAGCGCGGCGCCCAACGCAGGTAGAGCGGGTCGCGGGCGAAGTGGTGCAGCGCCGCGATCCGGTTGGTCGAGTACGGGTTCGCGCCGACCCATTCGGCGATGCGCAACGACGGCTCGGCGCGCAGCTCGCGCAGTTGCTCGGCGAACGCGCCGAGGTCGATCTTGCGCCCGACATGCCCGAACGACGAGACCGCGATCGCGCGCACGGCCGCCTCGAGCGACCCGCAGCAGAGCAGCCCGACCCGGTCGGCGGTGTACTCGATCTTGCGCAGCCAGGCGCCGAAGGCGATGGCGACGAGGGTGTTCTCACGCCCGTTCGCGCTGAGCAGCGAGGTGAACCGCGTGTGCCCCGAGGCGATGTGGCCGAGCTCCCGGCCGACCAAGAAGCGCAACTCGTCCTCGCCGAAGTGGTCGACGTACTGCGCCGAGATCACGATCGCGTAGGGCTCGCCGATCCCGACCGCGACGCACGGGACGAACGGGTCGTCGCGGATGAAGACGTGGGGCGTCGGCATGCGCAGCATCCGCGCGCAGTCCTCGACGACGGCATGGATGTGCGCGAACTGACCGGCGTGGACGCGCAGGCCGCCGCCGAGCAGCCGGCCACGCGCGAAGGCGACGTAGATCATCGCGACGATCACCAGCAGGGCCAGCTCCTGCCAGGAGATCTGGTGCTGAAAGACCCAGCCGATGACGGCCACCGTGATCGGCAGGCACAGCAGCGTCCAGGCGAACGTCGTCCACTCGCCGTGCACCCGCAGTGACTCCGGCCCCGCGAAGGGCGTTGTGGTCGGCACCGTCCCCCTACTTTAGCATGAAGCCCGTCGAGCGGGCTTGGCGCTCGTAGGTGAATTTCCCGTCGTGGACGGCGTAGAAGTAGCAGTTGGGGAGCAGGGCGTCGCCGTAGGGGCCGAAGGTGTACGACCCGACGATGGTGGCGTACGGGCCGCCGGTCTGCAGGGCGCGCAGCAGCGCGAGCCGGTTCTGCGCGTTGCTGTACTGCGCGACGACCGCGATCAACTGCACGCCGGCGTAGCCGTAGGCGTTGACCGGCCCGAGGGTGCCGAAGCTGGCCTGGTAGTCGCGCACCGCCTGGGTCGTGCTCGGCGCGAGCGGATAGAAGGGGACGTTGGTCGAGATCACCATCCCGTCGGCCTCTTTGGCGTACGTCGAGGCGGTGAGGGGATCGAAGAAGCCCTGGCTGGCCACGAATTTTCCGGTGTAGCCTTTGGCGAGCAGGGCCGGCATCAGCGGGCCCATGTCCTCCACGTTGCCGGCCAGCATGACGCAGTCCGGGTGGTGCAACAGCACCGCGTCCGCCGCGTCGCCGTAGTTCGGGTTGTCGAACGAGAACTTCGTGCCGGCGACGGTCAGCTTGAGCGCGCTCGCGCGGCGGATGAATCCGGCCGCGACCGCGAGGCCGTAGTCGCCGTCCTGCGCGACGGTGTGCGGCGCCTTCGCACCCAGCGTGCTGATCGCGTAGTCGGCCAGGAAGCCGCCCTCGGTCGCGTCCTTGGTCGGCAGCCGGAAGACGTTGCGATACCCCTGGTTCGTGATCGAGTCGTCGGTCACGGTCGGGACGATCAGCGGGCAGTTCGCGTTCGCATAGCTTTGCAGCGCCGCATATGTCGGCGCGACACCCAGATGGCCGACGACGCCGATGACGGTCGGATCGCTGGTAGCGAAATTGGCCGCGACGACCGCATCGGCGGCGGTGCCGTGATCGTCGAAGACGCTGAGCAAGACGGCCGGTTCGAAGGTCGCACGATAGCGGTTCAGCTCGTCGACCGCCGCGTTCGCACCGTGCACGAGTTGCTTCCCGAGTCCGGCCCCCTCGCCCGACTGCGGCGCGACGATCGCGACGCGAATCGAGGCCGTGTAGGGCAGGACCGCGGCCAGCTGCGTCGCGCCGGCGGCGCCGCCCAGGCCCGCTAAGAAGGCCGAGCGGATCATCGCGTGACGTACGAGGCGAGCGTCGTGGCCAAGAAGGCGACCGAGAACGCCATGTTGGTCAGGAAGACGCGATCGTTGAGCACGAAGACGTCTTTCGCGAACGCGATCAGCCGCTCTTCGTAGAACGTCACCGCGGCGGCGAGCGCGACGCCTGCATAGTAGAGCCAGCCGGCCTGGGCGAGGAACCCGGCGCCGAGCAGCGCGAGCGTCATCGTGGCGTGCAGCAGCACCGCCCACAGCCGCGCGCTGCGCGCGCCGAAACGGGCCGGGAACGAGCGCACGCCCAGCCGCAGATCCCAGTCCAGATCCATCAGCGCGTAGAGGATGTCGAAGCCGGCGACCCAGACGGTGACGGCCAGGAAGAGCAACAACGCCGGGGCGGTGACCGCCCCGGCGACGGCGACGTAGGCACCCAGCGGTGCGCACGCGTCGACGGCACCCAGCACGAAGTGGACCGTCCAAGTGAACCGCTTGCACAACGGGTACGCGATCACGCCGAGCGCGGCGAGCGGCAGCAATTTCACGCACAACGGGTTGAGCATCGCGGCGCTCAGCACGAGGAGCGCGATGCCTATGCCGATCGCCCACAGCATCGCCGCCGCCGGCAGCTTCCCGCTCGCCACCGCGCGCTTGGCCGTGCGCGGCACCTGCGCGTCGAGATCGCGGTCGAAGTAGCGGTTCGCGGCCATCGCGGCGGTGCGCGCGCCGACGACCGCCAGCGTGATCCAGAACAGCTGCCACCACGCCGGCAGCCCGCGCGCCGCCATCACCGCGCCGACGTACGCGAACGGCAGCGCGAAGAGCGTGTGCTCGACCCGAATCTCGCGCAGGAAGAGCCGAACCGCGTTCACTTCGCGCGCTCGGTGCGGGGCGGGACGTCGTCGGGCGAGGCCGGCGGTTCGGCCAGCAGGCGCGCCAGCCGCTGCGGGCCTTGGCCCGACCAGGCGTCGGGCGTGCCCAGCCGCGTCAGGTCGCCGAGGCCGTACTCGGCCCAGCGCGCGGCGACCAGCGCCCGCGTCGCGGCATCGCTGCGGATCTCCGGCGGCCAGTCGCGCGCGTAGCCCTCGTCGGCGCCCTTGCGGGTCGCGTCGATCCCGAGCTTCGTGCCGAGCGCCAGATCGTACGAGCCGGCGTGGTCGAGATCGTCGACCGGTCCCGGCATCGCGACCAAGTCGCGCGCCGGATCGACGTTGTTGAACGCGTTCCAGACGACGCCGCGCACGTCGTGCACGTCGACGTCGTGGTCGACGACGACGATGCAGCGCGAGAGCATCATCATGTGGCCGAGACCCCACAGCGCGTTCATCACTTTTTTTGCTTGGCCGGGATACGACTTGCGGACCGCGACGATCACCAGGTTGTGGAACCCGCCTTCGACCGGCAGGTTGTAGTCGACGATCTCGGGGACGACGGCTTGCAGCAGCGGCAGGAAGATCCGTTCCGTCGCTTTGCCGAGCCAGGCGTCCTCCATCGGCGGTTTGCCGACGACCGTCGCGCCCCAGATCGGGTCGCGCCGGTGGGTGATCGCGGTGACGTGCAGCGTCGGGTAGAGATCGGCGTGGCTGTAGACGCCGGTATGATCGCCGAACGGTCCTTCGACGCGCAGGTCGTCATTGTCGACCCAGCCCTCGATGACGAAGTCGGCGTCGGCCGGGATGTCGAGGTCGACCGTGAGGGCCTTCGCGATGCGGATCGGCGCGCCGCGCAAGAAGCCCGCGAAGGCCAGCTCGTCGACGATCGGCGGGAGCGGAGCGCTGGCCGCGTAGGTCAGCGCCGGATCGCCGCCGACCGCGACCGCGACCGGGATGCGCCGGCCCCACTTGGCCGCGTGCGCGCGGCCCTGCTTGTGGCGCTGCCAGTGCATCCCGGCCGTGCGCGCGTCGTAGATCTGCACCCGGTACATCCCGACGTTGAGCCGGCGCGTCTCGGGGTCGCGGGTGAAGACGAGCGGCAACGTGATGAACGGACCGCCGTCGAGCGGCCAGGTGGTCAGCACCGGAAGCGCACCCAGATCGGGCGGATCGATCGCGACCGCCTGGACCGCCGCGTGCTCGACCCGGCGCGGCAGCGCGCTGTGCGCGGACTGCGCGAGGGCGGCCAACCGGCCCAGCTTCCCACCCAGCGAGCCGGGCAGTGCCGGATCGATCGTGCGCCGGACCCGCTCCTCGACCTCGCGCAGCGTCGTCGCGCCGAAGGCGAGCGCGGTGCGCTTCTCGGTGCCGAACTGGTTGGTCAGCACCGGGAAGCGCGAGCCGCGGACGTCGCGGAAGAGCAGCGCCGGGCCACCCGCCTTGACGACCCGGTCGGTGATCTCGGCGATCTCCAGACGGGGGTCGACCGGCGCGTCGACGACGGCGAGTTCGCCGGCGTCGCGCAGGGCACGCACGAACGCCGCGAGCGATTCGAAGGGCATCCGTCGAAGCTTGGACGCAGCATGGCACAGTTCATCGCGCTCTTGCGCCGCGACTACGACCGTTTTAGCGAGGCGGACTTCGCCCCGCTGCTCGAACCCGAGGCCGAGCGCGCGCGGGCGCTCCATATGGCGGGGATCAGCCGGCAGATCTGGAGCCGGCAGGACGTTCCAGGGGCGGTGGTGCTGCTCGAAGCGCCCTCGCTCGAGGCGGCCCAAGAGGCGCTGGGCTCGCTCCCGCTGCTCGCCCGCGCGATGCTGATCCTCGAGGCGCTGGTCCCGCTGGGCGCGTACCGCGGCTTCGCGCCGCGCGGCGGCGGCTAAGGGAGCACGAGCAGGGCCGACGCCTCGGGCGCCCCGGTCCGCGCCAACAGGGCCTCGGCGCTCGGCACGGTGCTGCCCCACCAGCCGGCCGGGAGCGGGACGGTCGCGGCGACCAGCGCGTCGTCGCGCCGCAGCCGCACCTGCTGGATCAGGCCTTTCGGTTCGACGCCGGTACCCAGCGCGGCGGCGTGCCCGTGCAGCGGATGCGCGGTGCCGCCGCCGTCGATCAGCGCCGCGTGCAGTTGCCCTGCGCCGGCCCAGCTGAGCTGCGCGCCGCTCGGCTCGACCGCGACCAGCAGCATCGCCGCGGCCAACTCGTCGTCGCGATGGTCGCGCGCGTGCGTGCGCACGATGCGGTCGAGCGCGGCGAGCGCGGCGTCGAGCGTGGCGCGCGAGGTCAACACGGCGTGCGCGCCCGTCCGCAGCAAGTCGCTGACCGCGACCGCATCGCGCCCGGCCAGCACCGCCGCCACCGCTCCGATCGTCGCGCCGTCCGGCGCGCGCCACGAGTCGGCGAAGGTCGAACCGTGCTTGCGGCCGTGCGGTGCGCGTGAGGCCGCGTCGACGCGCATCATGAGGCGGGCCGCACGGTCTCGCCGAGACAGCGTTCGATGGCGAGCGCGCGCAGCGTCCCCTTGGCGATCTTGTTGGTCGCCGTCATCGGCAGCGCGTCGAGCACCACCAGATATTCGGGCCACTTGTACTTCGCGACCGCCCGCGCGTCGAGGAAGTCGGCGACCTCTTCGAGCGCCAGCGACGCGCCGTCGTGCAGCTCGGCGACCAGACACGCTTTCTCGCCCAGCCGCGCATCGGGGACCGCGACGACCGCGCAGCGGCGGATCGCCGGATGGCCGGCCAAGAGCGTCTCGAGCTCGACCGCGCCGATCTTGAAGCCGCCGCGGTTGACCAGATCTTTCGCACGGCCGGCGAAGCGCACGACGCCGCCCGGCTCCAGCGCGGCGAGGTCGCCGGTTCGCAGCCAGCCGTCAGGCGTGACGGCGGCGGCGGTCTTCTCCGGCGCGCGAAAGTAGCCGCGAAACAGATCGGCGCGGCGGTACCACAGCTCGCCGATCTCGCCCGGTGCGGCGTCGTCGCCGGTCTCGCGCACGACCCGTACTTGCGCGCCGGCGATCGGCGTCCCGATCGCGCCAGGGACGGCCAGCGGATCGCGGCCGTAGGTCGTGATCCCGCCGCCCAGCTCGCTCATCCCCCAATGGACGGTGACGTCGGCGCCGAACGCCGCGCGCAGCGCAACGAGCAGCTCGGCGCCGACCGCCGCACCGGCGGTGCGGATCTCGCGCACGCGCAGCGGCGGCCCGTGCGGCGCGGCGGCGAGCAGGTCGACCAATTGCGCCGGCACCGCCCACGCGCGCGTCGCGCCTTCGCGCGCCGCGAGCGCGAGGTAGGCCGGCGCCTCGTAGCGGCGCAGCGCGAGCAAGGTCGCGCCCGAGAGCAGCGCGAGATGAAGGGCCAACAAGCCGAACAGGTGGGTGAAACCGCTGCCGACGATCAGCACGTCGCGCCGGCTCGTCCCCGTCTCCTCGACGAAGGCCTGCGCGTTCGAGAGCAGCCCGTCGTGGGCGTGCATGCACAGCTTGGGCGCCGGCGACTCGGTCCCACTGGTCGGGACGAGCGCGAACGGTGCGTCGGGCGCGAGCTGCGCCGGGCGCGGGCGCCGCGCACCGGCGCGGCCGTCGAGGGTGAAGCCGGCCGTCGCGTAGTCGGCGCGCACGATGAGGCGCAGCGCGGGCAGCTCGGCGCGCAGGCCGGCCAACGTCGCCGCGTTCTCGGCGGCGACGACGCACGCGACGGCGTCGGTCGCCGACAACAGTTGCGCGAGTTCGGCGCCGCGGTACGGCGCGTGCAGGGGGAGCGTCACCGCGCCCAGCTCGGCGATCGCCAGATGGGCGAGCGCGTAGGCCGCGCTGTTGGCGAGGTGCAGTCCGACCACGTCGCCGGCCCCGATCCCGGCCGCCGCCAGCGCCTCGGCCAACGCCGCGACGCGCGCCGCGGCCTCGCGCCACGACAGCCGCAGCGGCCCGTCGACGTAGGCGATCGTCGCCGGCGCGGCGGCCAGCGTCGCCGCCAGCGCCGCGCGCGCGGTCAGCCCGCGCAGGGTCGAACGGTCGGCCGTCCCCGGATCGAAGAGGTAGTCGGAGCGATCCATCGCCCGCTTCTTCGCCGCCGAGGCGGCCGAGGCGTGCCGCGCGAAGGCCGGCGGGTGAGGTCTCGCCGGTGCGCTCCGTGAACGGCTCTCGTCTGGACGGGTTGCTGGGCTACCACCTCCGCCGGGCTCAGCTCAAGGCGTTCGCCGCCTTCGCGCGCGAGGTCGCCGGGCTCAGCCCGATGCTCTTCGGCGTCCTGGCCACGATCGAGGCGCAGCCGGGGATCGGCCAGGGCGAGATCGCCGACGCGCTGGGCGCCGACCGGTCGACGATGGTGCGCCTGGTCGATCAGCTCGAGCGGCGCGGCCTGGTGCGGCGCGAATCGCGACCCGACGACCGCCGCACCGTGATCCCGACCCTGACGCCGGCCGGCCGCACCGCGCTGGCGGCGGCGAATCCGCAGGTGCTCGCCAGCGAGGAGCTCTTCGCCGGCACCCTCTCGGCGCAGGAACGGCGCACGCTGGCCGACCTCTTGCAGCGCATCTCGGCGCCCTAAGAACAGGCGCAGCGCATCAGCAGGACGTCGCGCACGGTGCCGTCGCGGCGCGCGATCGCAGCCGGCTGCAGTGCGACGTCGGTGAAGCCGGCCGAGCGGTAGAGCGCCAACGCCGCGGCGTTGTCCGGGAAGACGCGCAGCACCAGCGCTGCCTTCCCGTTCGCGCGCGCCCAGCCGAGGGCGCTGGCCAACAGGGCGCGGCCGATGCCGCGGCCGCGATGGGCGGCCGCGACGACCATCCCCAGCTCCGGCTCGTCGGCCTCGATCGCGAACACGGTCAGGTCGCCGATGCACGCGCCGTCCTCGTCGGCGACCCAGCCGACGATCCGGCGCATCAGCAGCGCGTCGCGCGTTGCGCGCGTGCGGGCGTCGAGGTCGAACGGCCACTCGGTCGCGATCCAACGGTCCTCCTGTGCGACCTCACCCACCAGCGCGACCGCGGCGGCGACGTCGCGCTCGCCCTTGGGCCGCACGCGCCAGCGCGGCCGGCTCATCTCACTCGATCCCGAGCTTGGCGAGCCGCTCGGGCAGGACGTCGACCGGCGCGCCGTTCACGTCGAGCGCGAGCCCGTGCCAGGCGAAGCGCACGACGCCGTCGGCGTCGATCAGGAAGTCGGCCGGGATGTTGTACTTCCCGCCGGACCGCGCCTGGGCGACCGGATCGATCGCCGCATCGAGCTGCTCGATCGGATAGATCGCCACCGGGAACGGCAGCGCGTCCTTGACGATCGCCGCGCGCGCACTCGCCGCATCCTCGAGCACGTCGACGCCGACGAAGCGCACGCGGCTGCCGAAGCGCACGTAATCGGCGCGCACGAACGGGAGCGCGAGCGTGCACGGTTCGCACCACGACGCGAAGAGGAAGACATACGTCGGCTGACCGCGCGGCGCGTCGAGCGCGACCGGCGTGCCGTCGTCCTGCGCGAGCGCTAGGGCGGGGGCGGGCTTGCCGACGTCGTCCGAGAGGTCGAAGACCGTCGGCGTGCGATGGGCTGCGCCGACGAGCGCGAGCGAGCCCAGAACGAGCGCGAGGAGGCGGCGGGACATGCGAAGAGCCCGTCCTGCGACGGGCTCTTGCGGGATTCCCCTGCGGTACGCGGTCTACTCGGGCCGCGGCCGGCGACGGCGGCGGCGTTCGCCGCTTCCGCTGCTGCCCTCGGCGCGAGCGGCACCCTCGCCGCGCCCGTTGCGGGCGGCCGGGGGGACCGTCTCGGGAGCGCTCTCGCGGTCGGCGCGCGGCGGAGCGCCGTTGCCGGCACCGGGCGCGCCCGCGTCGGCGCCGAGCACCGCCTTGCGGCTGAGGTTGATGCGGCCCTGCGAGTCGATCTCGATCACCTTGACCATGATCTGGTCGCCGGGCTTGACCACGTCCTCGACCCGCTCGACGCGTTGCGGCGCGAGCTGCGAGATGTGGACCAGGCCTTCCTTGCCGGGCAGGATCGCGACGAACGCACCGAAGTTCATCAGCCGCGTCACGGTGCCCAGGTAGGTCTCGCCCGGCTTCACTTCCTTGGTCAGCGCCTCGACGATCTGTTTGGCCTTCTCGGCGCCGGCCGCGTTCGCGCCGGCGATGAAGACGCGACCATCGTTCTCGATGTCGATCTTCACTCCGGTGTCGGCGACGATCTTGTTGATCACCTTGCCGCCGGGACCGATGACGTCCTTGATCTTGTCGGGGTTGATCTGGACCACGATCATCCGCGGCGCGTACTCCGAGAGTTCCTTACGCGGCTCGGCGATCGTCTCTTTGAGCTTGCCGATGATGAACAGCCGTGACTTCTTCGCCTCGGCCAGCGCCTCGCGCATGATCTCGAGCGTGATCCCGGCGACCTTGATGTCCATCTGGATCGCGGTGATCCCGTCGAGCGTGCCGGCGACCTTGAAGTCCATCTCGCCCAGCGCGTCTTCGAGTCCCTGGATGTCGGTCAGGATCGAGTAGTCCTTGCCCTTGAGGACCAGTCCCATCGCGACGCCCGCGACGTGGCTCTTGATCGGGACGCCGGCGTCGAGCAGCGCGAGGGTCGAGCCGCAGACCGAGGCCATCGACGAAGAGCCGTTGGATTCGAGCACCTCGCTGACGACGCGCAGCGTGTAGGGGAACTCTTCCTCAGGCGGGAGCACCGGGACCAGCGCGCGCTCCGCGAGCTGGCCGTGGCCGATCTCGCGGCGGCCCGGCGAGCGCATCGGGCGCGTCTCACCGACCGAATACGGCGGGAAGTTGTAGTAGTGCATGTAGCGCTTGTTGGGGATCGCGAAGATCCCGTCCAGGCGCTGCGCGTCGCTGATCGAGCCGAGCGTCGCCGCGGTGAAGACCTGCGTCTGACCGCGGGTGAACACGCCCGAGCCGTGCACACGCGGCACGTAGTGCGTCTTGCACCAGATCGCCCGGATCTCGTCGGGCTTGCGGCCGTCGGGGCGGACCTTCTCGTCCACCACCATCGTGCGCAGCTCGTCCTCTTCCATCGCCTTGATGATCTTCTCGAAGTCTTTGATCTTCGGATCTTCGATCAGCACGCGGATGGTGGCGTCCGGCTTCTTCTCGAGCTTGGCCAACGCGGCCGGGCGCGAGAGCGCGTCGAGCGCAGCGTTGCGCTCGAGCTTGTCGACGACGCGCATCGCCTTGGAGACTTCCTTGGGGAAGTTCTTGCGCATCCACTTGTCGAGCTGTTCGTCGACCGTGGCCAGCGGGAAGTCGCGTTTGGCCTTGCCGACCTTCTTGGCGAGCTGGTCGATCGCTTTGACGATCTTCTTGATCTCGCCGTGCGCGAACTCGACCGCGCCGAGGAACTCTTCCTCGGAGATCTCGTTGGCGCCGCCTTCGACCATCATGATGTCGTCGGCGGTGCCGGCGACCACGACTTCCATCCCGCCGGTCTCGTACTGTTCGAGCGTCGGATTGGCGATGAACTTGCCGTTCTCGTCGCGACCGACGCGCACGCAGGCGATGTTCTTGTGGAACGGGATGTCGCTGACCGCGAGCGCGGCACCGGCAGCGACGACGGCGAGGGTGTCGCTGTCGAGGCCCGGGTCGGTCGAGAGGACCGTCGCGATGATCTGGATGTCGTTGCGGAACCCGTCGGGGAACAACGGCCGGATCGGGCGATCCATCTGGCGTGCGCTGAGCACGGCGTGCTCCGAAGGTCGGCCTTCGCGCTTGATGTAGCCGCCCGGGATCTTGCCGGCCGCGTACATCTTCTCTTCGTAGTCGCAGGTGAGGGGGAAGAAGTCGAGCCCTTCCCGGGGCTTCTCTGACGCCGTCGCGGCGCAGAGGACGACGATTTGATCGCCGTAGCGGACGAGGGCGGAACCATTCGCTTGCTTCGCAAGCTCGCCGGTCTCGATGACCAGACTGCGGCCTCCGATCTCGAGCGAGACGGATTCTGGCACGGATACTCCTAGATTATTCTTTTTTTGTTTTCGCTTACGTTATTTGTAGCGTGTCGAGGTTCGCCGCCGCGGCGAGGCCGGCCTCCGGCGCGGCCTTGGCGGGGCGTGCGGATCGGGCGAAGCCCGAACGCGAAGGGTTCGGCCTCAGCCGAACCCACTTAGCGGCGCAGGCCGAGGTCGCCGATGAGCTTGCGGTAGCGCTCGAGGTCCTTGTGCTGGAGGTACGCCAGCAGGCGCCGGCGCTGGCCGACCTGCATCAACAGCCCGCGGCGGCTGTGGTGGTCCTTCTTGTGGACCTTCAGGTGCTCGGTCAGTTGGTTGATCGACGCGGTCAGGATCGCGACCTGGACGTCGGCCGACCCGGTGTCGTGTGGGCCGCGGCCATACTTGGTGGCCAGCTCGGCCTTGAGCTCTTTGGTGACGGGCACGGGGAAAGCGGGGCTCCTTTCGACTCGCGCGTCTGCAGACTCCGTGGGTCCGCGACGGCGACCGACGGATCATAGCAAAACCGGCCCAGCCCGTCAAAGCCCGCCCGGGCGGAGCGCCTAGAGAGCCGAGCTCTCGCCGGCCTCCTGGAGGGCGGCGCGCAGCGTGTCGCGCAGCGCCTCCAGCTCCGGGGCGAGCGTGGTGGTTCGTTCGGCGACCGCCTCGAGGGCGGTCAACGCGCGCCGGGCCGCCGCGCGGTCGAGCGGGACGTAGAGCGTCCGCGCCAGCTCGTCGTCGAAGCGCTCGAGCGCGCGCTTCGCCATGTTCGCCTGACCGAACGCGTACGCGTGGTGACTCGCGTTTCCGAGCAGCTTCAGCTCGGAGTCGAGCCAGTCGCGATAGTCCTTGAGCAAGACGTCCTCCTGTGCACGCGGAACGGGTCGGGTCGTGAGCGACGAGTACGTGACGGTGGCACGCGTGAGCGACCTGGCGCCGGGGACGGGGAAGGCGTTCGCGGTCGGCTCGCGCGAGATCGCACTCTTCAACGTCGACGGGCGTTTTTACGCCCTCGACAATACGTGCCCACATCAGGGCGGCCCGCTCGCCGAGGGCTGGATCGAGGGCGAGCAGGTGACGTGCCCCTGGCACGCCTGGACGTTCCGGCTGACCGACGGCGGGATGGCGCTGGGAGATTACACCCGCGTCGACGCGTTCGACGTGCGGGTCGAGGGCGACGCGGTGCTGGTCAGCCGCACGCCTCGGCCGGCTTAGCCGCGAAACGCGCGCCGACCGGGACCGTCAGCCGCAGCGTCAGCGACGAAGGCGGTCCCTGCCGGTCGATCGTGGTGAGATAGTAGCGGTCGCCCAGATTGTCGAACGCCAGCGCCAACGACGCGCCGCTGGGGAACTTCCACGCGATGCGCTCGCCGAACAGCAGCACCTGTCCGATCGGCTCCTGTTGCAAGCTGTCGGCGAAGGTCGGCCCGCTGTACGAGAGCTCGATCGCCGCCGAGATCGGGCCCGTCGTGCGCTCGTAATCGATCGCCGCGGCGTCGTCGGGGACGTAGGCGAGCCGCTTGCCGATCTGCGCCGGCGTCCCTTCCGTCACCCGGTCGTGCTGCGCGACGCCGAACAGCCGCACGTCGGAACAGGGCCCGCCGCGCCGGTACTCGCCGGTGAACGCGTTGGTGTTCGTCTCGCCGAAGTTCGAGCGCTGCTGCAAGGTCTTCGAGAGGGTCTCGAAGCCGAGCGCGTCGTGCACGATCGTCCCGGTGTAGTCGAGCGCGAGTCGCGAGCCCGGCGTCGCGACGTCGAAACCAAACTGCGCCGAGCGGCTGCGCTCGGGCGCGAGGTTCGGGTTGCTCTCGTAGGTGATCGTGCCGATCCGGTAGCTGCGGATCAGCTCGTTCAGGAACGGCGCGCGCAAACCGGTCCCATAGGCGGCGCGGAACGTCGTCGTCGGCGAGAGGTCGTACTTCGTGTCGAGCCGGGGCGAGATCGCGTTGGCTTGGCGCTGTCCGCGCGCGTCGGTGTGCACCGCGTCGTAGCGCGCGCCGAGCACCGCGCCGAAGCGGCCTTCCCAGTCGCGCTGCAGCGCGAACGAGTCGAGTCCCTGCGTGCCGGCGACGTTGCTCTGCACCGCGCCGGTCGGCGAGAGCTGATCGTTCCAGCCGCTGACGATGCGCCGCTCGGCGATCAGCGTGTAGTCGCCGTCGGTGACCGGCCGGTCCCAGCGCGCGCGCAGGCCCGCGTCGGAGGTCGGCACGTACTGCGTGTAGAGCAGCGCGCCCGGATGCGTCGTCGTGTTGTCGGCCAGGTTCGTCAGCTTCGTTTCGCGCGCGAAGCCGGTGACCGCGAGCGTCGCGGTCGTCCCGGTGACCCAGCTCGCCGCGAGCTGATCGAGGCTGCGCGAGAAGCCGTCGTTGGGCTGACCGTCCTCTTGCGCGTCGGTGCCGACCAGCGCGTCGAAGAAGAGCGAGTTACCCGGCTGATCGTGCGAAAGCCGCACGTGCGCGATATCGGCGGTCGAGATCGCGGTGCGATCGATCGACTCTTGCAAGTTCTTGGGGACGTCGTTGAAGCCGAGCCGCACGCTCGAGAGCGTGACCGCGCTGGCCCAGCTGCCGATCGCGCCGGTCGAGGTCACGAAGCCGCTGCCGTGATCCTCGCCGCCCCAACTGCCCGCGAGCAAGGACCCGGACTGCAGCGAGGGCTGCGTCGTCGTCAGCGACAGGACCCCGCCGATCGCGCCCGAGCCGTAGAGCGCCGACCCCGGCCCGCGCAACAGCTCGGCGCGCGAGATGCTCAGCGGCGCGTAGAGATTCCAGTCGACCTGTCCGCCGAAGCCGTCCTGCGCCGGGATGCCGTCGACCAGCAGCGCGCCGCGGTCCTGCCCCGCGCCGGCGAACGAGAGGCGCAATTGGCCGTAGTTGGTGAACGGCGCGTCGCCGCGGCTGCGGTCGAAGCCCGGCAGCGCGCGCAGTGCGGCGTCGAGCGAGCTGGCCGTGGTCTGATGCAGCTCCTGCGTCGTCAGCGCCGAGGCCGCCTGCGGCGCGCGGTGGAGCGACTCGGGGCTGCCGGTTACGACCGTCACGCTGCCGATCGAACCGGGAACCGGACTCGGAGCCGGGCTTGGCGCCGGACTCGGTCCGGTCGCGGCCACGACCGTAAACAAAACGGTGGCGAGGAGAGACATAGGTACTGCCTCCGCCGGTGGGTCGCCGCTAGGCTACGCCAGGGCTTCGCGCAGGTCCCGCAGCGTCCGCGAGCCGGAAGCGAACAGCGCGATGCGCAGCGCCGTGACCAGTTCGTCGATCAGCGCGGCGACGGCGGCGTCGGACTCCTCGGCCGCGCGCAGGAAGGGCAGCGCCAGCCCGACCAGGTCCGCGCCCAGCGCGAGGGCCTTGGCGACGTGGACGCCGTTACGCACCCCGCCGCTGGCGACGAGGGGGACGGCCGGCAGCGCCTCGCGCAGCGCCGCGGTCGCGGCCGGCGTCGGATAGCCCCAGTCGCCGAAGGCCTCGGCGATCCGCTCGCGCTGCGGGTCCTCGGCGCGCCGGCCCTCGACCAGCGCCCACGAGGTTCCGCCGGCGCCGGCGACGTCGATGGCGGCCACCCCGCAGGCCACCAGGCGCGCCGCGGTCGAGGGCGCGATCCCCGAGCCGACGCTCTTGGCGATCACCGGGACCTCGAGTGCCGCGCAGAGCGCGGCGATCTTCGGCTCGAGGCTGCGGAAGTTCGTGTCGCCGCCGGGCTGAATCGCCTCTTGCAGCGGGTTGAGGTGCAGGTAGAGGCCGTTCGCGCCGAGCGTGTCGACCAGCCGGCGCGCGTCGTCGACCTGCAGGCCGTAGTTCAGCTGCACGGCGCCCAGGTTCGCGTACAGGACCAGTTTCGGAGCGATCGCGCGGACGTCGAAGGTCGGCTGGAGCCGCGCGTCCTCGAGCATCGCGCGTCCGCTCCCCAGCCCCAGCGCGATGCCCGCCGCCTCGGCGCCGCGCGCCAGACGGCGGTTGATCTCGGCGGCGCGATCGGTCCCGCCGGTCATCGACGAGATCAGCAGCGGCGCCCGCAGCGGCCGGCCTAAAAACGTCGTCGCGACGTCGACGTCGGCCAGCGCGATCTCCGGCAGCGCTTCGTGGCGCAGGCGAACGCCGTCCCAACCGGCATCGAGTCGCGAGGCGACGTCGTCGTGCAGACAGACGTCCAGGTGGCGACTCTTGCGCGCTTGCGTCGATTCAGCCATCGCCGGACAGGCCTCCGCGCCGCGGTTGGCGATCACCTCCCCGATGGATTCCTCGCCGCCCGCGTACGACGGGACGCTGGGGACCGCCGGCGGCCCGGCCTTCGGCGCCGCCCTGGCCGCCCTCGCCGCCACCCGCCAGCTCGACCTCCCGGCCCTGGCCGCCGCCGCCGAGCTCGACCCGGAGCTGCTGGCCGCGGTCGTCGCCGGGACGGCGCGCTTGGCCGTCCCCGCCCTGGCCCGGCTGGCGCGCGCCCTGCGGCTGCGCGCGATCGCCTTCATGCAGCAGACCGAGCTGTTGGGGCTGCAGACCTACGCCGGCGGCCTGGACCCGCTCTACTTCCTGCCCGACGGGCAGATCCGCTACGACGCCCGCATCTACATGCGCGAGATCAACCCGCGCCACGCGGTCCCCGAGTACGACATGACCAAGCGCAGCCCGGTGCTCCGGGCGCTGGCCGACGATACGGTCGTCGACGCCCTCGGCAAGCTCGAGCTCGAATTGGCCTACCTGCTCCGCGCCGCGGTCCAACAGACCGGTGGCACCTTATAGGGTGGCTTGCCTGAGAGGCGGGCTGCGGGCGGGGTGAGAACGCCCGGTCCCCATGGATATCGAAGGAAAACGGATCGCCGCCCTGGTGGGCGACGGATTCGAGGAATCGGAACTCGTTGAGCCGCGCCGCGCGCTCGAGGAGGCCGGCGGCGTCGTGACGATCGTCGGCGTCGACGACCGCGCGCTGCAGAAGATCCGCGGCAAGCGCGGCCTCGACGAGGGGCAGAGCGTGAAAGCCGAAGAGCTGGTCGCCGACGTGACCGCCGACGACTTCGACGCGATCTTGATCCCGGGCGGTCAGTCGCCCGACCACATCCGGACCAACAAAGACGTCCAGCGCTTCGTGCGCGAGTTCGATCAGGCGAAGAAGCCGATGTTCGTCATCTGCCACGGGCCGCAAGTGCTGATCTCGGCCCAACTGGTGCGCGGTCGCACGCTGACCGGCTACGCTTCGATCGCCGACGACATCCGCAACGCCGGCGGGCTCTACCGCGATCAGCCGGTCGTGCAGGACGGCAACTGGGTGACCTCGCGCAACCCGGGCGATCTGGTGCTCTTCAACCGCGCCATCGTCGAGAAGCTGATCGCCCAGAACCAGCCGGTTTAGTCGACCAGCGAGAGGCGTGGGTTGGGGCGCTCAGGGCGGCCGACTTTGTGGCATTCGCGCCAGCCGTCGCCGGCGTCGAGCGCGACGATGTCGGCGGTGAAGTCGAACTCGCCCTGGCCGCGGAAGAACGCGCTGCCGACCGCGTAGGCGTCGGTCGGGACGCCGTCGGCCTCGAACTGCGCGATCCGCGCGGCGTCGAAGCCGCCGCTGACGACGATCCGCACGTGTCCGTAGCCCGCCTCGTCGAGCGCGTCGCGCACGTTGCGGACCAGCTGCGCGTTGACGCCGGTCGGATTGAACGTGCCCATCTGCGGGATCACGCTGGCGTCGACCAGCGTGCCCGAGGTGTCGAGCCGCACGCCCCATAAGCGCCGGCCCAGCGCGCGCGCGACGGCGAGCGACGTTCCGACGCAGTCGTTCTCGAAATCGACCAGCGCGATCACGTTGACCGACGGGTCGATGTACTGCGCGAACTTGGCCGTCGCGCGGACCGTGTCGCCGCCGTAGGCCGCGATCAGCGCGTGCGGCACCGTCCCCATCCCGCGTGAGCCCCACCACTCGGCGTTGGCATCGGTCGAGACGCCGAGCGCACCGGAGATGTAGGCCGCGTACCCGTCGCCGGTCTGCACCAGATGATGGTCGAAGCGCGCCGGGAAGAACAGCACGTCCTTGCCGCCGGCGGCATCGACGATCGCGCGCGCGTTGGTCGCGATGCGCGTGCGGCGCGCCAGCACGCCCAGATACTCGGTCTCCAGGTGCGCGAAGAGCGCGTAGTCGCCTTCGATCGTCAGGACGGTCTCGTACGGGCCGATCTCGTCGCCGTCGTAGAGCGCGTGCACCCGCAACGCGTCCCAGCCCAGTTCCCAGGAGCCGTCCGCGAGCCGCCGGCCGCTGCACAGCTTGAGGATCGCCAGCGCCTCGTCGATCCCGCACAGCACCGAGTCGTTGCGCTGAAAGACTTGCATCCGCACGCCCGGGTGGTAGCCGTCCTGCTCGAGGATCTCGCGCGCCCGGTTGAAGTAGACGTCGGAGTAGTACCCCTCGCGCATCTTCTCGACCGGCAGGTTGAGGATCGCCGGATCGAGGCGACCGCGCTCGGTGCGCATCCGTGCCCCTACCGGCCGTCAGGGTGGAACTCCTGGTGGGTTCGGCGTTGCCGAACCCTTCGCGGTCCTCGCTTCGCTGCGGTCCGCGGCGGCACCGGAGCCGACCCGCCGGGTGGAGAAGCGAGCGGTAATGGCGCGCCCGACGAATGCCGAGATCGCGCGGCTGTTGCGCGAGATTCGGACCCTGATGGAGTTCGCCGGCGAACCGTTCTTCAAGTTCATGGCCTACGAACGGGCCGCCGAGACGCTCGAGAATGCGCCGCCGCTGGGCGCGCCCATCGATCTCGAGCAGCTGACCGCGTTGCCGGGGATCGGCAAGACGATCGCCGGGCGGATCGCGACGCTCGCCGCGACCGGGACCGAGCCGTACCTCGAGGAGCTGCGCGCGCGCTACCCGGCGACGCTGTTGGAAGTGCTGACGGTGCCGGGCGTCGGGATGAAGACGGCGCAGCAACTCTTCGAACGGCTCGGCGTCGCCTCGCTGCGCGACCTCGAAGAGGCATTGCGCGCCGGCGCGCTGAGCGGGATACCGCGCCTGGGGCCCAAGTCGATCGAGAACATTCGGCGCGGCGTGCTGGCGGCGCAAGGACGTGCGCGGCGCACGCCGCTGGGCGTCGCGCTCCCGCTCGCTCACGAGATCATCGCGTACCTGCGCCGCATGACCGACGCCGCCGACCTGGCCGCGGCCGGGAGCGTGCGCCGCCAAGAACCGACCGTCGGCGACATCGACATCGTCTGCACCTCGGCCAACGCCGACACCGTGGTGACGGCGTTCACCGCCTGGGAACGCGCGGAGGCCGTCCTCGCCGAAGGCCCGACCAAAGCCAGCATCTGGCTGGCCGGCGGGCTGCAGGTCGACTTGCGCGTGCTGCCGGCGCACCTCTACGGGAATCTGCTGCAACACTTCACCGGCTCGCGCGAGCACAACATCCAACTGCGTGAGCTGGCGGCGCGCAAGAGCCTGCGGGTCAGCGAGAACGGCATCGTCGACCTGACCGATGGCCGGACGATCGTCTGCCGGCACGAGGAAGAAGTCTACGCGGCGATCGGACTGCCGTTCATCCCACCGGAGCTGCGCTTGGGCGTCGGCGAGATCGAGGCGGCGCGGGCGGGGACGCTGCCCGCGGTCGTCGCGCTCGGCGACCTGCGCGGCGACTTTCACATGCACACCAGTTGGTCGGACGGCCGCGACGCGCTCGACACGATGATCGCGGCCGCGGCGGCGCGCGGCTACGCCTACCACGCGATCAGCGACCACTCGTGGGGGCGCGGCGCGTTCGGCCTGGGGCCCGAGCGGCTACGCGAGCAGCGGGCACAGGTCCAGGCGCTGGGCGAACGCTACGGGATTCGCACGCTGTGCGCCGCCGAGGTCGACATCCGCCCCGATGGCAGCCTCGATTTCGAGGACGCGGTGCTGGCCGAGCTCGACCTCGTCGTCGCCTCGGTCCACTCGGCAACCCAACAGTCGCGCGAGACGATGACCGCTCGATTGATCCGCGCCTGCGAGAACCCGTACGTCACCATCGTCGGGCACCCAACCGGGCGCCACATCGAGACCTTCGCCGGCTATGATTTCGATCACGATGCCGTCTTCGCCGCCGCCGCGCGGACCGGGACGGCGCTCGAGATCGACGGCCAGCCGTCGCGCCTCGATCTCCCCAGCCCCTTGGCCCGGCGCGCCAAGGAGTTCGGCGTCACCTTCAGCTGCGACTCGGACGCGCACGGCGTCGGCGACCTGGCCAACGTCGCCTTCGCGGTCGGTCAGGCGCGGCGCGCCTGGATTACGGCCGCCGAGGTGCTCAACGCGCGCCCGCTGGAGGAAGTCCTGGCCTTCGCGAACGCGAAACGAACGCGTACAGGCTGATGGCGATGCCTTCGGCGGTCCCCGTCCACGAAGAGCGGCGGTTGGCTGCCCTCTACGAATACGAACTCCTCGACACCCCGCCGGAGGACTTGTTCGACGCGCTCACGCGCTTGGCGGCGCTCGTCTGCGACGCACCGATCGCGCTGATCGGTCTGGTCGACCGGAGCCGGGTGTGGATCAAGTCAGCCTACGGTCTGGAGTTGCGCGAGACGCCGCGCGAGGTCTCGTTCTGCACGCACGCGATCGCCGGCCAGGGTCTGTTCGAGGTTTCCGATACGCGCGCCGATCGGCGCTTCGCCGGCATCCCACTGGTCGTCGGCGACCCGCACGTCCAGTTCTACGCCGGCGTGCCGCTGCGTTCGGCGAACGGCGAAGGACTCGGCACGCTGAGCGTCCTCGACCGGCAGAGCCGAACGCTCGACCCGCGGCAGCGTGCTGCGCTCGAGGCGGTCGCCTCGACCGTCGTCGCCGAGTTCGAGTCGCGCCGCATGCTGCTGCGGATGTTCGACTCCTCGCAGACCGAGCTGTACCACATCGATCTCGAAACGCAGCACGTCGTCTTCGCCAGCGACGCGGCGCGGCGCAATCTCGGCTACACGATGGAAGAGCTGCAGACGCTCGCGCTGTCCGAGTTGCTGCCGACGCTGGCCCAAGAGGGGCGGCTCGACCAGCGACTGGCGGAGATCCGCGCCACCGCCGGCCGGCGCTTGACGCTGCACACGATGGCCCGCCGCAAAGATGGCTCGAGCTATCCGATCGAGCTGCGGCTCGAGTTGATGGCGAGCCGCCGGCGCGAGCTGGTGCTGGCGGTGGCGACCGACCTGACCGAGAGCGAGCAGGCACAGGAGCGGATCAGCCTGCTCTCGACCGCGATCGAGGCCGCCAACGACCCGATCGTGGTTAGCAAGATCTCTGTCGATCCAGAGCGGACGTCGACGATCATCTACGCCAATGAGGCGTTCCTGCGCCAGATGGGAAAACCGGCCGAGCTGGTGTTGGGACGCGGCGTCGACACCTTCTTCGGCCCGCGGACCGATCTCGAGCGAGTCACCGATGCGCGCCGCGAAACGCGGGCGGGACGCCCGGTGCGGGCCGAGTTCGTCCTCTACCGCGGTGACGGCACGACCTGGCACGCCGAGGTCAGCATTCGACCGCTGCTCGACGACGACGGTCAGACGACGCATCTGGTCATGGTCATGCGCGACGTGACCGAACAGGTGCTGCGCGGCGCGCAGTTGGCGATGCAGAACGAGCGGCTGACCGCGATCACCTCGATCGCGCGCACGCTGTTCGCCTCGCTCGAGCCGACCTTGCTGGTCGACGCGCTGCTCGGCGGCGTGCGGCAGCTGATCGACGGAACCGCGACGCTCTACGCGCCGCGCGCGCGCGGCGGCTTCGTCGTGACGCACGACTTGAGCGCGGCGCCGGATGCGGTCCCGGGCGATCAACTCGTCGCGCTGGCCTCACGCGCCGACGTCGCCGTGCTCGACGAGCGGGAAGAGCGCGCCGCGGTCCGCATCTTGGGTTCGGGCGGCGGCTCGGCCTACGTGCTCGACGTGCAGCGCCACGTGAGCTTCACCAGCGCCGACGTCTTCGCGCTGGGACTCTTGGGGCAGTACTTCGGCGTCGCGGCCCGCAACGTCGAGCTCTACCAGGAGCTGGCGGCCCGGCGCGACGCGGTGGTCGAGCTCAACCAGGTCAAGAACGATCTGATCGCGATGCTGGCGCACGACTTCAAGGGACCGCTGACGACGATCGTCGGCTTCGCCGAGGTGCTGGCCGAGGACGAGCGCCTCGACGCCGAGTCGCGGCAGTATCTGGGGATGATCTCGTCGAGCGCGATGCGCCTCGCGGCGCTGGCGACCGATACGCTCGCGCTCTCGCGCTTGGAGCACAACGAGCTGACGCTCTCGGTCGAGGAGTTGGATCTGGGCGTGCTGGTGCGCGAGGTCGTCCGCGTACTCGGCGTGACGCGCCCGATCGATCTGCGCGTCCAAGGCCAACGCCTGGCGGTGGTCGGCGACGCCGCGCGGCTGCGCCAGGTGGTCGAGAATCTGATCGGCAACGCGATCAAGTATTCGCCGGGCGGGGAACCGGTCGAGGTCCTGCTGCGCGCGCGGACGGGCGGTCTCGAACTGACCGTGCGCGACCGCGGGATCGGGATCCCCGAAGGCGAGCTGGCCAAGCTGTTCGGCCGCTTCGCGCGCGCCAGCAACGCGCGCGCGCTCGGGATCGCCGGGACCGGCTTCGGCCTGTATCTCAGCAAGACGATCGTCGAGCTCCACGGTGGGCGGATCGAGGTCGAGTCGGTCGCGGGTGCGGGCGCGACCTTCCGCGTCTTCGTCCCCTCGCAGGCCGCGCCGCGCCGCGCCGTCGCGCTGCGCCTGGCGTTACTCGATCCGGAAGGCGACGCGCGCTCGTACGTCGCGCACGCGTTGCGGGCAGACGGCGTCGCGATCACGGTCGCGGCGACCGGCGAGGAGCTGTTGCGCGTGATCGGCGACGCGCCCTACGACGCCGCGCTGGTCGACGGCGACCGCTTGGAGATGCCGGCGGCGACGTTCCTGCGCCGGACGACGGGACTGGTGCCGCTGGTCTGGATCGGCTTGCGTTTCCCGCTCGAGCGCGACGGGTGGTCGTCGTTCCTGACCAAACCGTTCTTGATGAAGGACCTCTACGGCGCGGTGCAGGCCGCGCTCGAGAGCGCGGCCGCCGCCAAGAGTACCGCCGACTCCGCCTAACCGGGCGGCGATGGTGACGGCGCGGGTGTCGCGTCGGCGCCCGTCACGGCGGCGAGGGCCTTGTTGCGGGCGTCCTCGAACTGCTGGCGGCTGGCGCTGTCGTACCACCACGAGCTCAGGAAGCCGTTCGGATCGAAGACGAGCGTCAGCGGGATCGGGACGTTCTCGAGCCCCGCAATCGCCCGTAGGTAGCGGCTGTTCTCGTCCATCGCGATGCGGTAGGGGACCGCGAATTTCTTGCGCCAGGCGCGCACGACGTTGTCTTCCTCGTCGACGTCTATCCCGACGACGATCGTGTCGTCGAGATGCGCGTTCGCGAAGGCGATCAGGTCCGACCCCTCCAGCGCGCACGCCGAGCACCAGGTCGCAAAGAAGTTCGCCACGACGACCGAGCCGCGGTGGTCGGCCAGCTGGAAGTCCGGTCCGTCTAAGACCCGGAGCTTCCAGACGATGTGTTTGTTCGTCGAGACCCGGATCGGGTTGTGCGCGGCGAAATCGGCTGCCGCGTTCGTCGTGACGGCGGCGACCAGGCCACCGATGAACGTGGCGCGATCGAGCATCGAGGTGGTATTAGCGGTGGACCGCCGCCATCGCCTGCTCGGGGTAGCGCGCGCCGGCGGTCACGCCCGGCGGGAGCGCGGCGTCGATCGCGCGCAGGTCGTCGGCGGTCAGTCGCACGTCGAGCGCGCCGGCGTTCTGCTCGAGGTACCGCAGGCGCTTGGTCCCGGGGATCGGCACGACGTCCTCGCCGCGCGAGAGCAGCCACGCCAGCGCGAGCTGCGCGGGGGTGCAGCCCTTGCGCTCGGCGAGCGCTTTCACCGCCTCGGCCAGTCGCCGGTTGGCGGCCAGGTTCTCGCCCTGGAAGCGCGGGTGGTTGCGCCGCGTATCCTTCGCGTCCAGGTCGCCGGGGTCGTGGAACGTCCCGGTCAAGAAGCCGCGGCCGAGCGGGCTATAGGCGACGAACCCGATCCCGAGTTCCCGCGCCGTCGCCAGCACGCCGTTGGTTTCGACGTCGCGCGTCCACAGCGAGTACTCCGTCTGCAGCGCGGCGATCGGGTGAACCGCGGCGCCGCGGCGCAGCGTCTCGGGCGCCGCCTCCGAGAGCCCGAGGTAGCGCACCTTCCCCGCGGCGACCAGCTCGGCCATCGCGCCGACCGTCTCTTCGATCGGGACCGACGGGTCGACCCGGTGCTGGTAGTAGAGGTCGATCGTCGCGATGCCCAGCCGTCGCAGCGAGGCATCGCAGGCCGAGTGGACGTACTCGGGGCGGCCGTTTACGCCGCGAAAAATCCCGTCCGCGCCGCGCAGATTGCCGAACTTCGTCGCGACGAAGGCCCGTTCGCGCCGGTCGGCGATCGCGCGCCCGACCAATTCCTCGTTCCGGCCCGCCCCGTACATGTCGCTCGTGTCGAGCAGATCGATCCCCAGGTCGAGCGCCCGATGGATCGTGCGGATCGACTCCGCGTCGTCGCTCGCTCCGTAGACCTCGGACATCCCCATGCAGCCCAAGCCAAGCGCGGAGACCTCGGGGCCGTGGCTTCCCAGTCGTCGTCGTTGCACCGTACGCCTCCGAACCGCGCCGGCGCTGAGCCGGGTTCCGCCGGGTCCGCCGGCGACCGGGCCGTCGGACGGCGGCGACAACCTGGTACACCACGGGTTATGATGGGGGTCGATGGATGAGCGGAGGACCCCACCCGAGTCGGCCGAGGAGGGTGAGAACCTGGTCGGCCGGCCGGCGGTCGAGCGGCCGACGAGTCGCAAGGAGTAGGGTTGGACACGATCGACATCACCGGCGGGATCCCGGCCGGGCGGGCCGCGCGTCTGGGCCGGCCCGGCGACGAGCCGCAACGGCGCAAGAAGCGCCGCGAAGGACGGGGCCGCCCGGTCGACCCGACCGCCTTGGCCGAGGTCCGCGCGCTGCTCGGCGACGAGCCCCGCCGGCGCGACCTGTTGATCGAGCACCTGCACAAGCTCCAGGACCACTACCACGCGCTCTCGTCGGCCCACCTGATCGCGCTGGCCGATGAGATGCGCCTGGCGCCGGCCGAAGTCTACGAGGTCGCGACCTTCTACCACCACTTCGACGTCGTCAAGGACGGCGACGCGGCGCCGCCGGCGATCACCGTGCGCGTCTGCGACGGGCTCTCCTGCGAGCTGGCCGGCGCGCAGAATCTGCTCGCGTTGCTGCGCAACGGCGGGTACGGCGCCGACGTGCGCGTCATCACCGCGCCGTGCGTCGGCCGCTGCGAGGTCGCGCCGGTCGCGCTGGTGCAGCAGAACGCGCTCGGCCACGCCACGGTCGCCGACGTCGACGCCGCGCTCGAGCAGCGCGCCTACGCGCCGGTCGTCCCCGACTACGTCGGCTACGAACGCTACGTCGCCGAGGGCGGCTACCGGCTGTTGGCCGCCGCGCACGAGGGCCGGCACACCCCCGACGAAGCGATCGCGACGATGGAGAGCTCGGGGCTGCGCGGCCTGGGCGGCGCCGGTTTCCCGTGCGGCCGCAAGTGGAAGATCGTGCGCGCCGAGCCGGCGCCGAAGTTGATGGCGGTCAACATCGACGAGGGCGAGCCGGGGACGTTCAAGGACCGCTGGTACCTCGAACGCGATCCGCACCGCTTCCTCGAAGGGATGCTGATCGCGGCCTGGGCGGTCGGGATCGACACGATCTACGTCTACTTGCGCGACGAGTACGCCCACGTGCGCCGCATCCTGACCGACGAGATCGCCGCGCTCCAGACCAACGCCTCGCTCCCGCTGCCGACGATCCATCTGCGGCGCGGTGCGGGCGCCTACATCTGCGGCGAGGAGTCCGCGATGATCGAGTCGATCGAGGGCAAGCGCGGGATGCCTCGCCTGCGCCCGCCGTTCGTCGCGCAGGTCGGACTGTTCGGGCGGCCGACACTCGAGCACAACATGGAGACGCTCTACTGGGTGCGCGACATCCTCGAGAAGGGTGCCGAGTGGTTCAGCGGCCATGGACGCAACGAGCGCAAGGGTTTGCGCTCGTTCTCGGTCAGCGGGCGGGTCAACACGCCGGGCGTCCATCTCGCGCCGGCCGGGATCACGATCAACGAGCTGATCGCTGAGTACGCCGGCGGGATGCAGCCGGGCCACACTTTCTACGGTTACTTCCCGGGCGGCGCGTCGGGCGGGATCCTGCCCGCCTCGCTGGGCGACATCCCGCTCGACTTCGACACGCTCACCCCGTACGGGTGCTTCATCGGCTCGGCGGCGATCATCGTCCTCTCCGACCAGGACACGGCGAAGGAGGCGGCGCTCAACATGCTGCGCTTCTTCCACGACGAGTCGTGCGGCCAGTGCACGCCGTGCCGGGTCGGGACGGCGAAGGCCGTCGCGCTGATGGAGCGCGAAGACTGGGACGAGACGCTGCTGCGCGACCTCTCGGGCGTGATGATCGACGCGTCGATCTGCGGCCTGGGTCAGGCGGCGCCCAACCCGTTCCTCTCGGTCTTCAAGTACTTCCCCCACGAGGTGTCCTAAGCGTGGCGATCACCCCGCAGCAGATCGAGAAGGCGCGCGACGCGGCGATGAACGGCGAGGTCGCGGCGACCAACGGCGCACCCGGCATCGCGTTCACGCTCGACGGTACGCCGGTCACCGCGCGCGCCGACGAGACGATCCTGCAGGCCGCCGACCGGCACGGCGTCGCGATCCCGCGGCTGTGTTACAAGGACGGCTATCGGCCCGACGGCAACTGCCGCGTCTGCATGGTCGAGATCGAGGGCGAACGCGTCCTCGCGCCGTCGTGCTGCCGCCGTCCGACCGAGGGGATGAAGGTCCAGAGCACCAGCGACCGCGCGCGCAAGTCGCAGCGCATGGTCACCGAGCTGCTGCTGACCGATCAGCCGGCCTCCGACGGATCGCCCTACAAGCGCGACTCGGAGCTCGACCTGTGGGCGCGGCGGCTCGGCGCGACGGCCGGGCGCTATCCGCAGCGCACGCAGTGGGCCGCCGACCTCTCGCATCCGGCGATGGCCGTCAACCTCGACGCCTGTATTCAGTGCGGGCGCTGCGTGCGCGCCTGTCGCGAAGAGCAGGTCAACGACGTGATCGGCTGGGGCGGCCGGGGCGAGCACGCCAAAATCGTCTTCGACCTCGACGATCCGATGGGCGGCAGCTCGTGCGTCGCCTGCGGTGAGTGCGTGCAGGCCTGTCCGACCGGTGCGCTCGCACCGGCCAACAACGCGTACAACATCGTCCCCGACAAACAGGTCGACTCGGCCTGTCCGTATTGCGGCGTCGGCTGTTTGTTGACGTACAACATCAAGGACGGCAAGATCGTCTCGGTCGACGGGCGCGACGGCCCCTCGAACGCCAGCCGGTTGTGCGTGAAGGGCCGCTTCGGCTTCGACTACGTCACCAATCCTCGGCGCTTGACGCAGCCGCTGATCCGGCGCGACGGCGTGGCGAAGACCGCCGCGTTGGTCGAGCCCGACGACATGATGAAGCTCTTCCGCGAAGCGACCTGGGACGAGGCGCTCGACCGCGCCGGGCTGCCGCTGCGCGCGCTGCGCGAGCAGCACGGTCCTCCGTCGCTGGCCGGCTTCGGCTCGGCCAAGGGCTCGAACGAAGAGGCCTATCTCTTCCAGAAGTTGGTCCGGGTCGGCTTCGGGACGAACAACGTCGATCATTGCACGCGGTTGTGCCATGCCTCGTCGGTCGCAGCGTTGCTCGAAGACGTCGGGTCGGGCGCGGTCTCCAACCAGGTCGAGGACGTCGCGCTAGCCGACGTCGCGATCGTGATCGGCGCGAACCCGACCGTGAACCATCCGGTCGCCGCGACCTTCATGAAGAACGCCGCCAAGCACGGCACCAAGCTGATCCTGATGGACCCGCGCCGCTCGGACCTCGCCCGCCACGCGACCTACTACCTGCAGTTCAACGGCGACACCGACGTCGCGCTGCTCAACTCGATGATGCACGTCATCGTCGAGGAGGGGATGGTCGACGAGACATTCATCCGCGAGCGCACCGAGAACTACGCGGCGCTGGCCAAGAACGTCGCCGACTACGCGCCGGAGAAGACGGCGGCGATCACCGGGATCGACGCGCAGACCGTGCGCGAGGTCGCGCGGCTCTACGCCAAGGCGAAGGCCTCGATCATCTTCTGGGGGATGGGGATCTCCCAGCACATCCATGGGACGGACAACGCGCGCTGCTTGATCTCGCTCGCGCTGATGACCGGCCAGATCGGTCGCCCGGGGACCGGGCTGCACCCGCTGCGCGGGCAGAACAACGTGCAAGGCGCCTCCGACGTCGGGCTGATCCCAATGATGTTCCCCGACTACCAGCGAGTCGACAACGCCGACGCACGGGGCCGGTTCGAGGCGCTCTGGGGGACGCCGCTCGATCCGAAGGCGGGCTTGACGGTCACCGAGATCATGGATGCCGTGCACCACGGCACGATCCGCGGGATGTACATCATGGGTGAGAACCCGGCGATGTCCGATCCCAACGTCGAGCACGCCCGCGAGGCGATGGCGCTGCTCGAGCAGCTGGTCGTCCAGGATATCTTCTTCACCGAGACGGCGAGCTACGCGGACGTGATCTTGCCGGCGTCGGCCTTCCCGGAGAAGACGGGGACGTTCACCAACACCGACCGCCGCGTGCAGCTCGGTCGCCGCGCGATCGATCCGCCGGGCGAGGCGCGTCAAGATCTGTGGATCATCCAGGAGATGGCGCACCGCCTCGGCCTGGACTGGAACTACGCCGGTCCGGCCGAGGTCTTCGACGAGATCCGTCAGGCGACGCCGAGCATGGCCGGGATCACCTGGGCGCGGCTCGAGGCTGAAGGCTCGTGCACCTATCCGCTCGAGCACGAAGGCGACCCGGGCGAACCGGTCATCTTCATCGAGAACTTCCCGCGCGCCGGCGGCCGCGGTCTGTTCGCGCCGGCCTTGTACACGCATGCGGACGAGCTGCCGGATCCCGAGTATCCGTTCGTGTTCACCACCGGCCGCCAACTCGAGCACTGGCACACGGGATCGATGACGCGCCGGGCCAGCGTCCTCGACGCGCTCGAGCCCGATCCGGTCGTCAGCATCCATCCCGACGATCTCGCCGCGCTCGATAGCCAGCCGGGTGGAATCATCACGCTCGAGTCGCGGCGCGGGACGCTGACCGCCTACGCGCGCGCCGACCGCGGGATGCAGCGCGGCGTGCTCTTCATGCCCTTCGTCTACAACGAAGCGGCGGCGAACCTGCTGACCAACGACGCGATCGACCCGTTCGGGAAGATCCCCGAGTTCAAGTTCTGCGCCGTCAAACTACGCAAAGGCGAACGGGTCGAAGCCGCGATCCGGTAGAGAAAGAAGGCCCGTGCGATGCACGGGCCTTCTGGTTGGCGGCTGCGGCTCTTATTGGAAGAGCTTGGCCGCGTTGATGCAGGTCAGGATGACGCCCCACAGGAGCGGGATCCCGACGAACGCCCAGGCGAGGAAGAGCTTCGCCCCGATCCCCGGATCGGTGGCGGGCGTGGTGGTCGGACCGGTACTCATCGACACGCCTCCTCAGGCCGGCACTTCGGCGCCGGCCGGCATGTAATACCGGTCCGCGACGGGCCGGATGGCCAGGTTGCAAAGCAGCCCGATGACGAGCAGGATCGCCATGAGGTACATCGTCACGCCGTAGGCGTCGGCTTTCGGGACGCCGCTGTTGATCTCATACTGCCGAATGTAGTTCAGCAGCACCGGACCGGCGACCCCGGCCGCCGACCAGGCCGTCAGCAAGACGCCGTGGATCGCGCCGACCTCGACGGTGCCGAACAGGTCGCGGAGGTAGGCCGGGACCGTCGCGAACCCGCCGCCGTAGAACGTCAGCACGATGCAGTACGCGAGGACGAACAGCACGATATTGTGCGCGTTGCCCAGCGTCGGCGTCAGCGCGTACAGGATCGCGCCGACGACGAAGAAGATCACGTAGGTGCTCTTGCGCCCCAAGAAGTCCGACATCGAGGCCCAGAAGATGCGGCCGCCCATGTTGAACAGCGAGAGCAGGCCGACGAACCCGGCCGCCGCGGCGACCGAGACGCCGAGCACGTCTTGGATCATCAGCGAGGCTTGGCTGAGGACGCCGATCCCGGCAGTGACGTTGAGGAACAGCACGAACCATAGCAGGTAGAACTGCGGCGTCCGCAAGGCCTGCGCGCGCAAGACCTGGCGCGCGGTGATCAGCCCGTGCGACGTGGTTGGAACGACGTAGCCGGCGGGCGCCCAGCCGGCAGGGGGGATACGGACGATCATCGAGCCGACCAGCATCCAGATCAGGTAGAGGACGCCGAGGACGAGGAACGTCGACGCCACGCCGTTCGAGGTCGCGCTGCTGAAGGACTTCATCAAGAGCACGGAGAGCGGGGACGCGATCAGCGCCGCGCCGCCGAAGCCCATGATCGCGGTCCCGGTGGCGAGCCCAGGTCGATCGGGGAACCACTTGATCAGCGTCGAGACCGGCGAGATGTAGCCGATCCCCAAGCCGATGCCGCCGATCACGCCGTAGCCGAGATAGATCAGCCACAGCTGGTGCGCTGAAACGCCGAGCGCCGAGACGAAGAAGCCGGCCGCGAAGCAGATCGCCGCGACGAACATCGACTGGCGCGGTCCGACGCGTTCGACCCAGCGGCCGAAGAGCGCGGCCGAGAGCCCCAGCACGACGATGGCGACGCTGAAGATCCAGCCCAGTTCCGGGATCGTCCAGTCTCCGGGCGTGGTCGAGACGACCTTGGCGGTCGCCGGGGGGCATGCGCTCTGAGCCGCGCAGAGCAACTGGGCCAACGGCTTGTTGAAGACGCTGAAGGCGTACGCCTCGCCGATGCAGAGGTGGATGCACAGGGCGGCGGGGGGGACCAGCCAGCGGCTGAAGCCGGGCCCGGCGACAGAACGGGAGCGGTCGAGGAAGTTGGTAGCCAAGTCCTCTCCTCCGCGTCGCGAACGACGCAAGCAAACGAGGTCGCTGGAGTCGTACGTTCGAGGGGACGTTCTACCCTGCGTGCCCTTGCCAGGAGGAATCTTTCGGCAAACGCCCGTGTCGGAAGCCCCCGGGGAGGCCGCCCGGGTCCACCGGCACCGTCGCCGCCGGCGGGTCAGGCGTAGTGGGGGACCCGCAGGTCGGCATGCGCCGGGGTAGCAGGGGTGAATGAGACGCGGTCCCAGTGCAGCACGTGGACGCTCACCCGAGCGCCGTCGCCGTACTCCGATTCGCCCGGCGGAAGGACGATCAGGCAATTCGCGTCGGTCGCGGTGCGAACCAAGGCCGAACACTGATTGACTACCGGGGTCACGACGAATTCCGTCTGGTTATGCGTGAGCCGGCCGAAGACGACGTAGGTCCGATCCACTTTCGTGTGTACGCGCCCGTCGAGGATGGCCGGGACGTCGGCATACACCGGATCGTGACGGCCACCCAGGCGGAGCAGCGCCGGCCGCACCAATTCGGCGAAGCCGACGAACGCGGCCGCGGGATTCCCGGGCAGGACCGCGACGAACGTCTCGTTGCGGCGCCCGAATCCGGTCGGCTTCGAGGGCCGCAGCGCGATCGACCGGAAGAGAAACTCGACGCCGAGCTCAGCCAACGCTCCTTTGACGAGGTCGCGCGTTCCGACCGAAGCGCCCCCCGTCGTCACCAGCAGATCGACCTCGTCGAGCGCGCGCGCGAGCGCGTCACGCAGTTGCAGGCGATCGTCGGGGGCCGTGCGGCAAAACTGGAGGTCGGCTCCGCACTCCCGCGACGCCGCGGCCAGCATCGGCGCGTTGCTGTTGCGGATCTGGCCGTGTTCGGGCTCGGCGTCGATCGCGACCAGCTCGTCCCCGGTGCAGATGATCCCGATCCGCGGCCGGCGGTGCGCGAGAACCGTCGCGTTTCCGTCGACCGCGAGGAGCCCGAGCGCGGCAGCGGTCAGCACCTCGCCGGCGCTCACCAGGACGTCGCCGCGGTGCGCGTCCTCGCCGGGTGGAAAGATCCCCGCACCGACCTCGACCGGCTCGCCCAGCTCGATGACGCCGCCGTCGCGGCGTACGTCTTCCAAGCGGATGACGGCGTCGGCGCCGCGCGGGATCGGTGCCCCGGTTGCGATCTCGGTCGCCGTGTGCGCCGGGTGCGTCGCCGTGCCTCGTTCGGCGAAGACCGTTTGCTCGACCGGTAGGCGGACGTGCCGCTCGTGCGCCGCGAGCAGCGTATCGACGGCGCGGACCGCGTAGCCGTCCATCGCCGAGCGCGCAAACGGTGCCAGGTCGGTGGAAGCGGTGACGGACGAAGCGGCCACCCGCCCCAGCGCGGCGTTGAGCGCGACCGTCTCGCTCGGCAGCGGCCGGCACGCCGCCAGCACGAGGCGCTGCGCTTCGTTGAACGGGATCACGCCACGCGCTCTTCGCCGGCATACACGTTGAATCGTGAGCCGCGCAAGAAACCGATCAGCGTGATGCCGAACTCGCGCGCGAGCGCGACGGCGAGGCTGCTCGGCGCCGAGATCCCGCAGACGATCGTGATCTCGGCGGCCAGGCTCTTCTGCAGGATCTCGTAGCTCGAGCGCCCGCTGACCAGCAGGATGCGGTCGCGCAGGGGGAGCTTCCCGTTCAGCAGCGCCCAGCCGACCACTTTGTCGACGGCGTTGTGCCGGCCGACGTCCTCGCGGACGCAGAGCAGCGCACCCGTTTGGTCGAAGAGTGCCGCCGCGTGAAGGCCGCCCGTCGCTTGGAAGACGCCTTGCTCGCCGCGCAGCCGGTCGGGCAGCGCCGTGATCGTCTCGGGCGAGACCGATGGACCCTCGGACAGCGACGGGACGCCGCGCAAGCGGAGTGCTTCTAGGCTGGCCTTCCCGCAGACGCCGCAAGCGCTCGTCGTGACGAAGTGACGTTCGAGCGGCGCGAGGTCGGGGAGAGCGTCGCGCGCCAGGGCGACGTTGACGACGTTGTAGCGTTGTTGGGTGTCGAGGCCGGCGTCGACGCAGTACGAGATCCCGCGCAGCTCGTCGCGCGTGCGGATGACGCCTTCACCGGACAGAAAGCCGGCGGCGAGTTCGAAATCCGCGCCGGGAGTCCGCATCGTGACCGCGACCGCCTGCGTTCGGCCGCGCAGAACCAGCCGTATCTCGAGGGGCTCTTCCGTCGCCACGTGATCGAACCGGGGTAGCGCAGTACCGTCTTCGACGGTGAGCACGCGGACCTCGGCTTGTCGACCGGGTCGGGTCTCCTCCCACTCCATGGTTCGCTTTCTGGCAAAGCGTGCATCGTTGAAGAGGCAGAAATCGAAGTCGGCCGAGCTTCGGCGTCAGTCGCGCACGACCTCGGCGTCGAAGCCCCGCTCCGCGATCGCGGCGAGGACGCCGCCTAGGTCCTCGGCGCGTTCCAGTTCGACGGTCAGGTCGAGCTCGGCGACCTTCGCCGGGACGGTCCCCAGGACGCGGTGGTGCGCGACGTCGAGGACGTTGACGCGGGCCTGCGCGACCGCGGTCGCGACGCTGGCCAGCTCGCCGGGTTTGTCGACCATCCGCACCCGGATGCGCACCACCCGGCCGGCTCGCAGCCGCGCGCGGACGATCACCGAGGCGAGTGTCCCCAGGTCGATGTTCCCGCCGCACAGGACGATCCCGACCCGTCCCCCGGCGAAGCGCTCCAGCCGCGCGTGGAGCGCCGCGACGCCGGCCGCACCGGCGCCCTCGACGACCAGCTTCTCCTCCTCGAGCAGCTCCGCGATCGCCGTCTCGACCGCCGCCTCGCCCACCAGGATCGCCTCGCGCACCGCGTTCGCGACGACGGCCAGCGGCAGGCGGCCGACCTCAGCCACCGCGATCCCTTCGGCGATCGTCACGCCGCCGAGGACCGGCGCTCCGCCGCGCGCGGCGGCGAGTGAGGGATAGAACTCGCTCTGCACGGCGATCACGCTCGCCGCCGAGCCGGCCGCCGCGACGGCCAAGACGGTGCCGGCGATCAGACCGCCCCCGCCGACCGGGATCAGGATGGCGTCCAGCGCACCGACGTCTTCGAGCAATTCGAGGATGACCGTGCCCTGGCCGGCGATGACGTCGGGGTCGTCGTAGGGGTGGACCAGGACGGCGCCGGTCCGCTCGACCAGCGCCTGCGCGTGCGCGGCGGCGTCGGCGAAGGTCTCGCCGACCAGCACGATCTCGGCACCGAAGTCGCGGGTGCGCCGCACCTTGAGCAGCGGGGTCGTCTCCGGCATCACGACCGTCGTGCGCAGCCCCAGGCGCGCCCCGTGGTAGGCGACGGCCTGGCCGTGGTTGCCGGCCGACATCGTCACCACGCCGCGCCCCCGCGCGGCCGCCTCGTGCACCACCAGCGCGTTGAGTGCGCCGCGCTCCTTGTAGGCGCCGGTGACCTGGCGGTTCTCGAGCTTGAGGAAGACCTCGCCACCGATCAGCTCGGAGAGGGCGCGCGAGCGGGCCGACGGGGTGCGCAGCACGCCGCCGCGGATGCGCTCGGCGGCGGCCAGCACCGCGTCGGGCTGGAGCGGGGTCGGGTCGGGCGCGGTCATCCACCGATCTCCGTCGAGCACCCCGAAAAACCCCTCGCTCGAAGTGAGCCTGGGGCGGTCGGGCGTTTACAGACCGACCGTCCGACCTGGGAAACCGGCCGCGTCGATGTAGCGCTCGCCGCCGGCGCGCTGCCAGCGCACGACCGTGACGACGCCGTCCGCACCCGGCTGCGAACGCTCCTCGCCGCGCGTGACGAGCGGCAGCGCACCGCCCGGCATCGCCTCGACGAACGCGCGGCCGAGCAGGCTCCCCTTGGCGACCGCGTGCAGATCGAGCCCCAGGATGCGCGCGATCGTCATCCCGACGTCGGCGTTCGAGATCGGTGCCGGATCGACGTACGCGTGCTTGAAGTCGGGCCCAAACGCGGCGGTGAAGTTGCCGGTGTCGGCCCGGCTGAACGAGCCGTGCATCCCTTGGCCCTGCTGCAACGTCGTGTCCGCGATCTCGACCGTGCAGCGCAACGGCAGCGCGCAGCCGGTGTCGAACGAGCGGAAGCTGACCGCGATGCCGGGATGCGGCGTGATCGCCGCGCCCTCGAGCGCGACGGCGTTCGCGGGGAGCGTCCCCGGGAACGTCCCCAGTCGCGAATCGACGAACAGGCCGCTCACGTAATCCTGCCCTTCGAGGAAGGCGACGATCTTCGGCGCGAGCTGCGCGGCGTCGCTCTGCGGCAGATAGATCAGATCGCTCCCGCCGTTGGCCGCGACGATGACCTCGGGGTGCCCGATGTCGTTGCCGAGCAGGCCGTTGCCATGGCTGGGGAATTTGTGCTCGAAGTCGGGGTGGACGCCGACGTCGTTCGAATCGGGATCGCTCAGCCGCAGCCCGAGCGCGTGCGCGAGGTCGAGCGCGAGGAAGCCAGGCGGGAGCTGACCCGCGGGGACGCCGTTCAGCGTGTACTGCGCGGCCGGCGAGGTGTGGCTCTCCTTCGAGATCGTCGAGAACCCGTGGTCGCTGGTGATGATGATGTCGGTCGTGCTCTCGAGGCCCAGCGCGCGCACCGTCTCGCGCAATGCGCGCAGGTCGTCGTCGGCGTTGCGGATCGCCCACAGCGAGGTCGGCCCGTTGATCCCCGGCTTGAGGGTGCCGAGCGAATCGCCCTGATTGTGCTGCGTCCCGTCGGGATCGCGCGACCAGAACACGAGCACGAACGGTTTGCCGCTCGCCTTGAACGCCGGGAGGACGACCTTGGTCGCGGCGGCGAGGAACCAGTTCTGCTGGCCACTGTTGGGCACGAGCGTCCCCGGCGTCGTCGACGTGCCCGGGATTCCGTTCGGGCCGCGCGTCGGCGCTTGTGCTGTCCCGGTCGCCTGCACGAGCGCGCTCACGATCGGGGGCGGGAGCGGCCGCCCCACCAAGTTCCCGGCGGCGTCGACGGCGCCGGTCTGATCGTCGATGACGAGCGTCCGCTGCCCGCCGACGTCGGCGGCGTCGAAGATCGCGACCGGTCCGACCTTCCCAATCGCGGCGGTCGCGTAACCGTGGTCGTGGGCGAGCGCGAGGATCGCGGCCTCGTCGAGATAGTTGCCGCCGAAGTGCTCGTCGACGTCGGCCAGCACCGGATCGGACTCGAGGAACGGGGTGAACGCGTACCCGGCCGTCGGCACCTTGTAGCCGGCGTCGATCGTGTTCGAGAAGTCGCCCGTGTCGCCGAGCAGATGCCCGGTCGCCATCGTCGAGGCGTTGGCGGTGGTGAAGGTCGGGAAGATCGCGTGGCTGTTGGGGAAGCTGACGCCGGCCTGGCGCAGCGCGTCCATCGCCGGCGCGTGCTCGGCGTCGACGATCGCGCCGCGCAGGCCGTCGGGGACGAACAGGATCACGTTGTGCGGGGCGGGCTGCGCGGCGAGCGGGCCGACCGGGACGATCGGCGTGGCGGCGGCGAGGAGAGCGGCGAGCGTGACGGCGCCGGCCGTGCGGAAAGCGGACGACATGACGGGTCGACCATACGTTCCGAAGATTAAGAATATCCTAAGCCGAGCCTCGGCTGCCGCGGTCGAGGCGGCCGGCGACGAACGCGCGATAGGCGCCCACGATCGCGATCCCGATGATGATGACGGGCAACATGGTGGCCAAGGTGGCCGGCGGAACCGTCGCGGTGTAGACGCTCAGGCCGTGCTCGGCCACCGGAAACCCGGGCAGCAGATACGGAAACAGCGTCGCAGCGGCGGAGGCGAGCAAACCCGCCAGGAACAGCGAGGAGGCGGCGAAGGTGCGCCGCGGCTGCTCACGCAGCACCGCGACGCCGAGCAGCCCGACGGCGGAGGCGAGCGGCGCCAGCGCGATCCACGGCATGGCGAGCAGATTCGGCCACGGCGAGTGCACGCGGAAGGTCGCGTAGGTGAGTGCGACGGTGAAGAGCAGCACGATCGGCCAGACGATGCGCAGCGCCCGCGCGGCCCGCTCGGCCGGAGCGCCCTCGACGCGCAACGCCACCCACGCGGCCCCGTGCATGGCGAGCGCGAGCACCGCCAGCAGGCCGACGCCGACCGCGTACGGGTTGAGTAAGAACGCGAACGTCCCCTTGAAGTAGTGCTGGGCGTCGAGCGGTACGCCGCGCACGACGTTCCCCAGCGCGACGCCGAACAGCAGCGCCAAGAGCGCGCTCGCAACCGCGAACGTCACGTCGAAGAACTGGTGCCACAGCTCGCTCGCGTAGTGCCCGCGCAGCTCGAGCGCGATGCCGCGAAACATCAAGAGCCAGAGCACGACCATGAACGGCAGGTAGAAACCGCTGAACGACGACGCGTAGACCAGCGGGAAGAGGCCGAACAGCGTGCCGCCGGCCGCGATGAGCCAGACCTCGTTGCCGTTCCAGAAGGGCCCGATGCTGGCGATGGTCGCGGCGCGTTCGGCGTCGGTGCGGGTGACGAAGAGATGGATCGTCCCGACGCCGAGGTCGTAGCCGTCCAGCAGCACGTAGGTGCCGAGCATCAAGGCCAGCACGATGAAGGCGACGACGATCACGGCGCCACCTCCGCGAGCTGCGGGCCCGCGTGCTGGGCGTCGGGTCCGATCCCGATCTCGCGCAAGACGAGCAAGATGAAGAGCAGGCCGAGCAAGAAGTACATCCCGACGAAGCCGACGATGGTGAAGATCGCCTCCGCTCCCACGACGTTGGCCGACGCGGCGTCCGAGGTGCGCATCACGCCGTAGACGATCCAGGGCTGGCGCCCGACTTCGGTCGTCACCCAGCCGGCTTCGTTGGCGATGTACGGAAAGGGCATCGCCAGCATCAGCAGCCACAGCAGCCAGCGGCTGCGCTCGAGCCACCCCAAGCGCCACAGGACGAGCGCGAGCGTCGTCAAGCCGAGGAAGATGGTGCCCAGGCCGACCATGATGTGATAGGCGTAGTAGGTGACCGCGACCGGCGGCCGGTCGGCCACCGGGTAGGTCGAGATGCCCTGGACGTTGGCGCGGAAGTTGCCGTAGGCGAGGAAGCTCAGCAGATCCGGCACCGCGATCGGGTCGATCAGCGTTTGCGAGGCCGTGTCCGGCATGCCGATGATCGCGAGCGGCGCACCCATCTGCGAGTGGAACAGGCCTTCCATGGCGGCGAGCTTGGCGGGCTGATAGGCGGTGACGTCGTCTCCGTTGCGGTCGCCGGTCGGAAAGATGGCGAACACCGAGAACGCGAACGCGACCACGATGCCCGTGTAGAGAAACAGCCGCCCGTATCGCTCTTGGCGCCGCGCGAGCAGATAGTACGCGCCGACCCCGGCCATCAGGAAGCCACCGGTCAGCACCGCCCCGGTGAGCGCGTGCAGGAACTGCCACCAGGCAAACGGCGAGAGCAACACCGCCCCGAGATTCGTCAGCAGGATGTGCCCGTCGCTCGCCAGCGCGTAGCCGACGGGGTGTTGCATCCACGCGTCGACGACGACGATGAGAAAGCCCGACAGCCACGAGCCGAGCCAAACGAGGATCGCGGAGGCGGCGTGCAGCCGCCGCGAAACGGCGTTGCGGCCGTACAGGAAGACGCCCAGGAAGACCGACTCGAGGAAGAACGCGAAGATGCCTTCCATCGCCAGCGGCTGGCCGACGACCGCGCCGGTGCGCTCGGAGAAGAGCGCCCAATTCGTGCCGAACTGGAACTCCATCGGGATACCGGTGACGACGCCGATGGCGAAGTTCACCGCGAAGATCCGCGCCCAGAAGCGCGCCGCGCGGTCGTACAGCGCATCCTGCGTGCGCAACGCGCGCAGCGTGTACCAGGCGACGAACGGTGCCAACCCCATCGTGCCGATCGGAAACAGATAGTGAAACATGATGGTGAACGCAAATTGAATGCGATCGGCCGTCAGTGCTGCTCCCAACCCGCACCTCCTGGGGAAGAAGAGACTCCTATTCTAGTCGATATCAGTCGCCGGTAGGCAAGGGTTTGCGCGTCGAAGAAGCCGGACGCGTGAACAGTGTCGTGGTATTCCATGCGCCCGGCGGCCCCGAGGTGCTCGCGCTGGAGCAGCAGCCTCTCCCCGTCCCGGGCCCCGGCGAGGTGCTGGTCCGCGTGGCGCGCGCCGGCGTCAACTTCATCGACATCTACTACCGCACCGGCGCCTATCGTCTGGACTTGCCGGCGCGGGTCGGCCAGGAGGGCGCCGGGACCGTCGAGCAGGTCGGCGAGGGCGTCAGCGAGGTGCGCCCCGGCGAGCGCGTCGCGTGGCTCGCGGCGCTCGGCAGTTACGCGACGCACGTGCTCGTCCCGGCCGCGAAGCTGGTCCCGGTCCCCGCCGCGCTGAGCCTCGAGGACGCGGCGGCGGTGATGATGCAAGGGCTCACGGCGCAGTACCTCAGCCGCAGCGTCTATCCGATCCACACCGGCGACCAGGTCCTGGTGCACGCCGCGGCGGGCGGCGTCGGGCTGCTGCTCACGCAGATGGCGAAGGGACTCGGCGCGCGCGTGATCGCGACCGTCTCGACCGACGAGAAGGCGGCGCTGGCGCGCGAGGCCGGCGCCGACGAGGTGATCGTGTACGGTCGCGAGGAGGTCGCCCCGGCGGTCCGCGCGCTCACCGGCGGCGCCGGCGTCCACGTCGTCTACGACGCGGTCGGCAAAACGACGTTCGCGGCGAGTTTGGACTCGCTGCGCCCGCGCGGCTACTTCGTCTCGTACGGCGCGTCGAGCGGACCGCCGCCGCCGGTCGAGGCCGCGACGCTGCAGACGAAGGGTTCGCTCTTCTTCACGCGTCCGACGATCGTGCACTACGCGGCCGAGCGCGCCGAGCTGCTCGCCCGCGCGAGCGACGTGTTTAGCATGGTCCTCGCCGGCACCCTGCTGGTGCGGATCGGTGGCCGCTATCCGCTGGCCGAGGCCGCCCGCGCGCAGAGCGACCTCGAGAGCCGGCGCTCGACCGGCAAGCTGCTGCTCGTCGCCGACCCGTCCGCGAATTGACCGTCGCGCCGGGCGTTCGTTACGTCGCCGGTCGCGTGCGCAGCGCGCCGGTCGTCGTCGCGGCGAAGGCGAGGACGACGGCGGCGAGATAGAACAGCGCGGCGTCGCTCGCCGGCCAGGCGACGCCGAGTCCTTCGCCGGCCCAGTAGACGCCGAACGCGGTGAGCATGACGCCGACGACGTACTTGAGCGCGTTCTCCGGGACGCGCTCGAGCGGGCCGCGCACCGCGACGCCGAGCGCGGCGACGACCAGCACCGCGAGCAACGCGCCGCCGCTCGCCGCGGCGAGCGTCTGCGTCGTCCCACTGCCGAGCGCGAGCACGATCGCGACGACCTCGATCCCCTCGGTCAGCACGCCGCTGAAGGCGGTCGCGAAGGCGGCGGCGTCGGTTGCGCCGGCCACGTGCGCGCGGCCGCGCTCGAAGGCGGCGCGCTCGTCGCGGAGCGCCTTGCGACCGGCCGCGCGCAGCACCGCTTTGCGCAGCCACGTGAAGCCGACGTAGAGCGCGATCAGCCCGACGACCAGGCGCACCGGACGCAGCTCGGCCAGCTCCGGCAGCCGCGGCCCGGCCAGCGCCACCACCGCGGCCAAGACGACGACCGCGCACAACGCGGCGACCAGCGCGCGGCTCCAGCCGCGGGTGACGCCGACCGCGACGACGATCGTCAGCGCTTCGATCGCCTCGACACCGCAGGCGAGGAACGCCGTCAGGCCGAGCGCCAACACGTGCGCGCTCAACGCCGCAAGTCCCGCTTCATGACCCGGGCGAGGTTCCGTCCGTCCGACGCGGCCTCCTCGGCGCCGCGGGCGGCCGGAACGGGTACACGACCTTGGAGAGCAGAACCCGATCCCGCGTATCCTTGAAGGGGTGGTTCGTGGATCGTTTTGCTCGGCGTGCCCTGGCTGCGGCCGTCATCGTTGCCTCGCTGCTGACCACGTGCGTCTCGTCGCTTGCGGACGTCGTCGTTCCGACGCAGCACAACGACAACTTCCGGACCGGCGCGAATCTGGCCGAGACGCAGCTGACGCCCGCCAACGTCGGCCGGCTCCAGCGCGTCGACCGATACGTCGACGGATTCATCAACACGCAGATCCTGTACGCGCACGGCGTCCGGACGCCGTCGGGGCCGCGCAACCTCGCGTTCGTCGCGACCAGCAGCGACTCGATCTACGCCTTCGACGCCGACGACCGCAGTGGTGCTCCGCAGGGGGGCTTGGTGTGGCATGTGACGCTCCGCGATCCGGACCGGACCGCGCGTCCGTGGGCACGCGGGATCAACGCGACACCGGTCCTCGAGTTCGCCCACGGCAACGGCACGATCGACGTGCTCTACAGCACCGCGAACCAGTTTCCGTGGAACTCCGTATTCGTCAAGGACGAGCTCGCGCTGCGCAAGACTCTCGACGTGCGCTACTATCTGGTGAAGCTCGATCTGGCGACGGGAGCGGTGGTGCACCCGCCGGTCGCGCTGCACGGCTCCGTCGCGCGCACCGGCACGACGCCGCTCGATTTCGTTCCGAGAGATGAGAGCGACACCGCCTCGCTGCTGCTCGATCACGGATACATCTACGCCTCGTTCAGTGCGCGGCAGAACGAGAACGTGTCGGAATACTACGGCTGGATGCTCCGTTATCGCGCCGACGACCTGAGCTACGCCGGCGCCTTCAACACCGTTCCGTACGCGTGGGAATGGGAAGGGCCCGGACATCCGAGCCCCAATCCCAGCGCACCGCCGCCGCTCGTCTGCTATGATCCCGTCGGTGGCCGGCTCGAGCCGTGGGGTGACTGGGTTCCCAACGGCGGCGCGTACACGATGGCCTGCGTCGGCGAGGGCGCCGGCATCTGGCAAGGCGGCGCCGGCCCCGCCGCCGACCGCGACGGCAACGTCTACGTGCTGACCGGCAACGGCCACTACGACGTGCAGCAACAGTCGTACGGCGACAGCGTCGTGAAGCTGCGCAGCACCGCCGCAGCCTTCGACGTCGCCGCTGCGTGGGCACCGCCGGAGCAACTCGGCGACGAGCGGTACGACGTCGACCTCGGCTCTGCCGGTCCACTTGTCGTCGATGGCCCCACCAGCATCATTGCGGGAGGGAAGACCGCGTTCTTCTACGTCGTCGACAGCGAGCTGCACCCGTTGCAGCCGGCAGTGCTCGCGGGCGTGAACAACCGCGTCCCCGACCCCGGCGACAAGCTGCGCTTTCGGACGTGGAACGAAGGGCCGCACCTGCACGGGTCGCCGACCCTCTGGCGCGTCTCGCCGACGCTCGGATACGTCTACGAGTGGGCCGAGAAAGACTACCTCAAGATGTACGCGCTCGATCTGACGAGCGGCACCTTCATCGTCAAGGATCCGGCCCACCCGTGGATCGCGAGCGCGAGCGCGCCGCTTGCGGCAGCCTGCAATCTGTCGCTGCTGTGCTTGAACGCGATGCCCGGTGGGATGCTGGCCCTCACCGCGAACGGGACGACGAACGGCATCGTGTGGGCGATTCTCACCAAGTACGATGCCTCGTCGACGGCCGCGATCTATGCCTTCGACGCGCGAACCCTGGCACTGCTGTGGCACGACCCGATCGGCGCGGTCCCGCACTTCGCCGGGCCGACCGTCGCCGACGGGCACGTCTTCGTTCCGACGAATTCGCTCTGGTTGCGCTTCTCGATCTACTCACTCGGCGCGACGCCGGTCCCGCCGCGCCTCGCCGGCCCGACGCGCCCGTGGGCGTGGCAGTCGCAGACCGCGATGGGCCCGATGACGAGTTCCGTCCCCGATTACGCGCTCGATCCCGCCTTTCGCGCGCGCTTGGTGCTGCCCGGCGTCATGCACGACCTTCCGTCCGGGCTGATCGTGAGCGCGTCGTACGCGGTCGCGGGAACGGACACCTATGCCTGCACGATCGCGCACACTCCGACGAGCTGCCGGTGGAAACGTACCGACCTGCAGCACGTGTACCGCTACGACGACCGCACGCAGCTCGCGTCGGCAGCAGAGATTCCGCCCGGGCCGTCGCACGCGTACACGTCGCGGCTGGCGGCGTCGGCATGGCCGCACGCCGCCGATTGGCAGCTGCTGCGCCGGCCTGGCGGCGTCTTCGGCGACGCGGCCTACGTGATCCGCGCGAGAACGTCCAACGGCGCGCCGCCGTCCGACCCACTCGCGGGCGACAACGTGGTCCCATTCACGGCGGTGTATCTCTCGCTCGTCCCGGGCCGCTGACTCAACGCGAGAACTCCCCGTACGGCGGCGGCGTCGCGTGCGGCCCCTTGACGGCGTGCCAGAGGATGTCGTTGAAGGTCCCCTCGTCGACGCGGTCTTCCTCGGCGAAGTCCAGCCGTGCGCTGTCGGCGGCCCGGTATGCCGTGCGACCGTTTTTCGCGTGCAGATCGGTCTGCTCGGGCAACGCGTCGAAGGCGTGCAGGTCGGGATGCGCGCGGAAGGCGGCGTTCAGCGGCGGCGCGCCGGCGTCGTAGGTCGAGAGCGGCGGCAGGCCGAGCAGGGTCTCGATCGTGCGCAGCACCGAAGCTTGGCTGTAGGCGGCGTGCTGGACGCCGCCCGCGGCGTAGGGTGAGATCAGGTAGAACGTCGAGCGCTGCTCGTCGACGTGGTCGGGGCCGTTCTGCGCGTCGTCCTCGATGACGAAGATCGCGGTGTGCGCCCAGTCGGCGGAGTGCGAGACCGCCGCGACGAGGTTGCCGACCGCGGCGTCGTTGTCGGCGACCATCGCCTGCGGCGTCAGCGCGTCCGCTTTCGTGCCGGCGGTGTGATCGTCGGGGAAGCGCACGATCTCGAGTGCCGGCAGCGTCCCACTGCGCTCGTAGGCGTCGAACTCGCGCTTCCATTCGGTGAAGCGGTCGGCGTCCGGATAGTCCAGGTCGAAGGTCGCGAAGTTGCGGTCCGTCCGCGGCCGCAGCGCGTCGTCGCTGACCGAGACGGGGATCGGCCGGCTCGGCCCACCGGTCGCGAACTCGCCGTAGTTGCGCAACGAGACGCCGTGCGCAACCGCGTCGTCCCACAGGTAGCCGCCGTGCGGGACCGACGCTTCGGCGGCGTCCTCGAAGTCGTACGGCCGGCCGCGGTTCGCGTAGTCCTGCGGCCACATCTTCTCCAGATAGTCGTTGGCGAAGGCGGCGGTCGACCAGTTGTGCCCATCCGCGCTGACGTGCGAGTCTTCGAAGAAGCGGTCGAAGATCCCAAAGCGACGCGCCAACGCGTGTTGGTTGGGGGTGACGTGCTCGCCGAAGAGCACCAACGACGGGTCACCGTCGGCTTCCCGCAGGTCGCCGAGCACCTCGTCGTACGAACGGTTCTCCTTGATGACGTAGATGACGTGGGAGATCGGACCGTTCGCGCGCACGACCGGGCCGGCGGGGACCGGCTCGTGTTGTGCCAGCGTGCGCACCGTGGCGAGACCCTGCGCCAGCGTCGCGTCGTCGGGGATCGGCAGCCGGCGGATCGAGCCGACGAGGTTGCCGGCGATATAGTCTTTGTGGCCGGGGGCCAGCGGCTGGTAGTGCGTGTTGGCATGGCTCGACTCGCCCTTGCCGTCAGCGACGTAGAGCACGTGGTGGGCGTGATCGACGGCGACGGCGGTCGGATACCAGCCGGTCGGGATCGCGCCGAGCGGTGTCAGGCCCGCCGGCGTCACGGCGAAGACGGCGACCGCGTTGGCCGCCCCACAGCTCACGTACAGGCGGTCGCCGTCGAGCGCGAGCGCGTTGGGCGAGTCGCCGAAGATGCCGGCCTCGTGAAAAGGGATCGGGACGCGCGCGACGGCGCGCCGGCTGGCGAGGTCGACGATCGCGACGTCGTCGTCGTCGGCGTCGGCGACGAAGAGCCGGTTGCCGTCGAGCACGAGCGCGTCGGGGTGCAGGCCGACCGGGATCCGCGCCGCGACCGAGAACGGGCGCGGCGCGTCGGGGTCCGAAGGCGCGGCGACGGCGGAGGTTCCCGGCACCGGCACGACGTCGACGTACCGCTCGCCGCGCTCCGCGACGAAGACGACAGTGCCGTCGGCGGAGAAGGCGACGGCGGCCGGGTGTAGGCCGACGCGGTCGATCGCGACGACGCGCTCGGCGCGCGGGTCGACGAAGGCGACGCGGCCGCCCAGATCACCGGCGACGGCGATCAGCGTACCGTCGGGCGAGCGCGCCAGCGCGACGGGGAAGAACGGCAGCGGCAGCGAGACGTCGTGGTCGACCGTGCCGGCGTCGGTGTCGACGTGCGCGAGCTGCTCCTGGAAGGTGCCGGCGACGTTGATCCACACGCCGTCCCCGTCCGGATCGCGCAGCGGTGCGCCGTACGCGCCGTTGAGCGCAACGCTGCGCAACTCGTGCAGTGTCGCCGCGTCGAGGACCCGCAGAGCGGGCTTGGCATAGCCACCCTCGAGCTCGAAGACGCGCGAGCCATCGCGTGCCAGTGCTAGCCCTTCGGGCAAGGTGCCGACGGTGGCGACCGGCCCGTCGGAGCCGAGAATCTTCCAACCGGTCGGCAAGGTCGTGATCGCCGGCGCGGCGAGCACCGCGCCTCCCAGCGCGAACGCGCCGAGCGTAGCCAGCAGCAGGGTCCGTTTCACGCGGTTGCCCTTCGGCACACTCTGGGCGTATCATCCGACCCGTGAGCACGAGCACCACCCTGCACCTCAACGGACGCAAGCACGAGGTGACGGTCGCACCCGACACGCCGTTGTTGTACGTCCTACGCGACGCGCTCGGTCTGGGCGGGCCGAAGTTCGGCTGTGGTCTCGCCCAGTGCGGCGCCTGCACGGTGCTGCTCGACGGTCGCGCGACGCGGTCGTGCGTCATCCCGCTCGCGGCGATCGGGACGAGTCAGGTCGTCACCATCGAAGGGCTGGGCGACGAACGGCACCCCGGCCGCGTGCAAGCCGCGTTCATCGCCGAGCAGGCCGCCCAATGCGGATACTGCATCCCCGGCATGGTCGTCGCGGCGACGGGCCTGCTGGCCGAGCATCCGCACCCGAGCGACGCGCAGATCCGCGCCGCGCTCGAGGGGAACCTGTGCCGCTGCGGGACGCACCTGCGCATCCTGCGGGCCGTCAAGCGCGCCGCCGAGACGCCGGCGTGATCGACCGCGCCGCGTTCCTGCAGGCCGGTGGTGCGCTCGTCGTCGGCTTCACGCTCACCGGCGCCGCGCCGAGCCCCAGCGCGTCGCCGGCGCACGGTGGAGCGGCCGAGGCCAACCCGTTCGGCTCGGCGCCCGACCCGAACGTCGACGCGTGGCTCGCGCTCGACCGCGAGGGCGACCTCACGATCCTGTTCGGCAAGGTCGAGCTGGGCACGGGCGTCGATACGGCGGTCGCGCAGCTCGCCGCCGACGAACTGGGCGTCGCGTTCGACCGCATCCACGTCCTCGCCGCCGACACCGCGCGCTCGCCGAACCAAGGCTACACCGCCGGCAGCCAGACGCTGACCGCCGGCGCGACGCCGGTGCGCCAAGCCTGCGCGGTCGCGCGCGAGGAGCTGATCGACCTCGCCGCCGCACAGCTCGGCGTCGACCGCGCTCGGCTGACGGCCGCCGACGGAGCCGTGTTCGTCGCCGAGGATCCGACGCGACGCGTCAGCTACGGCGCGCTGCTCGGCGGCCAACGCTTCGACCGCCGCATCCCGGCCAATCCACCGCTGCGCGCGCCCAGCACGTATCGCATCGTCGGGACGTCGGTCGCACGCGTCGACCTTCCGGGAAAAGTCACCGGCAGCTACGCCTACATGCAGAACTTGCGGCTGCCGGGGATGCAGCACGGGCGCGTCGTCTTACCGCCGCGGCTGGGCGCGACGCTGCGCAGCGTCGACGAGACCTCGCTCGCCGCGCTGCACGCGCCGGTGCGCGTCGTGCGCCGCGGCAACTTCCTGGGCGTCGTCGCGCGCGACGAGTGGACGACGATTCGCGCCGCGACGACGCTGCGCACGCGGTGGGACGGCGGGACGACGCTGCCGCTCGAGGCCGACCTGGCCAACGCGGTCGTCGCGCTGCCGGGGACCCCGCGCGAGCTGGTGCGGACCGGTGACGTCGAAGCGAGCCTGCGCGCCGCGCCGAACGTCCACCGCGCCCGCTACGTATGGCCGTTTCAGGCCCACGCCTCGATCGGACCGTCGTGCGCCGTCGCCGACGTGCGCGACGGTGCCGCGACGATCTGGTCGGGGACGCAGGGCGTCTTCCCGTTGCGCGGTGCGCTCGCGCAACTGCTCGCGCTCGCTCCCGAGAACGTACGCGTCCGCTACGTCGAAGCCTCGGGCTGTTACGGGCAGAACGGCGCGGACGACGTCGCGGCGGCGGCGGCGCTGTTCTCGCAGGCCGTCGGCACGCCGGTGCGCGTCCAGTACATGCGCGCCGACGAGACGGGTTGGGAACCGAAGGGGCCGGCGATGGTGATCGACGTCGTGGGTGCGCTCGACGCGAGCGGCGCGCTCGCGGCCTGGGACTACGAGGTCTACACGCCGACCCACAGCGGCCGTCCCGACGGGCAGGCGGGGAATCTGCTCCCCGGCATCCTCAGCGGCCTGACCGCGCCGGTCTCTCGGATCGGCGGCGACCGCGACGCGCCGAACAACTACACGATCCCGGTTCAGCGCGTGACGATCGTCGACCAGCCGGCGACGTTCCTGCGGCAGTCGGCGTTGCGCGGCCTCGGCGGCCCGGCGAACACGTTCGCGAACGAGTCGTTCGTCGACGAACTCGCCCATCAGGCCGGCGAGGACCCCTTCGCGTTTCGGCTCCGGCACCTGAGCGATCCGCGGGCGCAGGCCGTCCTCGAAGCGTTGCGCGGCGACTGGAACCGTCAGCGCGGCGTCGCGTTCGTCCGGTACGAGAACAAGGAGGCGTTGGTCGCCGCGATCGCCGAGGTCGACGTCGACCGCCGCAGCGGCGCCGTCCGCGTGCGAGGGCTGTGGATCGCGCACGACTGCGGTCTGATCGTCAACCCCGACGGGCTGCGCAATCAGATCGAGGGTAACGCGCTCCAGGCGACCAGCCGCGCGCTCAAGGAGGCGGTGCAGTTCGCCGGTCAGGCGGTGACGAGCGTCGACTGGCGGACCTACCCGATCCTGACCTTCAGCGAAGTCCCCGCGGTGACGATCCGCCTGATCGACCGCCCGGCGGAGAAGATCTTGGGCGCCGGCGAGGCGACCTCGACCGTCATCGCGCCGGCGATCGCCAACGCGATCTTCGCCCGCACCGGCGCCCGCCTGCGCAGCGTCCCCTTCACCCCGGCGGCCGTGCGCGCCGCGCTCGCGTGACGCCAGTGCGGCGGACGCGGTCCGCTAGTGGCCAGGGTGCATCGACCGTAGGGTGGACTTGGTGGGGACGAGATAGACGCTGCTGTTGCCGTAGTCGAGTCCGACGGTGAACAGACGCAAGAAGCTCGAGCCGATCAGACCGTCGTCGTCCCAGTCGTAGCTCCCCTTCGACATGACGCGGTAGCCGAGGACGTCGACGAAGTCGAGGTTGGACAGCTGGAGGTTGGCGATCACGTAGGGCCGCGTGTCGAACTCTCCGCCGACGCCGGAGAAGACGACCGGGTCGGAGTGAGCACCCCAGTTGTGTTCGTCGTGCACCGCCTCGGGGTGCCGGCGCGCGAAGTAGTCGAAGATCATGAACGTCCCGCCGTGGCCGGTATCGAGTATCCAGCGTTCGCCGAGCGCGCCGTTGATGCGCACGCTGGCGTGCGGAGCCCCGCCGCCGATCCGCACGTCGAGGGCGATGGTATGTGGGTCGGTCGGCGGCACGTAGGCTCCGCCCGGGACGACCGTGACGCGCTGATGTTCGTAGTCGATCGTGACGCCGAGCTCGGCCAGGAAGTCGAAGCCGAGCAACCCGACTGCCTTGACGTAGGGACCCGCGTCCCAACCTTGCGGCGCGAGCTGGACGGCGACGTTGCGCATCACCAGGTTGCCGACGTGCATCTCCGGGACGATCGTCCGCGCGGTGGTAAACCGCTGCGCGACGACGGCCGACGAGCGACCGTAGAACGGAAGGCCGAGCTGCTTGGCGACGTCGAGGTCCATGTAGATCCCGTCCGCCCCGGTGTCGAGGATGAAGTCGAGGCCGCGCCCGTTGATCGTCACCCGCACGATGACGTCGGAGTCGGTGAACTGCGTCGGGAGCGTCACGGAATCGGCGCCGCCGGGAACGGTGACCAGCGCGCGCAGCGGCGGCGCGATCGCGACCTGCTCGTCGGTGACCGGATCGTGGTCGTAGGCGGTCACCCGCACGTCCTCCGCGGTCTCGCTGATCGGGTCGACGATGTGCCAGTGATGGGCGAAGGTGCGATCGTGGTCCAGCCGCACGTCGTCGTACGTCGTCGTCTCGATCCCGTTTGCCTCGATGCGCTCGCGGCGGACCGTTTGCCAGGTAGTCGGATCGACGTACTGCTTGGTGCCGTAGCCCTGCGCGTCGAGCGTCGCGATCACGTACGCCTCGACCGGGGTATGCACGCGGCTGACCGTGGTCGTCGTGGTCTCACTCGTCGCGAAGCCCGGGTCGGGTTGGTCGAGGATGGTCTGCCCGTTGTCGTTCTGGTGCCAGGCTTGCGCCTTGTCGAGGCCTTCCTCGAAATGGAAGGGGCCGCTGTTGTAGACGTGGCGCCAGCTCTGGCCACGGACCGCGCGGTACTCCATGGCGGTCAATTCACCCGACGAGGTCGTCTCGTCGGTCTCGTGATACGCAGTGGGCAGCGGTCCCATCGCCGCGGCGACCTTCGCGCGAATCGTCGCGCTGTCGGGAACCGTGTCGTCGGCCGTTGCCGCCGCGGAGCATGCCAGCAACGCGGCGAGCAAAAGCGCCACCCGCCTGATCATATGCTGTCATTCGACGAGCTGCCCCCTGCTTGCCTTTAGGGGCTGCCACAGGCTAGGCGCGCAGCAGCGCTCCGACCAGCGCGGCGGCCGGAACGACGATCCAGGGCGCGACGCGCCAGACGACGATCAGCCCGAACGCGGCGAGCGCGATCCCGACGCGCAGCGGGCCACTGCCGAGGGAGGTCAGCAGCGGGTCGTAGAGGATCGCGCCGAGCAGCCCGACGACGCTCGCGTTCGCGCCGCGCAGTGCGCCGCCGGCGCGCGGCAGGTGCGCCAGGCGGTTCCAGATCGGCGCCAACGCGAACAGCAGCGCGTACGAGGGCAAGAAGATCGTCACCGTCGCGACCAGCGCGCCGAGCGGGCCGTGCAGCGGCGAATCGTTCGCCGCGCCGAGAAAGCTCGCCACGGTGAACAGCGGTCCGGGCATCGCCTGCGCGGCGCCGTAGCCGGCGAAGAACAGCCGCGTCGAGATCAAGCCCTGCGTCACCATCGTCTGCAACAGCGGCAGCACGACGTGGCCGCCGCCGAAGACCAGCGCTCCCGCGCGAACCAACGTCGCGAGCAGCGCGAAGGTCGGCGTGGCGGGGAGAAACGTCAGCCCGACCAAGGCGACGAAGACGACCGCCGCCAGCAGGGCGACGGCGCGCGGGACGCGCAGCGGCAGCGGCTGCGCCGGCGGTGCGTTGGCGTGCAGGAAGGCCGCGCCGGCAGCGGCGCCGAGCAGGATCGGCGCCCACTGCAGCCCCGGCAGCGGGCGCAGCGCCAGCGCCGCGATCGCGGCGCCGAGCGCGATCGTGCGCGTCGGCCGATCGGTGCAGAGCGTGCCGGCCAGGCCGAGCACGGCCTGCGCGACGACCGCGGCGGTGGCGGCGAACAGCCCGTCGAGCAAGCCGCCGAACCACGGCGGCGGTTCGGCGCCGGCGTCCCCCAGCACGATCCCGAGCAGTCCCATCAGCACGGCCGAGGGCGCGGTGAAGCCCAGCCAAGCGGCCAGGGCCCCGGCTGGACCGGCGCGGATCAGCCCCAACAGCATCCCGGTCTGGCTCGAAGTGGGTCCTGGCAGCACGGAGCAGAAGGCGACGATGCGGGCGTATCCGGCCTCATCGATCCAGCCCCGCTGTTCGACCAACGCGCGGCGGAAGTAGGCGAGGTGGGCGACGGGACCACCGAACGACGACGAGCCGAGGCGAAGGAACGTCCAGAAAACCTCGAGCACACGCCCTGCTACTCCCGGAGGACCCCGACTTCATGCAGCTGGCCGATCTGACGGTCTATCACGACGGCCGTTTCACCCGCTACGACGACGCCAAGGTCGGCTTGTTGACCCACGGCCTGCAGTACGGAACCGGCTGCTTCGAGGGCGTGCGCGGTTTTTGGAGCGCGGCCGAGCAGGAGCTCTACCTGCTCGAGCTCGACGCGCACTACGAGCGGCTCGAGCAGTCGGCGCGCATCCTGCTGATGAAGTTGCCGCACGCCGCGGCCGAGCTCTCGGCGCTGACCGTCGAATTGTGTGCGCGCAACGGCTTTCGCACCGACGTCTACGTCCGGCCCTTCTCCTACAAGGCGAACGAGGAGATCGGTGTGCGCCTGCACGACGTGCGCGACGCGTTCGCGATCGTCGCCTTGCCGTTCGAACGCTACTTCGACGCGCAGCGCGGCCTGCGCTGTGGCGTGAGCGCGTGGCGGCGTATCGACGACACGATGGCGCCGGCGCGTGGCAAGATCACCGGGACCTACGTCAACAGCGCGCTGGCCAAGAGCGATGCGATCCTGAGCGGCTTCGACGAGGCGATCATGCTCTCGTCCGAGGGCCACGTCTGCGAAGGCTCGGCGGAGAACATCTTCATCGTGCGGCGCGGCGTCCTCTACACGCCCGATCCCTCGCAGAACATCCTCGAGGGGGTGACCCGCCGGATCGTCATCACGCTGGCGCGCGAAGAGTTGGGGATCGAGGTCTGCGAGCGGGCGATCGACCGCAGCGAGCTGATGATCGCCGACGAGATCTTCATCACCGGCAGCGCCGCCGGCGTGCAGTGGATCGAGTCGATCGATCACCGACCGGTCGGCAGCGGTGAGCGCGGCCCAATCGCAGCGAAGCTGATCGAGCTGTACGACCGGGTCGTACGCGGCGGCGTGCCGAAGTATGCGCACTGGCTGACCCGCACCTACGCCGGCCGCCAAAAAGCCGCCAGTTAGGAACACGAGTGTCTCTTGTGACGATGCGAACGCTGTTTGCCATCTCGTCTCTGGCCGTCTTCGGGCTGTTCCTCGATACCGCGCCCGCCGCTGCCCAGACCGCTGGCCAGACGTCGACCGATCTTTGCTACGCCGATTCCGCGACGTCGGACCAGACGATCACCTCGTGCACGAAACTGATCCAGTCCGGAACCCTGAGCGGGCGCGGTCTCGCCATCGTCTACTACAACCGTGGCATCGGATACGAGCAGGGGAGCCAGTACGATCTCGCGATCGCCGATTACAGCCAAGCGCTGAGCCTCGATCCCAACTACCGGGACGCGTACAACAATCGTGGCAACGTCTATCAGGACAAGGGTCAGCATGACCTCGCGATCGCCGACTACAATCAAGCGCTGCGTATCGATCCGACCTTCTCCAAAGCGTACAACAACCGCGGCCGGTCCTATCGCTACGAAGGTCAGTACGACCGCGCGATCGCCGACACGACCCAGTCGCTGCAGATCGATCCGAACTACCGAAGCGCGTACATCAACCGCGGTCTGGTCTATATCTGCGTGGGGCGCTACGCGGATGCCGGCCAAGATCTCGCGCACGCGCTGAGCCTGCGGGGGAACGACACGTACACCGTGCTGTGGCTGCACATCGCCCGGTTGCGGGCCGGCGTCCCGGATGGCGCGGAGTACGCCACCAATGCGGCCGCGCTCCCCACCGGCGATTGGCCCGGGCCGATCGTGGCCTTGTATGGCGGCGGGACGACGGCCGCGGCTGCGCTCGCCGGCGCGACGAGCAACGATCAACGGTGCGAGGCGTACTATTACGTCGGCGAGTGGCAGGCTGGGCAGCACCATGCAGACGTAGCGCGATCCTTGTTCCAGCAAGCGGTCAGCACGTGCCAAAGCACCTTCCCCGAGTCGAGCTTAGCGCGAGCGGAGTTGCAGCGGCCGTAACCGCAGCGACGACGTCAGGCCGCTAGCGCGGCGGGCGCGCCGGCAGTGGACCGCTGCAGCCACAGCATCGCGGTCGCGCTCGCCGCGGCGGCGGTGAGTGAGGCCAGCGCGACGATCCCGAACAGCACCCCGATCCCGAGGCCCAGATGCGCGGCGGCGAACCAGCCCACACCGCCCGCGATCGCCAAGCGCGCCGTGCCGGCCAGCACGAACCAGCCGACGCGGCCGGCACCCTGACCGGCGAAGTAGAGCAGCAGGGTGAGACCGGTCGCACCGTAGACGGGGCCGACGGTGTGCAGGTAGAGCGAGCCGAACGCGATCACGTGCGGATCGCGGCTGAACAACCCTAACCACAACCACGGGACGAGCGCGGCGCCCAAGCCGATCGCTTCGGTTCCCAGCGCGCCGATCAGCGCGCCGGTCCAGGCGATGCGGCGCGCGCGGGCGAGGTTTCCGGCGCCGACGTTGGTACCGACCATCGTCACGACCGCCGTGCCCAGGCCGAACAGCAGCGGGATCAGGACGTAGTCGAGTCGCGAGGCCATCCCGTAACCGGCCAGCGCCGCGGTGCCGTACGCGCCGACGACGCCGGTGACCAGCGCGACGGTCAGGTTCGTTTGGACCGAACCGAGCGCCGACGGTAACCCGACGCGCAAGATGTCGTTGAACAGCCGTATCCGCAGTGGCACCAGGCGCAGCGTGACGCCGCCGCGACCCAAGGCGAGGTAGCGCAGCAGCACGATCGCCGCGGCGGTGTAGTACGCGGTGACGGCGATGCCGGCGCCGGCGATGCCGAGCCGCGGGATCGGGCCGAAGCCGAAGATGAAAGCGGGCGAGAGTGGGATCAACACGCAGGCGCTCACGAAGCTGACCATCGCGGGGACGCGCACGTTGCCCGCGCCGCGCAGCGCCGACGAGCTCAAGTTCACCAGCCAGTTCGCGATCGCGCCGACGAAGACGAAGAACGAGTAGGTCAGCGCCGCGTGCAGGGCCGCGCCGTGCGCGCCCAGGCTGCCGTAGATCGCAGGACCCCAGCAGAGCGCGGCGACCGTGAACAGCGCGCCGAAGACGACGGCGAGGAGGAGCGCGTGGGTCACCAAGGCGTCGGCGTCGGCGCGTCGCCCCCCGCCGAGCGCGCGCGCAACCGCGGCGGCGACGCCACCGCCGATCCCGCCGTTCGACATCATCGTCATCAGCATGAGGGCGGGAAACACGACCGCGACGCCGGCCAGCGCGGGCGTCCCGAGGAAGCCGACGTAGAAGGTCTCGGCGACGCCGACGGCCGTCTGGATGATCAGGACCGCGACGGTCGGACCGGCCAGCGCCAGCATCGTCTTGACGATGGGGCCCTGCAACAGCGCCTCTTGACGTCCGCTCATTACCTGTATATACATATATCAGGCGCCGCTGTCAAACGGTGCCGGCCGAGGGGATGCCAGCGATGAGCGAATCGATCGACGCGCGCCAGCCGTGCGACTGTACCTGCGGACGGCTACGCCGGGCGTCGCGGCGCATGACGCAAATCTACGACACGGCGCTGGCGCCGGCGGGTTTGACGATCGCGCAGTTCGGTCTGTTGGCGCACGTCGACAGCGCGACGCGCAACGGCGCCGGGATCGCGCTGGGCGAGTTGGCCGAGCGCATGGTGATGGACCCGACGACGCTGACCCGCAACCTGCGGCCGCTCGAGACGCGCCGCCTGCTGCGCAGTGCACCGGGCGCGCACGACCGCCGCCTGCGCGTCATCGAGATCAGCGCCGCGGGTCGCGCCGCGTTGCGCCGCGCGCTGCCGCTGTGGCGCAAAGCGCAGGCGCAGGTCGAAGGCGCGCTCGGCAGCAGGGACGCCGCGGCGCTGCGCGCGTTGCTGGAGCGGGCCGCCGCCGCCTGACGCGCGCTCTAGCGGAAGCGCAACGGAAGCGGCGTCGCCGTCGCGGCGGGCGCGCTGGTCGGCAACGGCGCGACCGGATTCTCGTCGGCCTCGGGCAACGCGGCCGGGACGATCGTGTCGTCGGACGGAGCGGCGGAGGCTGGTTGCGTCGGCGTCCACATCCGCAGGTCCGCCGCCGGGAAGAGGCCGGGGACGTCGTTCGCGGTGCGCCAGGCCGAGAAGCGTCCGAGCGCCGTATAGGCCATGCGCGAGACGCCGCGGATGAAGACGCGGCCGGCGTCGAGATCCGGCAGCTCGGTCGTCATCACCGCGATCACGTACGGATCGGAGCCCTCGTAGACGATCCCGACGTCGTTGAGGGTGTCGTGCAGCGTCCCGGTCTTGTGGGCGATCGGCGTGCTCGGCGGCAAGGGCTCGGGGAGCAGGCTGTTGTGCTGCTGGCGCTCGAGGATCGCGATCATCGCGCGCGACGACCAGCCGTCGATCAGCGTGTCGCGGGCCATCGCGGTCAAGAGGCGGGTCAGATCGGCCGGGCTGGAGCGCAGGGCGTCGCGGATCGGGCCGGTCGAGCGGATGAAGTCGGCGAGGCGGGTGTGGGTCAGCCCGAGGTGGGCCATCGTCGCGTTGATGTGCTGCCGCCCGACCAGGCGGATCAGCATGTTCGTCGCCGTGTTGTCGCTCTTGTCGATCATGAGGGCGAGCAGGTTCGAGACCGAGTAGCCGCTGCCGGCGGGCATGTCGCACAGGTCGCCCCAGCCCGAGTCGCGGTCGGTGTTCTCGAGGTGCACCGTGCGGTTGAGGTCGAACCGGCCCAGCTCCAACTGGCGGAAGACCTCGACCATGACCGGGATCTTGATCGTCGAGGCGGCCGGCATCTCGGCGAACTCGTTGATGCCGGTAGTCGCGCCGGTCGCGACGTCCTGAACCTCGAGCGCGACGTGGCCCGGCGCGCGCATCGTCATCGCGGAGAGCTGCGCTTGGAAGGCCGCCAACGGCCCGCGGACCGCGCTCGCGCCGGCCGGCGGCGCGATGGCCAGCGGGATGCATGACGCGACGAACGCGGCTAGGAGTCGTGCAACGACTCGCATTTGTTCTACTTATCGGCACGAGTGCGATAAAAGTCAACGTGCTCGCATACTGCAGCGGGCGAGCGTAAAACGACGAATGGCCAGCCGCGTTTCCGCGTTGGAGCTTAGGGCCGCACGTACGGAACGCCGTCCGAGGCCGGCGCGCGCACGCGTCCGGCGAAGCCCGTCAGCGCGACCAGCGCGGCTAAATACGGCAGCGCCTGCATCAGCTGGCTCGGCACGCCGGCCCGCTGGAGCGAGAATTGCAGCGCCGCGAAGAAGCCGAAGAAGATCGCCGCGCCGGTCGCGCCAAGCGGCGTCCAGCGGCCGAAAATCACCGCGGCCAGCGCGATGAAGCCGCGCCCGGCGGTCATCCCGTCGGAGTACAGATCGAGCTCGGCGAGCGAGAGAAAGACGCCCCCCAGACCGGCGATCGCCCCGCCCAACACGACCGCGATGAAGCGGGTGCGCAGCGCGTCGATCCCGGCCGCCTCGGCGGCGCTGGGGTCCTCGCCGCAGGCGCGGACCCGCAGCCCCCAGGGGGTGCGGGCCAGGGCGAGGTGCAGGCCGACCGCCGCCAGGAGCGCCAGGACGATCAGGACGTCCTCGCCGCGCTGGCCCAGGGCCGGGACCTCGCGCGAGGCTCCCGGCTGATGGTAGATCAGGACCAGACCGAAGGCGGCCGCGGCCAGCGCGGCGATGTTCAGCCCGGTCCCGGCGACGATCTGGTCGACCGCGAGGCGAGTCGCGACGAAGGCCAGGATCGCCGCCAGCAGGGCGCCGGCGAAGACCCCGGCGACGGCCCCGAGTACCGGGCTGCCGGTCGCGCCGCTGACGGCGACGGCGGTGAAGGCGCCGGCGATCAGGATCCCCTCGAGGCCGATGTTGATGACGCCGGACCGTTCGCTGAGCACGCCGCCGAGGGCCGCGTAGATCAGCGGCGTCGCCTTGACGAGCGTCAGCGCGAGCAGCGCGACGAGGGCCGCGGCGGTCGCGTTCACGTGGTCCTCTGCGTCGCGACGACGCGCCGGCCGGCCAGCGCGATGATGACCAGCCCCGTTACCAGCGAAACGACCTGGCGCGGCACCTCGGCCTCGGCCTGCATCGCGATCCCGCCGCTCTGCAAGATGCCGAAGCCCAGCGCGGCGACGCAGATCCACAGGGGGTCGAGGTTCCCGACCAACGCGAC
>JBEKLD010000002.1:0-71087 GCA_050010375.1 Vulcanimicrobiaceae bacterium
GCCGTCTCGGCCCGCGTCCGCACGCTGCTCGCTGCGCTCACCCCGGTTGCCGTGCGCGTGCTCAGCTTCTGGGATCACTCGCTACGCACGCTCATCGTCGGCGGTCACCGGCTCGAAGTCGATCCGAGCGGCTCCTACCGCCTTTGCTGACACGCACGCGCGTTACCGCGCGGTGGCGGCTTCCTCGGAGAATGGGATGCCGAAGGGTTCGGCGGGGTTTGCGAAGCCGGTCTTCACCGAGTATGCCCACATGTGCGCCAGCAGGTTCACCTGTTCGGGAGAGTACCAGAGCAGCGAGGGCGGGTTCTGGAACACGGTATAGAAAGCGGGCAGGTTCCAGAGCGCGTACTGCGCCGAGCGGTCCTGGATCGCGTTCTGCACCGGTGCTTGCAAGGCGTCGTACCAGCGCTGGTTCAAGTCGTTATAGAGCCAGAAGACCTGCACCGTCCCGCCGTTCGGATACGGCGGGATACCGAACGGGTTGTTCGGGACGACGCTATAGGTGTCGGCGAAGACGACCGGACCGCCGGCCGCGCGCGCGCGTTTGAGCCCAGCGGCGACGGCCGGCCACTGGGCGGACGGGAAGATCTGCGTGTTCTGGCTGTTCCCGAAGTCGTTCGGCGGGATGAAGCCGAACAAGCGGCTGATCTGACCGTCGATCCCATCGACGCAGCCGGAGTCGAGCGAGCCGACCGGGTACGCCGAGTTCACGAAGGCGAAGATCACGCGATAGCCGCGGTGCAACAGGGGCACGATGCCGACGTTCTCGAGGATCCCGCCGTCGCCGATCGTGACGATCCGGCCCGGATCGCTCCCCGCGCGCTGCGGCGAGAAGTAGTCGAACTGCGGCGCCGCGGCCTTGATCCCGATCTCGACGGCGACGGAGGCGAACGCCGAGCTGCTGCTGCCGATGACGTCCGAGAGCAAGAAGCGGTACTTGTTGGTCGCCACCGAGACGATGTCGCCCCGCGGTGGGGCCGTCGGCGCTTGCTGCGCGAAGCCGACGTTCTCGACGAAGCCGCCGCCGAACGGACCGCGGTTGGTGGAGAACTGCTGGTCGCCTGCGTACGACGCCGTGTATTCGAACTGCTCGTAGTACTGCCCGGGAAGGTCTGCGACGGCCTGGGTCGCGAGCTGGAAGGCCACATCGGTCCCCGGACGCGCCCCGAGATCGCCGGTCGGAGAGACCGTCGGCGCCACCGCGATGTGCGTCCCGCCCGCGATGAAGAACGGTCGGTCGGGTCGCTGCGTGACGAACGAGCCAGGCGTGAGATTCGGGTTTCGGGCGACGATCGCGTCGACCGTCGTGGCGTCGAGCGCGAGGTACGTCTCGGTGCTACCGGCGCCGAACGGGAAGAGCAGCGCGGCGTTCATCAGCCGGGACCAGATCTTGTCGGCCGGCGTCCCCAGCAGGTACTCGATCGCCGCGACCGCTACGAGCGCCGTATTCGTCATGTTCAGCAACCCGGAGCCGATGCACTCCGATGGGACGCTCGCGATGTTTGCAAGCGTGATCGCGCCGGGTTCGAGATAGGTACCGAGGAGTTGCGCGTCGGTATACTGCGTCGCGTAGGTGAACACCGATCCGAACCAGGAGCCGCCCGAGACGCACGAGATCGCGCCGACGCGCGAGAACGCACCCGCCGCGACCAAGCCGCGCATCTGCCCGAGCGACGCCGCGCACGAGCGCGGTCCACCGCCGGAGAAACAGGCACCCCACCGACCAGCGGCGGCGGAAAAGCGCGGGTTCGACTGTTCCGGATACCGCGCGTTCGGAAGGCTGGTCGGGTTGATCTGAACGTTGAGGGTCGCGGGCTGCGCTGTCTCGGCCGGCCGCGCGGCGGCTGCCGTGGCGACATCGAACGACGAAAGATCGGAATCAGGCATTACCACACCTCAGGTAAAGCAACGCAGGGAGAGACCGCACCGGCTCTCCGCTAATGCTTACGCGAGAAGTGTCACTTATCCTGCTGGGGTAGGCGACCGGCGGCTGAGGCCTTGGGCTACGCGGGTCGAGTTTCGCCTCGTCGAACTTGAACGAGCCGTACGAGGCCTCCGAGCAGCCCCAGCTCAGGTGTCATCACGGTCGCGGCAGGCTGGCGGTTTCCTGCGGCGGCCACCGCGTTGACGACGCTGAGCCCGATCACGACGACAATCGAGATCACCAGCGACCCGACGATGTCGACGATCCCGCCGATCAAGACCGCCTTGAGCGAGAGCCGATGCATCTCCGGGTCGTTCGCCAACCCTAGCAAGCGACCTGACGGTGGTGCTCGGGGTTACGCCCTGCCCGGGTTGCGCGCGATGTGCAGCGTCGTCCGCTCGCCAGGGTGCAGCGTCGTGACCGCGATCTGCGGAGCGACGCGGGCGATCGCGGCGCGGAAGAGATCGCCGGCCTGCGTGCCGAGGACCAGTGGGTTGTGCGCGTAGTGGACGGGGATCGCCGCGACGACGCCGAGCAGCTTGGCGGCGTAGGCCGCGTCGTCGGGACCCATCGTGAACGCGCCGTTGCCCGCGCAGACGACGGCGAGATCGGGGTGATAGCGATTGCCGACGAAGGCCATGTCGCCGTAGCAGTCGGTATCGCCCGAGGCGTAGATGCGTGCCCCGCCGACGTCGATGATGAACCCCGCCGCCGGATAACCGGAGGCGCACGAGTGCACGGCGGGGACGAGCTGGAAGCGCACGCCGTTGTGGGTGGCGACACCGCCCATGTTGATCCCGGCGCCGTTGTTGAGGACGATCTGCGTGTTGTCCAGGCCCGCGGCCTTGAACTTGGGCAGCAACCCGACGCGCATCAGATCGCTCTGCCCGACCGTCTTGACGTCGAGGCCGGTGGCGACGAGCGCGGGCAGCAACTCGAAGTAGTCGCCGATGTGATCGCCGTGATCGTGCGTGAGCGCCACGATCACCGTGTCGGGAGCGCGTCCCTTGATGTGCGCGGCGTAGGCGGCGGCGCTCGAGAGTTCGGCCGGCTTGTCGATGCCGAACGCCTTGAAGCCGGTGTTGTTCCAGATCCACGCGTCGACCAGCACGATCGTCTTGTCGTCGGGGGTCGCCAGCTCGTAGACGCCGCCGCCGTACCAGCGGATCGTCAGCGGCGCTCCACCGCCGGCTGCGGCGACGACCGTGCCGCCCGGGACGGTTGCTCCGGCCACGCCCGCGGCGGCCGTCACCTGGAAGAACTCGCCACGCGAGAGCGGATCGCTCATGAAAACCCTCCTCGAGAACGGACCGGGCGAGGATACGCCAGCGACCCTGCAAGCCCTGGCGCTTGCCGGGTTCTCTCCCGGCGTTCGACGAACCACGCCGCATGAGCCTAAACCAGCGGCGAGCGCGATTCGCCCTTTCTCTCCTCTTCGCGTTGCTCGTCACGGTGCCGGCAGCGGTGACGCAGGCCGCGCCGTCGGCGCGCGACGAGCTCGCTCCGACCGGTCGCTTGCGGGTCGCCATCGCGATCAGCCCGCTCGGCGGCGCCTTCTGGTCGAACGTCGATACGGCCGGGCATGCGAGCGGCATCCCGGTCGATCTCGGCGCGGAGATGGCGCGGCGGCTCGGCGTCCCCGTCGAGTACGTGCAGTACGAAAACTCCGGCCAGATCACCGACGCCGCGGCCAGCGGCGCCTGGGACGTCACGTTCGTCCCCTACGATGCGGTGCGGGCCGAGAAGATCGCCTTCGGGCCGATCTACAACGCGGCCGACGCGACCTACATCGTCCGCCCGGGCTCGCCGATCCAGACCCAGGCCGACGTCGATCAGCCTGGCGTGCGGGTAGCCGCAGTCGCGAACACGACAACGTTGCGCGGCGCGCAACGATCGCTGCAGCACACCACGGTGGTCGGGTATCAGCGCGTCGACGAGATCATCGGGCTGCTGAAGACCGGTCAGATCGACGCCTTCGCCAACCTGCGCGACCAGCTGGTCCCGCTTGCCGCGCAGATTCCCGGGTCACGCGTCCTGCCGGGCGCCTTCCAACAGACGAAGACCGCGATCGCCGTCCCGCTCGGCCGCCCGGCCGCGCTCGCCTACGCAACCGCGTTCCTGACCACGGTGAAGACCGACGGCACGCTGCGGCACGACCTCGACGCGCACGGTCTGCAAGACACTCCGATCACACCGTAGCGACGCCGTCGAACAGCGTCGGCGTGTCGCTGTGCGCGCCTTCGATCGTCAGCAGGCGCAGCTTCGTTGCGACTCCGCCGGGTGCGGAGAAGCCGCGTAGCTTGCCGCCCGCGGCGAGCACGCGGTGGCAGGGGACGACGATGGGAAATGGATTGTTGCCGAGCGACTGGCCGACGTCGCGCGCCGTCCCCGGCTCGGTCAGCCGCGCTGCGACCTCGCCGTAGGTCAGCGTCGCGCCGGGCGGGATCGCCCGCGCGACCGCGTACACGGCGCGATCGAACGGAGCGACGCCGTCGAGATCCAGCCCGACCTCGCGCAGGTCGGCGGCCTCGCCGCGTAGCAGCGCGACGATCCCGTCGATCGCCCGCTGCACCGCCGGCGGCGGTACCGCTTCACGCGCATCGGGACAGCGGGCGAGAGTCCGCGCGCGCGTCGCGCGCGGACTCGCCTCGGGGAGCCGCACGGTGCGAATGCCGTGCGGCCCCCAGGCGATCCCACAGGTCCCAATCGTCGTCTCAAAGAGGGTGAAGCCCGACTCGCTCATCTGTCGACCATAACACCCCGGTTGGCCGAAAGCGTGGCGATTCGTGCGCCGGCGTCAGTAGATCATCGGACCACAGGTCGGCGAGTTCGTCCAGGTCCCGCTGCAGTCGTACAGCGTGATCGACGCGGTGTAGCCGTACGCTTGGCCGAGCTCGAGGTACTCCGCCAGCGTGATGTAGCCGCCGGAGTAGGCGAGGACGACTGTCGTCGTTATGCTCTTTGAGTACGGCGGAGTCGCGGTTGGCGTCGGCGCGGGGGTCGGCGTCGCGGTGGGCTTGGGTGTCGCGGTGGGTGTCGGCGTCGGCGCCGGAGTCGGCGTCGCCGTACCGGCAGGGGTCGGCGTCGGAGTCGGGGTTGGAGTCGGCGTGGCCGTCGCCGTGCCGCCCTCGAGCGCCTTGACCATGTTGTAGATTGCGGTCATCTGGATGCCCGACTTGAGCGCGTAGCTGCTGTTGGTGTAGCCCCACCAATCCCAGCAGCCGTTCGGGTTCGAGCCGCCGGTGGTCTGATAGGGATACAGGACGATGATGTTGTTCGTGTCGGCCCACTGATCCAGACCCGACTGGCTGACGAAATCGGTGCCGACGACCGCCTGATACTGCTCGCATCCGTCGAGCGCGACGACGATCGAGCAGGTCTGACCGGCCGCGCAGTTCGCCGGGACGAAGACCCAGCCGTTGGTGTCGAGTTCGTTCGAACCGCCACCGAACGGCGACTGGTTGAAGTTGATCAGCGAGCCGGTCAGCGTCCCGGTGTTCTTGGCGTTGAGCGTGCCGAGGAACTTCGTCAGCCACGTCTTCTCCGAGTCGTAGCTGCTGCAGTCGATCATGTAGGGGCTCGAGAGCGTGCCGCAGGCGACGCTGCCGTAGGGCGATTCCCAGCCGTGCTCGGCCGCGTAGGTGTTGTCGTAGGTGACCGTCGCGCCGTACTTCTGGTACTCGGTCTGCAAGTCGTTCATCGTCTTTTGCGGGACGACCGTGTCGCCCGTCCCCGACCAGAGGTAGACTTGCTGTCCGCTGATGTTGCTGACCGGGTCCATCCCCGCCGTGTTTTGATTCGCGTTGATGTAGTTCTCCGACGGGGTCAACTCGCTGGTGTACTCGCCGGCGCCGCCGCAGTCGAGGTCGGCGGTCGTCTCGCTGTCCTGGCCGCAGTAGTCGGGACCGCCGGCGTAGATCGCCGCGCCCTTGAACGTCCCGGAGTAGGCGAAGTGCATCTGGACCGCCATGAAGCCGCCCGACGAGATCCCGGCGACGTAGACGTGGCTCGTATTGACGTTGTAGCTGCCGAGCGTCGTGACGGCCTTGGCCGAACGGAACGCGCCTTGGACGGACGGGAGGTTCGCGAACGAGCCGCCACCGCGTCCACCGCACCCGCAGGCGACGGACACGACGGCCAAGGCGGCAACCAGCGGCTTCCAGCGCATACGAAAACACCCCTCACGTTGGGCGGCGAGCCCAAACAGCGGAAAGCCTCCTCCATATGGGGAGGCCCGATGGGGAAGATTCTTGCACGGTCGGCGCGCCGATCCTCCGGGCTGGGGACCGGTCTCAGCCGGCGGGCGTGGCGGGCGTGGCCAGGTTCGCGACGATCCCCTCGACTAGGCGCGCGACGTCCTCGGCGCTGCGCTGAGAAGCGGCCAGCACCTCTTCGTGCGAGGTCGGGACGCCGGCCCCGTGGACATTGGTGATCAGCGAGAAGCCGACCACGTCGCGGCCGAGCGCACGGCCGGCGATCGTCTCGAGGACCGTCGACATCCCGACCGCATCGGCGCCGATCGTGCGCAGGTAACGGATCTCGGCCGGGGTCTCGTACGTCGGACCGATCAGGCCGGCGTAGACGCCGTCGTGCAGCACGATCTCGTACTGGCCGGCGATGTGGCGGGCCAGCTCGCGCAGCGTCGGCGAGTAGGCGTCGACCATGTCGACGAAGCGCGCGCCCGAACCCGGCAGCAACTCCTGTCCGATCAGTGGGCTGGTCCCGGTCAAGTTGAGGTGGTCGACCAACAGCATCAAGTCGCCGGGCCGGTACGCCGTGTTGACGCCGCCGGCGGCGTTGGTCAGCACGATCGTTCGCGCGCCGGCGTGGGCGGCCGCGACGACCGGATAGACGACCTCATCGGCGCTGCGGCCTTCGTAGAGGTGGAAGCGTCCGCTGAACGCGACGACGCGCTTGTCGTGCAGCATCCCGATCAGCGCCTCACCGGCGTGCCCGGCGACGCTGGGCTCGGGCATCCCTTCGATCCGCCGATAGGGGACGGTGATGCCGTCGATGCGATTGCGCAGCACCGCGCCGAATCCCGAGCCCAGCACGATCGCGCAGTCCAGCTCGCCGCCGGCGCGTTCGCGCAGGAAGTCGGCGGCCGCCTCGACCCGTTTGCGCTTCATCGCGCCGCCGCCAGCGGAGTCAGTAGGTTGACGCCGGTCATCTCGGGTGGGACCGCCAGGCCGAGCAACGGCAGCAGCGTCGGGGCGATGTCGCCCAGCTTGCCGCTCTCGAGCGTGCCGAGCGGCTGCGGCGCGACGAGCACGAACGGGACGGGATTGGTCGTGTGCGCGGTCAACGGATTGCCCTCGGCGTCGATCTTCTCTTCGGCGTTGCCGTGGTCGGCCGTGATGACCAGGATCCCGCCGGCGTCGATCACCGCGTTCGACAAGCGGCCCAGCGCGACATCGAGCGTCTCGAGCGCCGAGATCGTCGCGCCCCAGACGCCGGTGTGGCCGACCATGTCGGCGTTGGCGTAGTTCATCACGATCACGTCGTGGCGATGGTGCGTCACGTCCTCAACCGCCGCGGTCGTGATGTCGGCCGCCGACATCTCCGGCGCGAGATCGTAGGTCGGTACGCTTCGGTTGGAGGGGATCAGGATCCGGTCCTCGCCCGGAAACACGTCCTCGCGCCCACCGTTGAAGAAGTAGGTCACGTGAGCGTACTTCTCGGTCTCGGCCAGCCGCAGCTGGGTCAGGCCGGCCGCCGCGACGACCTCGCCGAAGACCCCGAACTGCGGGCGCGGCCCGAACAGCACCGGGTTCGGGAAGTGCTCCTCGTATTGCGTCATCGTCGCCCAGATCAGCCGCTCGTACGCGTGCACCGGGAAATGGTCGAAGTGCGGATCGCTGAAGGCCATGGTGAGCTGCCGCGCGCGGTCGGGCCGGAAGTTGAAGAAGATGCAGGCGTCGCCGTCGGCGATCGGGCGCTCCTCGCCGACGATCGTCGGCGCGACGAACTCGTCGGTCTCGCCGCGCTCGTAGGCGGCCAGCAACCCATCGACCGCGGTGTCGGCATGGTACTCCGCCGCGGCCTCGGCCAGCGCGTCGTACGCCTTGCGGGTGCGATCCCAGCGCTTATCGCGGTCCATCGCCCAGTACCGGCCCTGGATCGTCGCGATCGCGTCGAACCGCGCGTGATCGTTGCAGAACGCGTTCAGCCGGTCGAGGTAGACCGCAGCCGATTTCGGCGGCGTGTCACGGCCGTCGAGAAAGGCGTCGACGACGAACGGCAGCTTCGCCGCGACGGTCGCCGCGATCAGCGCTTCGAGATGGTCGAGCGAGCTGTGGACCTTGCCGTCGGAGACCAGACCCAAGAAGTGCAGCTGCCCACCCGTCTGCCGCACGTGCTCGAAGCAGCTGCGCAGCGTCGCGTTCTGCGCGAGGCGCCCGCTCGCGATCTCTTCGTCGATCACGACCAGCCCTTGTGGGACGACGCGGCCGCTGCCGATGTTGATGTGACCGACCTCGCTGTTGCCCATCACGCCTTTGGGGAGTCCGACCGGCAGCCCCGACGCCTCGAGCAGCGTGTTCGGATACGTCTCCAGTAGCCGCTTCCAGGTCGGCAGGTCGGCGGCGGCGATCGCGTTCCCGTGCGGCGCGGCCGAGAAGCCCCAGCCGTCGAGGATCGCGAGAACGAAGGGGCGGCGACGGCTCACGCGCTGGAGGCTCCTTTGCGCGCTCCGTCGAGCAACGCGGCGAATGAGGCGGGAACGAGACTCGCGCCGCCGACCAGGCCCCCGTCGATGTTCGGCTGCGCGACGAACGCGGCGATGTTGTCGGGCTTCACGCTCCCACCGTAGAGCACCCGCGCGTCCTGCAAGCCGTCGACCGCCGCGCGGATCGCGCCCATGATCGCGTCGGCCTGGGGCGGGGACTCGGGCTGCCCGCTCCCGATCGCCCAAATTGGCTCGTAGGCGACGACGCAGCGCGCCACCTGCTCGGCCGGGATGCCGTCGAAGGCGGCTCGTATCTGCCCCTCGACCCAACGGCGAGCGCGGCCGGCGGCGTGCGCCTCGGCGGTCTCGCCGACCGCGACGATCGGCGTGATGCCGTACTGCAGTGCCGCCTGCACCTTCTCGTTGACGCGCAGGTCCAGCTCGCCGAACAGCGCGCGCCGCTCGGAGTGCCCGATCACGACCCACTCGACGCCCAGCTCGACCAGCATCGGGGCCGAGATCTCGCCGGTGAACGCACCCTGCGGCGCCCAGTGCATGTTTTGCGCACCCAGCCCGACTCCGGAGCCGGCCAACGCCGCCTGCGCCGCCTCGAGGGCGGTGAACGGCGGGCAGATGACCGCGTCGACGGCGTCGAGCGGCAGCGCGTGCGCGCGCAGCTCCGCCACGAAGGCGACCGTCTCGGCGACGGTCTTGTGCATCTTCCAGTTTCCCGCGATCAGCGGCCGGCGCGGTTTCATCGCTGCTCCAGCGCCGCGACGCCCGGCAGCGTCTTGCCTTCGAGGAACTCGAGCGTCGCGCCGCCGCCGGTCGAGACGTGCGTCATCGCGTCGGCGAAGCCGAGCGCGTGCGCGGCGGCCGCGGCGTCTCCGCCGCCGACGACGCTCACGGCGCCGGCGCGCGTCGCTTCGGCGATCGCCGCGCCGATCGTGCGCGTCCCGTTCTGATAGGCCGGCTTCTCGTAGACGCCCATCGGGCCGTTGAAGACGATCGTCTTCGCCGCCCGCAACACGTCGGCATACGCGGCCGCCGTCTGTGGGCCGATGTCGAGGATCATCGCGCCGTCGACGTCGGCGATCGGCACGGTGCGGGCGGTCGCATCGGCGTCGAAGGCGTCCGCGACGACGGCGTCGGTCGGCAGATGCAGGGGCACGCTCCGGCTCAGGGCGAGCGCGATGATGCGCTGCGCCGGCAGCAGATCCGGGTCGCGCAGCGAGCGGCCGACGTCGATGCCCTGCGCGGCCAGGAACGTGTTCGCCATCCCGCCGCCGATCACGAACGCGTCGACCTTCGCCACCAGGTTCTCGAACACGCCGACCTTGTCGACGACCTTGGCGCCGCCGATCGCGCAGACGTAGGGATGGACGGGGTGCTCGGTGAGGCGGGTCAGCGCCGCCAGCTCGGCCTCCATCAGGAAGCCGGCGTAGGCGGGGAGGTACGCCGCGACGCCGGCGGTCGAGGCGTGTGCGCGGTGCGCGGTGCCGAACGCGTCGTCGACGTACAGGTCGCCGCTCGCCGCCAACTGGCGCGCGAAGCCGGGATCGTCCGCCTCCTCGCCGGGATGAAAGCGGACGTTTTCGAACAGCGCGAAGCCGCCGTCGGGGAGCGCCCGCGAGGCCGCGACGCAGCGCTCACCGACGCAGTCCTCGACAAAGGTCACCGGCATGCCGAGCCGCTCCGCCAGACGCGCGGCGACCGGGCGCAGCGAGTAGGCGGGATTCGGCTTCCCGTCGGGCCGGCCGAGATGCGAGAGGATGACGGTCTTCGCCCCGTGCTCGTGCAGCCAGCGCAGCGTCGGCAGCGCGGCGGTGATCCGGGTCTCGTCGGCGATCGCGCCGTCTTTCAGCGGAACATTGAGGTCCTCGCGCAGCAGCACGCGTTTGCCGCGGACGTCGGCGTCGGCCAGGCGCCGGCGCGCGATCACGCGACGGACGAAGGGATCTTCGCCGCGATGATTGCGGTCAGATCGGCGAGCCGGCACGAGTAGCCCCACTCGTTGTCGTACCAGGCCGCGATCTGGATCAGGTCGCCGTTCGCGTTGGTCAGCTTGCCGTCGATGATCGAGCTGTATTGATTCTTCTTGAAGTCGCTGGAGACCAGCTCTTCCTCGGTGTACTGCACGTACTTCGCCAGCGGCCCGCCGGCGGCGGCCGCGCGCAGCAGCGCGTTGAGCTCGTCCTTGGTCGTCGCCCGCTTCGTCTGCGCGACCAGGTAGATCATCGAGACGGTCGGCGTCGGGACGCGCAGCGAGAACCCGTCGAAGGTCCCCTTGACCTCGGGGATCGTCAGGTAGAGCGCCTTGGCCGCGCCGGTCGAGGTCGGGATGATGTTGGTCGCCGCGTTGCGCGCGCGCCGCAGATCGCGGTGCGGACCGTCGAGGATGTTCTGATCGTTGGTGTAGGAGTGGATCGTGGTCATGAAGCCGCGCTGCCAGCCCAGGCTGTCGACGATCGGCTTGACGGCGGTCGCCAAACAGTTGGTCGTGCACGAGGCGTTCGAGATGATCTCGTGCTTGACGGGATCGTAGTCGCCGTCGTTGACGCCGAGCACCAGCGTCACGTCTTCGCCCTTGGCCGGCGCCGAGATGATGACTTTCTTCGCGCCGCCGCCGTCGATGTGGGCGCGGGCCTTGGCGGCGTCGGTGAAGAGCCCGGTCGACTCGACGACGACCTCGACGCCGAGCTTGCTCCAGGGCAGCTTACCCGGATCGCGCTCGGCCAGGATCGCGATCGTCTTGCCGTTGACGACGATCGAGTCCGGCCCGGCGCTGACCTCGCCGGGGAACGTCCCGTAGTTGGAATCGTACTTGAAGAGGTGCGCGCTCTCGGCGGCGCTAGTCAGGTCGTTGACCGCTGCGATCTGGAGGTCGGGGTACCGCTCCAGGAGCGCTTTGGTGAAGTTCCGACCGATGCGGCCGAAGCCGTTGATACCGATGCGCATGGGACGCTCGCTTTTAGACGCGGGAAACTTCCGGCTCCTCTCGTTCGCCGCGCAGCCGTTTCACCAGCCGCATCAGGGAACTGAGCCTGCCGTTGATCGTCGCTTTCCCGACCGAGGGGTTGCACCTGCGTCCCAGTTCGGCCAGGGTCTCGTCGGGGTGCGCCAGGCGAAGCTGGGCCGCCTCCCGCAGCGCCGGCGAGAGATTACGCAGGCCGTAGGCGTCCGCTAGGTACCCGATCGCCTCGCGCTGGGCCGCCGCGGCGGCGGCCGCACGCACGACGTTGGCGGTCTCGGTGTTGACCAGCCGGCGGATACGGTTCTTGGTCTCCTTGACCGCGGCGACGTCCTCGAGGTACAGGATCGCGCCCGAGGCGCCGATCGCGCCCAGTACGGTCACGATCGCGTCGAGCCCCTTGAGATAGACGACCCGGCGCCCCTTGCGCAGCATCGTGCGCGGCGCGAGCCCCTCGGCGGCGATCAGCGCGGCGATCCGCTCGGCGCGGGCCAGGTCGGGGACGACGAACTCGAGATGGTACCCGTGCTGCGGCGTCGCCAGCGAACCGACGGTCAAGAAGGCGCCGCGCAGCTCGGCCCGGCGCTCGTCGCGCCGGCGCGGCCGCGGCGGCGGATCTTCCGGGGGGCCGAGGTCGATCTCGAAGGTCGTGGCCCGAAAGAGTCGCGCGTCGTGGCCGCGCCGCACCCCGGCCGGTCGGCCGGCCTCATCGAAGACGGTCCGGGCCAGCCGCGCGACGGCCGGCCGGCGGGTGCGGAAGACCCACTCGCCGCGCGCGTCGAGTTGGCCGCCGTAGAGCGCGAGGCCGGCGCGCAGCGCGGCGCGCACGCCGCGGTCGGCCGGGGCCTCGCGCGCGAGGGCGTCCTTGGCGTCCGCGGAGAGCCGCGAGCGACGCGTCGGCGTTCTCACTGTAGCCAGTCGATCGGATCGTCGCGGCGGTCCTCGACGATCTCGTACAGGTCGGCGGGGCGCAGCGAGGGGAGAACGCGCGCCGGGACGTCGCGCACGCGCACCGTCAGGAACTTCGTGCGGTAGTGGATGACCAGCACGTCGCCGACCTTGACCTCGTAGCCGGGCTTGAGCGCCCGGCCCTCTTTGGTGATCCGGCCCGCTTCGATCCCGTCCTTCGCCTCGGTGCGCCGCTTGGCGAGCCGCGAGACCTTCATGTACTTGTCGAGCCGCACCGCCAGGCCGGCTTCCCCACCACGAGGCGCCGGCCATGCCGCCCGCCGAACGGCGCCGCATGGGGTTCTTGACGACGATCGCCGGCAGCTTGCCGAAGCCCGCCTGGCTGGCCGAACCCGAGCGCCTCTTTCCGAATTGGCGGCTCGAAGGTGAGGCACTGCGCGAGGCGCAGCGCGACGCGGTCCGGATCGCGATCGGCGAGCAGCTCCGGGCGGGGATCGACACGGTCACCGACGGCGAGCAGTCGCGCTCGCACTTCGTGCACGGCTTCGCCGAGCGGCTCGGCGGCGTCGACGCGAGCAAACGCAGTTCGCGCGGGATTCGCGCCGACCGCTACGAGGCCGTCTGCCCGACCGTCACCGGCGAGGTCCGCCGCACCGGCCCGATCCACGTCGAGGAGATGCGCTTCGCGCGCTCGCTGACCGACGGGCCGCTCAAGGTCACCATCCCGGGCCCGATGACGCTGGTCGACACCGTCGTCGACGAGGCCTACGGCAGCCGGCGTGAGCTCGGGCTCGCCTTCGCGCGTGCGATCCACGAGGAGATCGTCGAGCTGGTCGAGATCGGCGTCGACGTCGTGCAGCTCGACGAGCCGGCGTTCAACGTCTACTTCGCCGAGGTCGCCGAGTGGGGGATCCAGGCGCTCGACCTCGCCTTCGGCGGTGCGAACTGCACGCGCGCGGTCCACGTCTGTTACGGCTACGGCATCCCCGCCAACGTGCAGTGGAAGGCGAACCTCGGCGAGCGCTGGGATCAGTACGCGCACGTCTTACCGTTGCTCGCGCAGAGCAGCGTCGAGCAGATCTCGGTCGAGCTGGCCGGCTCGCACGTCCCACCCGAAGTGCTCGCGCTGGCCGGCGACAAGGTACTCGCGGTCGGCGTCATCGACGTCGCGAGCAACGTCGTCGAGACACCGGAGGACGTGCAGCGCACGATCGCGCTCGCCCGCCGCCACGTCCCCGAAGACCGGCTGGTCTGCTCGACCAACTGCGGGATGGCCCCGATGCCCCGCGAGGTCGCCTACGCCAAGCTGCGCGCCCTCGCCGACGGCGCGCTCTTGGTCAACGTCGGCTTATAGCGCGCTGGCGGTCCTTCGGCGTCACGCACGTCCCGCGTGCGCGGACGACGAGCAGCGGCTCGGCCAGTACGTCGGCGGCCGAAGAGGCGAGGTCGGGGCGCGGCGCGATCACCTTGTGGGCTTCGAACTCCATCGTGCGCGAGGTCGTGCCGACGTGCGTGATCCGCCCGCGCGCTTCGATGTAGTCGCCGGCGTGGACCGGCGCTTTGAACTCGACCAGGTCGTAGGCGACGAACAGCCCCTCGTCGCCGTCGTGACGGATCAGCAGTTCGGTCGCGACGTCGCCGAACAGCCCCAGGATACGCGCTCCGTCGACGAGATCGCCGCCGTAGTGCGCGTCGTGGGCGCTCATGCGCACGCGGATCAGGCCGCCGTCTTCGCCTGCTGCCACAGATCTTCGAGCTCGTCGAGCGTCATGTCGTTGAGTTGCCGGCCGCTGGCGACGGCGGAGGCTTCCATGTAGCGGAAGCGGCGGTCGAACTTCGCGTTCGCGTCGCGCATCGCGCCCTCGGCGTCGATCCCCAAGCGCCGAGCCAGGTTGACGACGGTGAACAGGACGTCGCCCAGCTCCTCGCGCACGTGCGGGTCCTCGGGGCGCAGGTCGCCGGCGCGGATGCGCGCGTCGGCCAGCTCGCGCAGCTCCTCGGAGAGCTTCTCGGTAATGTCGCGCGCGTCGGCCCAGTCGAAGCCGACCCGGGCGGCTTTCTCTTGGATCTTCTGGCCGCGCTGCAGCGCGCCGAGATGGACCGGGATCCCGTCGAGCTTCGAGGTCCGGGCCAGCCCGGTCGCCTCCTGCGACTTGAGGATCTCCCAGTTCGCCCAGACCTGATCGACGTTGGCGACCGCGACGTCGCCGAAGACGTGCGGGTGACGGCGGATCATCTTGTTCGAGAGGGCGTCGATCACGTCGGCGACGGAGAACTTCCCGCGCTCGGTCGCAAGCTGTGCGTGGAAGACGACTTGGAAGAGCAAGTCGCCCAGCTCTTCGCACAGGTCGCCGTCGGTGCCGTGCTCGATCGCGTCGACGACCTCGAAGGTCTCCTCGATCAGGTAGCGCACGAGCGAGGCGTGGGTCTGCTCGCGGTCCCATGGGCACGAGCGGCGCAGCCGCGCCATGATCTCGACCAGGTCGTCCCAACTGTGGTGCGTCGAGCCGGGCGGGAGCGGGACCAGCGGCATCGTGATCGAGGCCGAGAGCGTCGCGCGCGGCATCCCGGGGATGATCTCGGCGTCGATCCTGGCGCGCTCGAGGGCGCGCAGCAGCAGCGGCAGACCGGCGAAGTCCGAGAGCGGATTACCGAGCACGCCCAGGCCCAGGTCGCGCGCGTCGAGCCGCGCGACGAAGGCGTCGATCACCTCGGTCGAGCCGCGTAGGAACAGTCCCTGGTCGAGGATCAGCGCGCGCTCGATCGCGACCCCGTCGCTCTCGAGGAAGCGCACCAACTCGGGTGGCGCGAGCACGGTGGCCGCGCGCCCGACGGCGCGCAGCGACTCGCGGCTACCCAGCGTGAGGAGGCCCGGGTCGCCCGGACCCAGGCCCACGATCCGAATCATGGCTGCTGCGCCCAGTTCGCGAGGCGGGGTCGTTCCGACTCCCGCCTCGCGTACCGGATTACGTGCCGCTCGGGGCGGGCGTTGGCGCCGTCGTTGCGGGAGGCGGTGCCGGCGCCGTCGTGGCGGCCGCGGCGGCCGGGCTCGGCGGCGGGAACAGATCCTTGTAGCGGTCGTCGTACACCGTGATCGTCGCCGCCGTGCGCAGCCCTTGCAGGAAGACCGGCACGGCCTGTCCCTCCTGCTGCTGCGTGAGCTGCGTCTTGATCTGATCCTTGACCGACGCGAAGCTCGCCGTGGTCGGCGGCTTCTTCTCTTCGACCTGGATGATGTGGTAACCGAACGGCGACTTCACCGGGCCGACGATCGCGCCGACCTTGGCCGCGAAGGCCGCGTCTTGGAACGCCGGCACCATCTGTCCCTTGCCGAAGAAGCCGAGCTCGCCGCCCTTCTCCTTGCTCGAGGGATCGGTCGAGTACTGCTTGGCCAGCGCGTCCCAGCTCCCGCCGGCTTTCAGCTTGGCCAGCACGATCGCCGCCGTCTGCGGATCCGCGACCAGGATGTGGCGCGCGCGCACCTGCTCGGGTTTGTCGAAGGTCGCGTGATTTTTCAAGAAGTAGTTCTTCACGTCGGCGTCGCTGACGTGCACCTGCGGCGCGACGGCTTGCTCGAGGACGAGTTGCTGGCGCAGGATGTTCTGGACTTCCTGTTCGGTGAGCCCTTGCTGCTTGACGATCTGGTCGAACTGCCCCGGCGGGTACTTCGCTCGGATCTCGGCTTCGCGCTTGTCGATCTGCGCCTGGGTGATGTCGACGTGCTTGTCCTGCGCGTACTCGTCGATGAGCTTCTGCTGCACCATTTGATTGAGGACTTGCTTGGCGTTCGGGCTGGCCTCGAGACGCCGATCGAAATCGGCGTGCGTGATGGTTTGGCCGTTCACGGACGCGAGGTTGCCACCGCCTCCGCCGGACGAGCACGCGGCGAGCGAGGCGCAAAGCGCAACCGTGCCGAGCACGGCGGCAGCGCGGACTATACGGGACATCGGTTCTCCGTCAATGGTCACGACGTGAAAAGGCGGAGGCGAATGCGTCCTCCGCGCAGACCAGGCCGGGTTCGGGACCCACCGTCGGCGTCCTCTTCGCCCGCGCGGCGGCGCGGGGCGGGAAGCGAGCGGTTGGGTGCCGGAACGAACCCGCGTGCCCGAGCCGTTCTTGCTCGTCCTGGGGCTGGCAGCAACCATCGCCGGCGCCATCGTCGCGCGCCGGCTCGCGCTGCCGGCGCCGATCGTCTTCGTCCTGGGCGGGACGCTGCTGGCCTTCGTCCCGGGGTTGCCGCCGATCCGCATCGCGCCGGACTGGATCTTCCTGGCCGTCCTCCCGCCGCTGCTCTTCAGCGCCGGCTGGGCGACCGATTGGAAGCTTTTCCGGGCCAACCTGCGCCCCATTCTCTTGCTGGCGGTCGGGCTGGTCATCGTCTCGACCGTCATCGTGGCAGCCGTCGCGCAGCGGATCCTGCCGGAGCTGGGCTGGGCCGCGGCCTTCGTGCTGGGCGCGGTCGTCTCGCCGCCCGACGCGGTCGCGGCCGGCGCTCTGTTCGAGCGCTTCTCGATCCCACGCCGCATCGTCGCCGTCGTCGAGGGCGAGGGGATGGTCAACGACGCGACCGCACTGGTGATCTACGGCTACGCCGTCGCGGCGGTGACGACGGGCGCGTTCTCGCTGCCGGCCGCCGCGGTCTCGTTCGTCTTTATCGCGGCGGGCGGCGTCGCGGTCGGCATCGGCGTGACCTGGCTGACCGTCAAGGTCACCATGCTGCTGAACCGCTACGAGCTCAACGACGCGACGATCCAGAACGTCCTGTTGATCGCCGCGCCGTACGTCGCGTACCTGACTGGTCAGGCGCTGCACGTCTCGGCGGTGCTGGCGACCGTCGTCGCGGGGATCGCGCTCGCGCGCCGCTCGGTGTACCTCACGCCGGAGGCGCGGCTGATCGGGATCAACGTCTGGACGCTCTGGATCTACCTGCTCAACGCGTTCTTGTTCCTGGCGATCGGGCTCCAAGTGCGCACGATCGTGCGCGACGATCCGCATGCCTTGGCGCTGCTGCCACCCGCGCTCGCGATCTCCGCCGTGCTGATCGTCGTTCGGCTGCTGTGGGTCTTTCCGGCGGCGTGGCTGCCGCGCCAGATCCCGGCGATCGCGCGGCGCGATCCGCTGCCGCCCTGGTCGTACATCACGATCATCGGTTGGAGCGGGATGCGGGGGATCGTCTCGCTCGCCGCCGCGCTCGCGCTGCCGCTGACCACTGCGACCGGTGCGCCGTTCCCCGGCCGCGACGCGATCGCCGTGGTGACGTTCGTGGTGATCTTAGTGACGCTGGTCGGCCAAGGGCTGACGCTGATCCCGATCTTGCAGTGGCTGCACGTGCGCGAGGAGGGTGACACCGCCGCGCGCGACATCGCCGCCCGGGTCGCGGCGCTCGAGGAGGGTCTCGCCGAGCTGCGCAAGCTGGACGCGGCGGCGGCCGACGCGCAGCAGCACGAGATCGTGCAACGCCAGATCGACGAGTACGTCCATCGCATCGAGCACCTGCGGGGGCACGAGGGGCACAAGGAGCCGGCCGAGAGCTCGGCCAGCAAATTCGATCACGACGTCCAGTGGAAGGCGCTGCAAGCCGAGCGCCGCAAGATCGCCACGCTGCGCGACGCGGGGAAGATCCCCGACGAGGTCTTCCGCACGATCCAATACGACCTCGACCTCGCCGAGTCGCGGCTGGTCTGAACTCCGCTTACGCGGAGAGGAGTTCGCCGAGGGCGGGGAAGGCGCCGTGCACGTCGCGCTCGACGACCAGCGCCGGGCGCTGCTCGGCGCGAACCGGCTCGCGGCGGCGTGCGCCGCCGCCGGTGACGTGGACCAGTAAGCGTTCGTTGGGCGTCACGTCGCGGGCGCGGACCGCGCGGACCAGCGCGGCGAGCGTCACCCCCGCGGCCGGCTCGACGTCGATCCCTTCGAGATCTTCGAACAGCCGCACGGCGGCGCGGACCTCGGCGTTGGCGATCGCGTAGGTCGTGCCGCCGCTCTCGGCCAGCGCGTCGCGCAGGCCGCCGATCGTCGCGTAGGGCGGCGCGACGTTGGAGAGCACCGAGGCGGCGATCCGGCGCACTTGCTCGCGCGCGACCAGCGGGCTGCGCTCGTCGAGCGTCGCGCTGCGGCCGACCCAGGCGTCGTGGATCGGGGTGAAGGGGGCGTTCTGGCTGAGCATCAGCCGCGGCAGCCGCTGGCCGAAGCGGCCGTCGGCGATCAGGCGCAGGGCCGCCTCATGGGCGGCCAGCGCACCGGCGCCGCTGCCGATCGCTTGGAAGTAGGCATCGGGGAGCTGGCCCATCGCTTCGACGGACTCGAGCATCGCGGTCCCCATCCCGTCGCGCCGTCCGACGTTGCGAACGCCGCCCTCCAGGACGTAGCCGTCCTCGGCGGCCAGGCCCCGCGCCAGCGCGATCGCGTCCTCGTATTGTCCGCCATCGACGGCGACGACGAAGACGGTCGGCCCGACCCGGACCAGCGCGGCGAGCCGCTCCCAGGCATCACCCGGGATGACGATCAGGACCGGGGCGTCGATCTCGGTCGCGGCGCGGGCAAAGGCGGCGGCCGTATTGCCGGCCGACGAGACGACCAGCGTCCGGGCCTCGTTGCGCGCCAGCCGTCCCAGCACCGCGTAGGCCTCGAGCTCCTTGAAGGTCGTCGTCTCGAGGGTCGCGCCGCGCTCGGGCCACCAACCGCTGAAGGCGATCCACAGCTCGCGCAGGCCCAGGTGCGCCGCTAGGGCGGTGCTGCGGTAGACGGCACTGCGGGCGTCGGTCGCCAGGGACCGCCCGCGGGGCAACCAGCGGCCGTAGCGCAGCAGCGAGGGGAGCGGGTCGACCGCGAAGGTCCGCGGATAGACGCTGCGCAGGAGGGCCGGCGCGTGGGCGTGCGGGCAGTCCAGAACGACGCCGTCGTCCTCGAGCACGCTGGCGCAGGCGCAGCACCGGAGCTGGTAGTCCCTCCCGGTCGTCACTTCTGAAGTATCGGCAGGGGCCCGGGCCGCCTCCAGGGCGCCGGTCAGGGGGCACGGAACCCTCGCACGCCTTGAACCGCTTCTTCATCGTCTCGACCCCGCGCACCGGCAACGTCTTCATGCGGCGCGTCCTGACCGACGTGCTGGGCCTGCCCAACCTCGCCGTCTGGGTCCCCGGCGAGGCGCAGTGGGACCAGTTCCCACCCGACGTCTCGCTGGCGATGCACTGGCGCTACAGCCGCGAGTTCGAAGGCTTCCTGCGCGAAGCGGGGTTTCGCATCGCGGTGACCGCGCGCCACCCGCTCGACGTGCTGCTCTCGATCTTGCACTACGCGCCGACCGATCCGGAGACCAACCGCTGGCTCGAGGGCGAGTGCGGCGACGAGCGCTCGCTGACGGCCGAGGTCACGCCGATCGACGAGCCGTTCGTGCGCTACGCGATGAGCTGGCGTTTCGCCGCGCTGCTCGAGGTGAGTTCCGGCTGGGCGCCGCGGGCCGATGCGGTCCTGCGCTATGCCGATTTCGTGCGCGACGCGCGCGGCGAGATCGAGGTGCTGCTGCGGCAGTTCGGACTGGTCGCGGTCAACGACATCGACAGCGTCGTGCAGCGCCACGCGCCCGAGCAGACGCGGCTGCGGACGCCCGGCCACTTCTGGCAGGGCTCGCCGAATCACTGGCGGCGGCTGATCGTTCCGACGCTGGCGCGCGCGATCTTCGAGCGCCACCCGCGCGCGTTCTCGACCTTCGGGTTCGCCTGCGATCCCGATCCCGATCTGACCGAGACGCAGGCCCGTGCGAACTGGCGCGCGCTGCAGGCATGAGAGCGCCGAGCCACTGAGGTGATTCGCGGCCGGCGTCGCACGCTCGCGACGCTCTCGCTGGTGAGCGGGACGTTTACCTCGGTCCTCGCGACCACGATCCTGTACGTCCCGATCGACGCCATCGCGCGGGACCTGCGCGTCTCGGTTTCCGCCGCGTCGCTCGTCATCACTTCGGCCTCGATCTCGTTTGCGACGCTGCTGCCGCTCGGCGGTTGGTTGGGGAACCGTTTCTCGCGCCGAGACATCTTCTGCGTCGCCGTCGGGGCGGTCGGCTTGGCGGGGCTCGTCGCGATGACCGCGCACGATCTCACCACGCTGGTCGCGATGCGCGTCGTGCAGGGGGCGGCGGCCGCGGCGATCGTCCCGGTCGTCATGACACTGCTCAAGGACGTCCACGAGCCGCAACGGCAAGCCTTCGCGCTCGGCGCGTGGGCGACGGCCAACAGTCTGGGGCAGGCGTTAGGACCGCCGCTGGGCGGCGTGCTGGCCAGCTCCTGGACCTGGCGCGCGGTCTTCGTGCCGACCGCACTGCTCGCGCTCCTGTCCTGCATCGCGGCTTGGCGCTACGTCCCCTCGGATCCGCGCCGCGTCGCGTCGCTCGAGTGGCGCGGCGCGCTCGGACTCACGCTCGGGGCTCTGCTGCTGCAAGTCGCGTTTGCCGCGATCCCGCAGCTCGGCCTCGGCTCACCCCTCATCGTCGTGCTGACCATCCTGGGCGTGCTCGGCCTGGTCGCCTTCGCGCGCGCGATCCACACCTCCGCGCAGCCGTTCGTCTCGCCGCGCGCGTTCGCGGAGCCGTCGTACGTGACGAGCTGCATCGCGGTCTTCGCCACCACGACGGCCTTCGGAGCGGCGTTGGTCGCGATCCCGCTCTACCTGATCCAGGTGCGGGACTTCACCACCGAGGCGGCCGGCTTCGCGACCTTCGCGCTGCCGTTCGCGATGGCGATCTGCGCCCCGCTGACCAGCGCCGTCATCGACCGGTTCGGCAGCCTGCGCGCCGTCCGCACCTCGCTGATCCTGATGCTCGTCGGGGCGAGCGCGCTCGCGCTGGTCATCGTCCGTGCGGCCGATCTGGTCGCCCTGGGCGCGTCGCTGCTGATCGTCGGCGCCGCCGTGGCGTTGAGCTATACCTCGACCGCCGTGGGCGCGACGGCGACGCAGGCCGGCAGCTACGGCGCCGGCGTCGGCCTCTACAACCTGATGCGCATCAGCGGCCTGGGCGTCGGAGCGGCCTTGGTCGCCATCGTCTTGAGTCGCGACGGCTCGGCCTTCGCACCGATCTTCACGACTTGCAGCCTGGTGGTGCTCGGTGCGCTGCTGGTGACGCTCGTCTACGGCCGACGGACGGCGACCGCGCCGTCAGGTTAAAGGGCTTCGAGTAGGGCGTGCAACGTGGGGAGCTGCTCGGCCGGGGTGCGGGCGGGGAGATCGATCGTGATCTTCCCCTCGCCGAAGCGAAAGCGGTTCTTCGAGATCGACTGCAGCTTGGGGATCGAGGCGGGGTCGAGCGTGAAGCCGCTGCCGACGCCCAGCGTCAGCCGCTGCTCGTTGATGACGACCCGCGTGACGCCGACCTGTAGCGCGAGCACGCGCAGCCGCGTGATCTCGACCAGCGCATCGAATTCCGGCGGCGGCGCGCCGAAGCGGTCGCGCACCGAGGCGACCGTCTCGTCGACCTGCGCCAGCGTGCGCGCGGCGGCGAGCTGCTGGTAGATCGCGATCTTCTGCGAGACCTGCGGGACGTAGTCGTCGGGGACGTAGGCGTCGAGCTTGACGTCGATGACGGCCTCGCGCGCGTCCGCGTGGGGCGGGTGGGTCCCCTTGCGCTGGGCGATCGCCTCGGCCAGCAGTTGCGCGTAGGTGTCGAAGCCGACCGCGCCGATGAAGCCCGACTGCGCCGCGCCCAGCAGGTTGCCGGCGCCGCGGATCTCCAGGTCCCGCATCGCGATCTGCAAGCCGCTGCCCAGGTGGGTGAACTCGCGGATCGCTTCGAGCCGCGCCTTGGCCTCCTCGCTCAGCGCTTTGTGGGCCTGGTAGAGCAGGAACGCGTAGGCCTGGTGGTTCGAACGGCCGACCCGGCCGCGCAGCTGATAGAGCTGCGCCAGGCCGAACTTGTCGGCGTCGTTGACGATGATCGTGTTGACGTTGGGGATGTCGATCCCGTTCTCGATGATCGTGGTCGAGACGAAGACGTCGATCTCGCCGTCGATGAACTTGCTCATGACCGGCTCGAGCTCGTGCTCGCGCATCTGCCCGTGACCGACCGCGATGCGGGCCTTGGGGACCAGTTGCTCGAGCGCGCGCGCGACGCCGTAGATCGACTCGATGCGGTTGTGGACGTAGTAGACCTGGCCGCCGCGGTCCAGCTCGGCGGCGATCGCGTGCTGCACGACCGCGTCCGACTGCGGGACGACGACCGTCTTGATCGACATCCGGTTCTTCGGCGCGGTCTGGATCAGCGAGAGGTCGCGCACGCCGATCAGCGACATCTGCAGGGTGCGCGGGATCGGCGTCGCCGAGAGCGTCAGGACGTCGACCGTCGCCTTGAGCTGCTTGAGGCGCTCCTTGTGCATGACGCCGAAGCGCTGCTCCTCGTCGACCACGATCAGTCCGAGGTCGCGAAAGACGACGTCCTTCTGCAAGATGCGGTGCGTCCCGACCACGACGTCGACCTTGCCGAGCGCGAGGTCGTCGAGGATCGCTCGCTGCTCCTTCTTGCTCTTGAAGCGCGAGAGTTCTTCGATCCGCAAGGGGAACGAGGCGAAGCGCGCGTGCAGCGTGCGCGTGTGCTGCGCCGCCAGCAGCGTGGTCGGGCAGAGCAGCGCGACCTGCGTGTGGTCGGCGACCGCCTTGAAGATCGCGCGCACGGCGACTTCGGTTTTGCCGTAGCCGACGTCGCCGCAGACCAGCCGGTCCATCGGACGCGGCAACTCCATGTCGCGCTTCGCGTCGACGATCGCCTGCGCTTGATCGGGCGTCGGCTCGTAGGGGAAGGCCTCCTCGAGCTCGGCCTGCCACGGCGTGTCGGGCGGGAAGGCGTGGCCGCGGGCGACTTCGCGTTCGGCGTAGAGCTCGACCAGCCCGTCGGCGATCTTGGCCAGGTTCTCCGAGACGCGCGATTTCGTGCGCGCCCAGTCGGCGCCGCCCATCCGCGAGAGCCGCGGCGCGGCGCCCTCGCTCGCGCTGTACTTGGTGACCTGGTGCATCTGGTGCACCGGGACGAGCATCCGGTCCGTGCCGGCGTAGGTGAGGTCGAGGTAGTCGCTGGTCGCGCCGAGGATCGTCTCGGTGCGCAAGCCGAGATACTGGCCGATCCCGTGCACCGCGTGGACGACGTAATCGCCGACCCGCAAGTCGGCCAGCGTGACCGGGACGCCTTCCTTGACCGCGCGCAGTTTGACCCGTTTGGCGGGTTGGCCGAAGATCTCGCGGTCGCCCAAGACGCGCAGGTGCAGGCCGGGGATCGCGAAGCCGTCCTCGATCGAACCTTGGTCGACGTAGACGGTGCCGGCGCGCGGCACGCCCGACGACGTCATCGCGACCCCGTCGGTGCCGACGACGGCGCGCAGGTGGACGAACGGCGCGCTGCGCTCGACGCTGACCCCGGCGGCACGCACGATCTCCGCCAAACGCGATGCGCCCGAGGCCACCAACCACAGCGTCTCGCCGTCGGCGACCCAGGCGCGCACCTGCTGGGTGAACAACTCGATGCGGCGGTTGAAGTGCTCGGCCGGCCGCGTCTCGAGCACGAAGCCTTCGCGCGCCCGCGGCAACCAGCGTTGGCCGCCGGCGTCGATGCCGCCGGTGACGATCAGCACGCGCCGCGCGGCGAGCCGCTCGGCGGCGTCGTTCAAGGTCGGGTACGGCGCAGCGACGTCGGCCAGCAGCGCTTCGCCGACCTCGTCGTCGCGCACGTCGAGCTCGCCCGAGTCGACGCCGGCCATCAGCGCCTGCGCGCCGCGCCGGCGCTCCTCGTCGAGCCCGCGCTCGATGGTCTCGAGCATCCCGGGCTCTTCGAGGACGATCAACGCCTGCGGGTCGAGGTAGTCGAGGATCGTCGCGCGCTCGTCGTAGGCGAGTGCGAGCCACGGCTCGGGGACGTCGGCGCCGCCGGCGAGATATGCACGGAGCGCCGAGATCACGCCCGGCTCGCCCTGCGCGCGCGCCACCACGTTCGCGCGCAACGATTCGTCGCGCAACACTTCGAGCCAGGGTGCGATCGCGACGGCCTCGAGCGTCCCGCTCGAACGCTGCGACTGCACCTCGAAGGGACGGATCGAGTCGACGTCGTCGCCGAAGAACTCGATGCGCACCGGCAGGTCGGCGGTCGCGGGGAAGACGTCGAGGATCCCGCCGCGCACGGCGAATTCGCCGGCGGCGCTCACCACGTCGACCCGCGCGTAGCCCGCGCGGTACAGCCGCGCCAGCGTCGCCTCCCAGCCCGGCGCGTCGCCGACGCGCAGCGTGCAGACGGCGTCCTCGAAGACGCTCCGCGGGATGACGTACTGGCGCAACGCGGCGACCGGGGCGACGATCACCTGCGGCCGGTGGGCGCACAGGTCGGCCAGCAGCGTCATTCGCGCGCTGCGCTCCGAGGGTGACTCGATCGCTCCCAGCGTCTCGTCGCGGGCGCGCAGCAGGCTGACGCCGCGCGGCTCCCGCTCGCCTAGGTAATAGGTCAGGTCGGTGAAGGTCCGTTCGGCGACGTCGGTCGTCGGGACGACGACGAAGAGCTGGCCGCCGAGCGCGCCGTGCAGCGCCGCCAGCAGGTAGGGCCGGGCCGCTGCCGTCGTCTCGTGGAGGGCGAAGGCGTAGCCGCGCTCACCGGGCGTGCGCAGCCGCTCGATCAGCTCGGCGAGCGGGCGTGACGAGGCGGGGAGGGCGCGGACCAGCGAGGGGGCGAGGACGTCGGGGGGCACGGGCCATCCATCATACCACCAGCCGGGCGGTCTGGCGCTTCTGGCAGACTATTGACAAGAGTGCTAACGATGACTAGAATAGAGGTGTCAATAATTTGGCCGCCTCCCCTTTGGGCGAGGCGGTGACGTCGGAGGCACACGAGAAACAAACATGGCTGATCTGCTGACCCGCCCGAGTGGCGGGAGCCGCCGGCTGGCGGTGAGCGACCTCTTCGGGTTCGACCCCTACCGGGCGTTTCTGGGCGGTACCGGGAACGGCTCCGGCCTGGCCCTGGAAGTCCAGAAGACGGACGACGGCTGGACCGTCGAGCTCCCGGTTCCGGGCTACCGGCCCGACCAGATCGAAGTCACGGTCGAGGACCGCGTCCTGACGGTGACCGGCACCAGCGAGCGGCGCTCGTTCCAGCGCTCGATCTTCCTCCCCGAGGAGATCGACACCGCGGCGATCGATGCCAAGGTCGAACACGGCCTGCTCGCGCTCGGACTGCATCTGCAGGCCAAGGCGCGCCCGCGTAAGATCGACGTCCAAGTCGTCAACTAAGCCTGCGCGACTCCGGTCGCCGCGAAGATGACGGAATGAGGCCTCGCGCCAAACGGTGCGGGGCTTCTTCATGTTCGCGTGTGCGGATCATACTCGTCGCGCAGTCGATAGCTCGTCTTTCGGGCCTTCCCCGGATTCGCAAGGATGATGCCCTGGGCCGCAAGCGCGGCCAGGTCCCGCTGCGCGGTATCGTCTGAGGTTTTTGCGATCGCCGTATAGTGTCGCGCACTAATCCACCCCTCAAACCCGCCGGCGAGGTAGCGTTCCAGAACGCGTCGCTGTCGTGCGTTGATCTCGGCATCCGCGTGATCGCGCCAGAACATGCTCGCGCGCATCATCCCGTCGATCGAGCGCAGCGTCTCGTCTGTCGCCCGACGGTAGCAGTCGATGAACCACCGCGCCCACGGCGTCGCGTCCACCGCGCCACGCTGCGCCTTCTCGATCGCAGCGTAATAGGCCGAACGGTCCGCTCGAATCTGACGGGAGAGCGAGACGTAGGGCGCGATCGCTGTGTTCCCGCGTGCCAACATGAGGTCCGCGAGCGCCCGCCCGATTCGACCGTTTCCGTCCGCGAACGGATGGATTGTCTCGAAAGACAAGTGCGCGAGCGCCGCCCGCACCAGCGGGGGCGAATCCGATGGTGCCTCGCACCAGTCGATGAACGCCGCCATCTCCGCCGGCACCCGCACCGCGGGCGGCGCCTCGAAATGGATGACTCGCGCGGACACCGTCCCGGAAACCACCTGCATCGGGTCGTCCGCCGCGGTCCGCCAGGCGCCGATGAGCAGACCGCGCGGTGCATCCGGCAAGAACGCGTGGTGCCACGCGAACAGGCGCTCTGCCGTGACCGGCTCGGACGCGTCGCGCGTCGCGTCCAACGTCACAGCGACCGCGCCGTCCGCCCTCGCATCCGTTGTGCCACTCGCGTCCCGCTCGAGCGAGAGCCGCCGGGCGAGCGACGCGCGCACGCTCTCGGGGTCCAGTGCTTCACCCTCGATCGCTGACGTGTCGAGGGCTGTTTCGGCGAACGCTTCCAGCTGCACTCGGCCGCGATCAGCCAAGCCGAGAGCACGGAGGGCGCCGGCGACGGACCCCTGGCCGAAGGCCGCGGCGGCAAGCTGCCGGCTGAGCGCCGCCTCTTCGACGTATAGCGCCGGCCATCGAGGGTCTTCCCAGATGAATCGCCGCATGATTGCGGCTATAGTCTACCATAAATCACCGCGCCTTTGCGGTGATTCCTCGGCTCGATTGGCGCCTCGCTAGATCAGGTCCCAGGAGCAGTAGGCGCGACGACGCGGAGGTTGTGTCCGACTACAAATTCGGCGGGGACCTACACGCTGACGCCGGCGAGGCAGTTAGGGCGCGAGGCGGAGCGGGAGGGTGACGATCGCGGTCCGGCCGTCGGCGGTCGTGCCGACGAAATCGACCGAGTAGGTTCGGTTGAGGAAGAAGGACGGGATCGCTTGCGGCAGCTGCGTTTGCCCGGCGAAGATCCCCGGTGAGATCAGCGGGATCCCGATTTGGTGACCCATCGTGCGGGCGAACAGGGCGGTGATGTCGAGGCTCGTCGTGACCTTCACCAGCAGCATCCCGCCCGCGTGCAGGGTCCGGTCGTTCAGCGAGACCTCGACGATCTGCGGCGATCCGGACGGGACCGGCGAGGGGTCGACGATGTAGGCGAAGAGCGGCGAGGGGCTCGGCGTCGGCGGCGCCGCGGCCGGCGTCGGCGTCGCGACCGGGCTCGGCGCGGGGGCGGGGGACGCGGTCGGCGCCGGCGTCGCCACCGACGGAGTCGGCAGCGGCTGGGGCGACGGGGCTGACTGGATCGCCAGGAACAGCGCCAAGATGGGGAGCGGCAACATCGGACCTCCGGACAACGCCGCGGGCGGCGACCTCGTTTCGAGGGCATCGTGCCCCGAACGGGCGAATCCGACCCCCAAGGCATGGTCATCGATCGAGCGGAGCAGTCCGTCCCCGCCGACGGCTGGTTGCGGCGCGCCCTCGAGGCGAAGCGCGACGGCGCGGCGCTCAACCCCTCGACCTGGCAGCGGATCGTCGCCGGGTACGTCGAGGGGACGATCGACGACGCCCCGGTCGCCGCCTTGCTGATGGCCAGCGCGATCCGCGGACTGAAGGGCGAGGAGATCGTCGCCCTGACCGACGCGATGGTGCGCTCCGGTGACGTGCTGGAGTTCGCCGGCGCGACCGTCGTCGACAAGCACTCCTCGGGCGGCGTCGGCGACACGGTCTCGTTGATCGTGGTCCCGCTCGTCGCGGCTTGCGGCGTCCCGGTCGCGAAACTCTCCGGCCGCGCGCTCGCCCACACCGGCGGCACCCTCGACAAGCTCGAAGCGATCCCCGGCGTGCGGACCGACCTCACCCCGGCGGCGTTCGTCGCCCAGGTCGAGCGGATCGGCTGCGCGATCGCCGCGCAATCGGAGCGCTTGGTACCGGCCGACAAGAAGCTCTATGCGTTGCGCGACCGGACCGGGACCGTCCGCTCGATCGGGTTGATCGCGGCCTCGATCGTCTCGAAGAAGATCGCCGGCGGCGCCGGCGCGATCGTCTTCGACGTCAAGGCCGGCCGCGGCGCGTTCATGCGCACGCTGGCCGAGGCGCGAACGCTCGCCTCGACCCTGGTGCGGCTGGCGAGCGGCTTCGGCCGGCGCGCCAGCGCGCTGGTCAGCGACATGGAGGAGCCGTTGGGGGCCGCCGTCGGCACCGGCATCGAGACGGTCGAGGCGCGGGACTTCTTGCGCGGCGACGAACGCGATCCGCGCCTGTCCGAGAATGTCTTGGCGGTGGCGCACGAGATGCTGCGTGTCGCCGGCGTCCCGGTCGACGCGGTCGTGCCGCGCACGCTCGACGCGCTGCACTCCGGTGCGGCCTACGAGCGATTCGTCGCGCTGATCGAGGCGCAGGGCGGCTCACGCGCCGCGCTCGAGTCGATCGCGCCGCACCCGCACCGCGCCCCGGCGATCGCGCCGGCGCGCGGCGTCGTCGTGGCGATCGATACGGTCGCGATCGGCGAGCTGGCGCGCGAGGCCGTCGCCGCCGACGGCGACTTCGCCGGGATTCGGATCGTCGCGCACATCGGCACCCCCGTCGCCGCCGGCGACGTCTTGGCCGAGGTCGCCGGTCCCTCGCTCGACCCAGCCCGCGTCGCGGCGGCCTTCACGCTCGGTGGGGCTGCGCCGGCGGCCCGGCCGGTCGTCGCCTGCGTCGTGCGGGATGCGGACCTCAGCCGTTCGGCGAAGTGAGGCCAGCGTGAAAGCAGGCAGCGTCGTCGTGACGGGGGGAGCCGGTCTGATCGGCTCCGCGCTGGTGCGGCAGCTGAACCTCGACGGCTGCGAGAACCTAATCGTCGTCGACCGGCTCGGGACGAGCGAGAAGTGGCGGCACTTGGTCCCGCTTCGCTTCGCCGATTATCTCGACGCCGAGGAGTTCTACCCGCGCATCGTCACCGATCCCGAGGCCTTCGGCCCGATCGGCGCGGTCTTTCATCTCGGCGCTTGCTCGTCGACGACCGAGCGCGACGCCTCGTACTTGATCGCCAACAACGTGCGGCGCTCGCAGGAAGTCGCCGGCTGGGCCTTCGGGCGCGGCGCGCGGTTCGTCTATGCCTCGTCGGCGGCGACGTACGGCGCGCGCGAGTCGAACCTGCGCGAGGATCTCGATCCGCACGCGCTGCGGCCGCTCAACATGTACGGCTACTCCAAGCACCTGTTCGACGTGTGGATGCGGCGCGAAGGCCTGCTCGACCGAGCGGTGGGATTGAAATACTTCAACGTCTTCGGGCCCAACGAAGACCACAAGGGCGAGATGCGCAGCGTCGTCGCCAAAGCCTTCGCGCAGATTCAAGAGCGCGGGACGATCGAGCTGTTCGCCAGTTATCGGCCGGGCATCGCCGACGGCGAGCAGACCCGCGACTTCCTCTACGTCAAGGACGCCGCCGCGATCACCGCGTTCCTGGCAGCGAGCCCGCACGCCGGCGGTCTGTACAACGTCGGCGCCGGGCGCGATCGCACCTGGAACGATCTGGCGCAGGCCGTCTTCGCCGCGCTCGAGTTACCGGTGCGCATCAGCTACGTCGAGATGCCCGAACGGCTGCGCGGCAAGTACCAGTACCGGACCGTCGCGACGATCGACCGGCTGCGCGAAGCCGGCTGGACGCGGCCGGCGACGCCGCTCGAAGACGCCGTCGCCGACTACGTGCGGCGCTACTTGGTTCCCGGGGTCGCGCTGGGCGACGAGGACGAGCCGCCGGCGCTGGCCGCCGCGACGCCGGCCAGCACCCACCACAGCTGACCGACCTTCGTGTAGAAGGTCACGTCGTCGATCAGGCCGTGCACGGCGAGCGCGAGGCCGGCGAAGCCGATCACCAGCGCGAACGGCGCGCCGCGCGCGCGGAGCAGCAAGAGCGACGGGACCAGCGCCGCCAGCACGGTCGCGAGCAGGAGCACGCTGCCGCCGTCGGCCCAGGCTTCGAGGTAGAGCGAGTTCGCTTGCGTGCGCACGTGCGGCGGTGCGCCGTAGCGTTGCAGGAGCAGCTCGAAGTTGCCCGCGCCGACGCCGAGCACGGGGTGCGTGCGCCCCATCTCCTCGGCTGCGTGCCAGAGGATCGCGCGCGTCCCGGTCCCACCGTAGTCGACGCTCTCGGAGAGCGAGCCGACGCGCGAGAGTCCCTCGTGCGAGCGGGTCGCGAGCGCGAACGCGCCGAGCGCCAGCCCCGCCGCGACGACCGTCGCGCCGATCGCCGCCGCGACCGGGAGGCGACGGCGTTGCGTCCCCCGCACCCACGCGGTCCCGATCAGCGCGATCCCGGTCTGCGCGATCCCGCCGCGCGAGAAGGTCAGCGCGACGGCCGCGCCGCCGACCGCGGTCACGATCAACACGGCCGGCCACCACGCCAGCTCGGCGATCGCGGCGGGCAGCGCGATGCCGAGCCAGGCGGCGAGCTGGTTCGGCCCTTCGAGGTGACCCGCCAGCCGCACGAACCGCACGTTGTCGATCCACATCCCGGATTGCGGGTGCCAGTAGTCGCGCAGCGCGTCGAGCGTGACGAGCACGACCGCGGTGCCGCACGCGCCGCCGACCAGCCGCGTCGCGTCGCGGATGCCGCGCGCCGCCCACCAGCCGACCACGAAGGCGACCAGATATTCGAGCGCCTTGAGCGTCTCGCGCAGCGCCGGCGCGCGGAACGCGGCGTGCGGGATCGTCGCGGCCGTCGCCAACACGACCAGCGCGAGCACGGCCAGCGTTCCGCCGACAGTGCGGTCGCGCGGCCACGCGGCTGCACCGCGGAGGAGCAGACCGACGAGCGCGCCGACCAGCACCACTTTGAACGAGGTGATCGTCGTGTGCCCGAGATAGCGCGTCAACGCGAACGGGTCGACGACGACGAGCAGACACGGCGCCAGCGCCGGGCGCTGCCAACCCGCCAGCGCCGCGAGGAGCGCCAGCCCGACGAACCACACCGCCGCCGCCGCGCCGAGCGGCGGCGCGCCGGTCACGACGTCCGTACGACCTCCGGCGGGTCGACGACCGAGGGCGGCGCGATCTCCCCGTCGCGCTCGACGCTGGCGAGCAGGTAAAGCGGCCGGCCCTTGACCTCGTCGTGGATGCGGCCGACGTACTCACCCAGGATGCCGATGCCGATCAGCTGCACCCCACCCAAGAACAGGATCGCAAAGATCGTCGAGGTGTACCCGGGCAAGTTGTAGCCGGTGAAGATCCGGATCGCGATCTCGGCCAGCGCGACCCCGAACGCGACCGCCGAGACGACGAAGCCGAACCACGTCGCGATCCGCAGCGGGATATCGCTGAACGAGGTGATCCCGTCGACGGCGAAGCGCAGCATCTTCGAAACCGGATACTTCGTCGTACCGGTGAAGCGCGCGTCGCGGTCGTAGGTGACGGCACTCTGCCGGTAGCCGACCCAGGAGACCAGGCCGCGGATGAAGCGATGACGCTCGCGGATCGACTTGAGCGCGTCGACGACGCGTCGCGAGAAGAGCCGGAAGTCGCCTGAGTCGACCGGGATCTCGACGTTGGTGAGCCGTCGGATGACTCGGTAGAACAGGCGCGCGGTGAACAGCTTGAAGGGGCTCTCACCTTTGCGGTTGCGGCGCACCGCGTAGACGACGTCGTATCCCTCGCGCCAGCGCGCCACCAGCTCGGGGATCAACTCGGGCGGGTCTTGCAGGTCGGCGTCGATCAGCACCACCGCATCGCCGCGTGCGATGTCGAGCCCTGCCGTCGCCGCGATCTGGTGGCCGAAGTTGCGCGACAATTCGACGACGACCAGATGCGGGTCGCGCGCGGCATGCTCGCGAAGGAGCGCACGTGTTCGATCCGTGCTTCCGTCGTTCACCAGGACCAGCTCGTACGTCGCGAAGCCTTCGATCGTCGACGCGACCGCGCCGAGGCGCCGCACCAGCTCGGTGACGTTCCCTTCTTCGTTGTACAGGGGCGCGACGATGCTCAGGATCCCGGGCATGTCGCGAGCTTTCCGCCTCCTGCTCGCCCTTCCCGCCGTGGCAGCGGGGCTGAGCGGCTGCGTGCGCGGCACGACGCAGACCAGCGGCCCCGCGCCGGTCGCAAGCGCGCGGCTCGTCGCGCCTGCCGCACGCGTGCCCGCACTGGGGCCGACGCGCGCCGCCGCCGGCGCAACCGGCTCGCCGGCCGCGAGCCCAGCGGGCCTGCCAAGCATTTCCCCGACCGGTCTCCCGCAGATCCTGGCGATCCACCTCACGCCGACGGTGGTGAGCGGTGGCGTGACGGTCTACGCCGACGTCCACACCACGCCGGAGGTCGTCGCGGTGACCGCGATCGCCGGCGGCGTCTCGCTCCCCGTGCCGCGGGTCGCGACGGGCGAGTTCGCCGTCAGCACGACGCTGCCGCCGCTACCGCCGTTCGCGCACGGGCAGTACGCGGTCACCTTCCGCGCCCACGATGCCCGCGGCCACATGACGCAGGCCGCGGCGAACGTGACGGTCCGCTAGCGCGCCGGGCGCTCGGCCAACCGCTCGAGCGCCGCGATCGTCTCGGCCAGAAACGTCGCCTGATACGCGACGACGTCGACACCGCGGAAACGGCTGTCACTGCGCTGCGCAGCGAGTCGCCAACGCGCGCCGTCGGCGACCAGCCAGCCGCGTCGAACCATCGTCGCGAGCGCTTGGTCGACGACCGCCCCGGCGTCGTGGGCGAGTTCGGGATCGACGAACGCACCAGGCGGGAGCGCGTCGCGCGCGCGGCCGACGGCTTCGCGTGCCTCGGCGGCGTCGAACGGCAGGTCGACGGCGAGCAGCCAGCGGGCGAGGAGCGCGCTCGTCGTGACGGGCCGCGCCGCCGCTAGCGAGGTCGCCAGATCGTCCGGCTGCGCCGGCCGCACGATGCGATAGAGCATCGAGAGCCGCCGCCCGCGCAGCGGGTCGTAGGCGATCGCCAGCAGCCACGGGTCGGCGACCGCGACCAGTCGCTCGACGATCCCCTTGAGCGGGCGCATGCGCCCGTCGCTGCTGTAAAAGCCTTCGGGCGTGACGAAGAACGTCGCGCCGCGCTTCGTGACGTCGATGATACGCGCGACGTCCTCTTCGATCGAGGCGCGGATCCGGTCGAGCGCCTCGCGCCGATACGGCTCGTTCAGATAGGCGAGCTTCGTGTCGCGTTCGGTCAGCGCGAAGTTGCGCGGCGCCAACACCTCGTCGAGCGTGCGCGCTCCGCTGGGGAGCGCGGGCCACGCCGGCTCGCGGAACACCTCGGCGACGGCGAGGTCGCCGTGCGCGGCGCGCACGGCGTGCGCGAGGCTGCGCACCGGTTGCGCGCTCAGCTGGTTCTCGAGCGGCAGCATCCCGAGCGCGTAGAACATCCCGCCGGCGTTCAGCTCGCGCACCAGCGGAGCGAGCCACGGCATGCGCCAGGCGAAGAAGCCGGGCTCGTACATGCGGCGGGTCGAGGCGGTCAGGACGGGCGCGCGCCAGGGGCCTTGCAGAAAGATGCGCTCCATGACCATCTCGGACTCGTCCTCGTGCTGGTGGTTCGCGATCAGCACCGTCGGCCCGCGCCGGAACGGCAGCCGTCCCCACGAGCGCACGCGCAGCCGTAAGGCCATGTACGGCTGGCGAAACAGGGAGACGACGGCGACGAACAGCGCCGACCAGATCGACGCGACCGGCCGTTTCCCGACCCGCAGCACGACCAGCGAGCCGACCGCGAAGCTGGCGCCGGCCAGCGCGAAGAGCGCGCGGTAGCCGTCGCGCGGCGTCGCGCCGTGGGCGATGATCCAGCCGCCGAGCGCGGGCGCGATGATGCCGGGGATGTTCGAGAGCGTTCCCCAGATCCCCAAATCCCGCGCCGTGTCGCCGAGCGCCGGGATCGCGTCGAGCGCCAGCGCCCAGCCGACCGAGAACACGCCCCCGTACCCGAGGCCGAACAGCGCGGCATACAGGAAGATCAGCCGCGGATCGGGCGCCAGCGCGAAGCCGAGCGCCGCCAGCGTCATCGGGATCCCCGAGAGCGCGACGACGTATTGGCGGTCGACTCGGTCGGAGAGCATCCCGGTCCCGACGCTCGAGGCGATCGCGCCGACCAGCGCCGCCCCGGCGACCAGGCCGGTCCCCAGCGACGCGTCGCGCACGGCGAGGACGTCGCTGAAGAAGTACAGGATGTAGGTGTTCAGCAGCGTCATGCCGAGCACGATCCAGCCGCGCGCGACCAGCGTGATCCCCAGGTCGTGCCAATCGCGGATCACGGCGTGCGCGCGCACCGGCTCCTCGCGCGGCTCGTGCGGGATCGCCAGCAGTGAGGTCGCCGAGAGTGCGACGGCGAGCGCCATGAAGAGGAGCGCCCACGACGTGGGCAGCAGCGCCGCCGAGCTCAACCCCAACACGGTGCCGATCAGCGTCATCGCGCCACGCATCCCGGCGGCCGTCCCCCAGGCGGTCTTCGGGACGACGTCGGGGAGCAGCGCCTGATAGATCGTCGAGGCGGTGGCGATCGCGACGCTCGCCGCCGCGACGCTGACCGCCACCACCTCGACGCCGAGCGCGCGGAACGAGGCGGCGAGCGCCAACGCGCCGAGCGCGACCACGTCGAGCGCGAGCGCGACCGCGGTTTCGCGCCGTCGGTCGCCGCCGCGCCGGCGGGCGCGGTCCGAGAGCGCGCCCGCGATCGGCGGGACGAACCAGGCTGCGACCGCCGCCAGCGTCGCGACGACGGCCAGCACCGCGGTATGGTGTTCGGGCGCGAGCCAGAGCAAGAGCGCCGGGACGATGATCGCCAGGATCGCCGAGTCCTGGAACTGGATCCCCAGCCACAGCGCGTTGACGGCGACGAGGCTGCGCAGCTTCGAGCGTGCCGGCGCCGCCGCCGGCAAGAGGTCGTCGCTCAATCGATGTCCGCCCAGGCGGCGACGGTGACGCGCTCCTCGGCGCCCGGCGTGCCGATGACGATGTGCGCCGGCGGCAGCGCGCGCGCCGCATCGCGCTCGATCGTCCCGAAGCTTCCGCGCGTCACGCGGAAGGCGAGGCGAGCACCGCGCCGCAGCTGCAAGCCGAGCCGATAGTGCCGTGCGTCGACGCGGTCCATCCGCACCTCGGCCGGATTCCAATCGCTGCGCTCGGTGCTCAGGTAGATGTCGTCGGTCGGCGGCGTGCGCGGCGGGACGAAGACGTCGATCGTCACCGTCACCAGCTCGCCCGTGTCGTCCTGGGCGGGCGCAGCCGGTGGGATCGCATAGGCGCTGCGCGGCAACTCGGTCGCCGGGCGGGCCGAGGCGTCGAGCGCATGCGGGGTCGCGCGCCCGTCGTCGTCGAGACTGATGGCGAGCGGGCGGCCCGGGACGACGCCGGCGCACGACGCGCTCTCGGCCAGGCGCAGGATCCCGCCGCCGGAGATGGCGAGGCGATCGCCGCTGCAGGCGAGCGGGACGACGCGGAAGAGCGAGGCCGCGGCGGCGGCGAGCAGGAGCGCGTGCGTCACGGTGTCACCGCGATGCTCCAGCGCGGGACCCAGCGCACGTTGCCCCAGGCGAACTCGTAGCCGCGCGCGAGCTCGAGGCCGAAGTTGGGGAACGGCCGCAGGCGCAAGGTCCCGGTCACCGACCACGGCGGCGGTCCGATCCCGTCGAATTGCAGGAAGTCGTCGTTGCGCGTCACCGCCAGCTGCGCCGAGGTATTGACGTTGGGGGTGAACTGCGCGGTGACGGTCGTCGAGCGCGCGACGGCGACGCCGTCGAAGGCGTCGTAGCCGAGCCACGGCGTTCCGTCGGGCGCGAGGAACGGCGGCACCGGCACCGGATAGAACAGCGGTTGCGCGTAGGGATAGATCTCCGCCGTCCAGGAGTTCTGATAGCTCGCCAGCAGCGTGAACGACCGGGTCAGCTGGCGTGAGATCGTCGTCGCCGCGGTCACTTCATCGTAGCGGTGCGGGAAGGCATACCAGGTGCGCGTCCCCTCCAACGTCGCCGCGATGCGCGTGCGCAGCGGCCCGCGCACGACCGGGGTCGCGATGAAGGCATCGAGACTGTGCCGCCAGACCGTCGCGTAGTGACTCGCGTCGGGCAGCACCGTCAGGAGTCCGCCGCGGCGGGCATCGTACCCGACGTCGCCGGTCAAACGCAGCGTCGTCCCGCCGAAGAGCGGCATATCCGGCGTGCGCAGGCTGGTGTCGAAGGTCGAGGTGCCGTACGAGCCGAGCGTGTAGGTGATCCGGCCGCCGGCCAGGCCGAACGCGGCGCCTAAGCTCGTCTGGGTAGACCAGACGCCGTAGGCGTCGGTGCCTTCCGTCGTGATCGTGTAGTGCGAGCTGAGCCGGCGATAGGCGTCGAAGCCGGTCGACATCTGCCCGCGCAGTGGCTGATCGATCGCGGCCGTGGCGTACGCATCGTCACCGGAGGCGAGCTGTTCTTGCAGCCCGACGTCCGGACCCACCGCGTCGATCCAGCGCCCGTGGATGGTGGTGAGCGCGGTCGGCGTCCCCCACAGGCCATACGGCTGGTCGAAGTCCGCCGGCGGCAGGGCCGATGCGCCGAAGCCGGCCGAGGTCGCGAACGTATAGAGGTACGAGGGAACCGGGACCGCGCCGACCGACGTCGGGAACGCGGCCGGGAGGAAGCGCACGTTGGCGTGCGGGGTGATCGCGGCGTGCCGCGCACGAATATACGCGTAGCGGTCGGCGAAGTCGGGGAAGGCGAAGCGCGCCGGCTCGGTCGGCACGTCGGTGGCGGGGCCCAAGGCGCGGGTCGTGCGACGATCTCCCACGGTCAGATCGAGCAGATCGACCCGGTCGCTCCCGAGCTCGAGCGCGATCGCATCGGCGCTCGCCGTCGCCGACCCGCGCGTGATCGTCGCGTGTCCGGCCAGCACGACGCGGTCGGTCCGCAAATCCACGGCGATCGCGTCGGCGCCGGCGCGTGTCCCGTCGGCGAGGCGCAACGAGGCGCCGCCGCGTCCGATCAGCACGAGCGTGTCGGAGAAGAAGTAGACCGTGCCGGCATCGAGCGTCGCGCTCGGCCGCGCCCACGCGGTCGCCGGGGAGCCGGCGATGCCGGCCAGCACGGCGAGCGTGGCGACCGCGCGCCGACGCATCACGGTGGATTCGCCGGGCCGGGCCTGGGGTTCGGCAATCCGCCCGGCGGCGTCGCGCGCGAGCGCGGATACAGCCCGCTGCCGTTGTTGAACGGATTCGGGTTGAAGGGCGTCGGGACGGCGCCCGGTTGCGCCGCCTGCGGTGCGCCGCTGCGGTTGTCGGACCAGGCCGCGACGGTCACCTTGCGCGAGTACGCGTCGACTTCGGGGACGAAGAAGGTGATCGGCGGTTCCTCGAGGCCGTCGGGGCCGACCGCGACCGAGTTCCACGAGCCGCGGGTGACACGGAAGCTGAACTGCGTCCCCGAGGCGAGACGCAGTACCGTGCGGTACCGCTCGCCGTCGACGCGGTCGAGGCGGACGGCTTGCGGGTTCCAGTCGCTCACGTCGGTCGCTAAGTAGACGATGTCGGTGATCGCGGTCGTCGGCGGGACCGTGACGAGGAATTCGACCGCGACCTCTTTGCCGGTGATGCGATGGCCGCTGCCGCTCAGCTCGGCGGCGGGGACGGTCGCCACGTTCGCCGCCGCGGCGCTGACGTCGGGCGCGAAGACCGTTTGGAAGGGGACCTTCTTCGTCGTCAGATCGAGCTCGGTCACCAGCTTGGTAGTCGGATCGAGGACCGCCCGCGCGTAGAGCTTGGCCGCCGGCCGCAGCGTCGTCGGCTGGCCCGTCTCGAAGGCGAGCAGCTTGACGTCGGGGGCGAGCTTGAACGCGTCGCCGGTGCTGAAGTAGACGTAGCCGTTGCGGACGTCGAGCAGTTGTCCGGTGAAGCGCACCAAGCCGCCTTGGGCCAGCGTCGGCAGCGCCAGCGCGCACAGCGCGAACGTCGCGAACAACGTGCAGATCCGGCGGGCGATCATGGCAGGACTCCGAAGGTCGAACCCGGGTTCCAGCGGTTGCCGCCGAAGCCGAAGTAGTACGACCGGCTGATGTCGAGCAGGATGTTCTTCGACAGCCGGATGCGGACGTCTGCCCGGATCTGGTTGGGGATGCGGCCGTAATAGTCCGGGATCGGCACCGGGAAGTCGTCGTAGTGCAGCGCTATCAGGCTGGCGGTGAAGTTGCGGCTCGGCATCCAGACGCCGGAGAGCGACAAGGCGTGCGAGGTCGCAAAGCCGTCGAAGGCGGCGAGCCCCGAGAAACAGCCATACCCGGGCTCGCAGACGCTGTCGGCGGAGGGCGGATACGCTGCCAGCTGTTGGGCGCCCCAGTGGTCGCCGGTATTCTGCACGTCGTAGGAGATGAACGCGTTGATGTGCTGCTTGTCGAACGGCCGCCCGAGCGAGACCCGCAGATCGCTCGAGTCGATCCAGTGGGGCAGGTTGAACCACTCGCGCCCGCGGTCGTAACTGGCGCTCACCGAATACGCGCCGAGTTTGATCGGTGAGGTGTAGAGCGTCCCGCCGACGCTGTGGTAGACCGAGTCCTCGGGGCCGGGCTGCTCGTTGGGGTAACCGCCTTCGCCGTAGGCGTCGTGCGCGTCGCCGATCCCGCTGCGCAGCCGGAACAGCAGCGGCAGGCTTTTGCTGAACAGGTGGTTCTCGAAGCCGGTCCAGGTCAGCGCCGTCGAGGTCGGGTGCTCGCGCCAGGTCGGCTGGTACGGTTGCGGCGTGGGGTAGTAGAGTGCGTCGTCCGGGGGATGCCAGTAGCCGAGCAGATAGCCCCAGTAATCGTCGCGGATGAGGTTCAGGCCGGAGTGGGGCAGCCCGGCCGCGAGATCCAGTTCGCCGAAAGCGGCGGCATTCGCCGGCTCGCGGAACAACCCGTACGACTCGGCCGACTCCTGAAGGAAGAGCCGGGTCTCGAACTTCGGCGACCAATGCTTGAAGCCGATCAGGTTGAACTGCCGCTGAGGCTGCGTGAGCGGGTCGACCGAGAAGACGACGTAGTCCCGGTCCCAGACGAAATGCTGGTCGAAGGCCAGGTAGTTGCCGTCGATCGGATCGTTGCGCAGGTGCAGCGCGGTCAGGCTGTGCGCCGATCCCTCGAACGGGATGCCGACGTCGAAGCGGCCGCCCGAGAACGCGTTCTCGAAGAAGTGCGAATTGGCCGAGAACATCACCACGTAGCGCGGCAGCGGGACGTAGACGCCGGCGGTCAGGATACGCGGCAGGTTGAACGTCGCGTTGGTCTTGGGGATGATGTTGACGCTGTTCGCGATGATGTACGGCCGCAGCCCGCTCACGTCCGGCAGGTAGAAGGTATCGCCGGGCTGCGCGCGCCCGGGATGCGGGTCGCTCCAGTTCGTTCCGAAGAACGTCCAGCGCTCCGGCGTCGCGGTCGACTCGGGCAGAAAGTACGTCTTGTCGACGTCCAAGTAGCCGGCCAACGCGGCGCCGGTCTGGTGGAATCCGGCGGCGTCGAGGTGCACGTCGCCCGCGACGACGTAGCGGTTCAGCTTGAGGTCCATCGCGAAGGTCTGGCCGCGGATGAGCGTTCCGTCCGAGAGCCGGATCCGCACGTTGTCGTCGGCGGTGATCTCGTAGCGGTCGTAGTAGAAGTCGACGTGCCCGGCGTGGATGTCGAGGCTGACGGGCGGTGTCGCACGCGCGAGGACCGGTAGCCCGACGAGGAACGCACTCGCCAACAGACAGGCGACCGTATGGCGCATGAGATAGATCACGCGTTCAGCGCAGTGGGAGGCACGCTCCTGCGCCGGATGGAACCGCGCCGAACGGCATGCCGCGCATTCTCGCCTTTGTTCTCGACTCCGCCGGCGTCGGTGCCCTCCCAGATGCAGCCACCTACCACGACGCTTCCAACGCGAACACGATTGGGAACGTCGCCGAGCGACTGGGTGGCCTGAGCCTGCCCAATTTCGAGCGGTTGGGGCTGGGCCACATCACGCCGATCCGGGGCGTCGGGGCCGGCCGGCCGCCGCTCGCGGCCGTCGCCAAGATGAGGGAACGCTCAAAAGGGAAGGACACCATCACCGGTCATTGGGAAATGGCGGGCGTGGTCACGGAGGTACCTTTCCCAACCTATCCAAGCGGGTTTCCGCCGGAAGTGGTCGAGGCGTTCACGGCGATCGTCGGGCGGCCGCCGCTGGGGAACGTCGCGGCTTCGGGGACCGAGATCATCGCCGAGCTGGGAGCGGAGCACCAGCGGACCGGCCGGCCGATCCTCTACACCTCGGCCGACTCGGTCTTCCAGGTCGCCGCCCACGAGGAGACGGTGCCGCTGGCGACCCTGTACGACTGGTGCGAGCGCGCCCGGGCCATGCTGATCCCCCCGCACCAGGTCAACCGGGTGATCGCCCGGCCCTTCGTCGGGTCGCCCGGCTCGTACGTCCGCACCCCCAACCGCCGCGACTACGCGATCGATCCGCCCGAGACGGTCCTCGACCGGCTCGAGCGGGCGGGTGTAGCCGTGCACGCGGTCGGGAAGATTTGCGATATCTACAGCGGTCACGGGATCCGCTCGTCGGTCCGCGTTGCCGATAATGGTGAAGCGGTCGACCGCGCGCTCGCGTTGGCCGATGCTACCGATCACGGTCTGGTGTTCGTCAATCTGAACGATTTCGACAGCAAGTTCGGTCATCGTCGCGACGTACGTGGCTACGGTGATGCTTTGATGCGTCTCGACGCGCGCATCCCGGAGCTGCTCGAGCGGATCCGCCCCGGCGACAGCTTGATGTTCACCGCCGACCACGGCTGCGATCCGACGCAGCCCGGCAGCGACCATACCCGCGAGTACGTCCCGTACATCGAGTACGGGCCGGTCGCCGGCGGCGCCCACGACGTCATCGACGGCCTGGGCTACATCGGAGAGCGCTTCGCCACGACGCTGCAGGCGCCCCGATGAGCGCCTTGCAAACGCTGGCCTCCCCGGCGCGCGAGTCGGAGGCGTGGTCACTCCCCTTCGCCGTCCCGCCGGCGCCGCCACGACCGGCCTGGCAGCGGGCCGGCAAGCGCGGCTTCGATCTGGTCGTCGCGTCGCTCGCGCTGCTGGTCGCGTCCCCGATCATCGCGCTCGCCGCGCTGGCGATCGTCGCGATGACCGGCGGCTCGCCGTGGTACGTGCAGGAACGGGTCGGGATGAACGGCCGGCGCTTCCGCATGTACAAACTGCGCACGATGGTGCAGGACGCGCACTCGCGGCGCGACGAGATCGCGCACCTCAACGAGGTCGACGGCCCGGTCTTCAAGATTCGCAAGGATCCACGGCTGCACCCGGTCGGCGCGCTGCTGCGCCGTCTCTCCATCGACGAGCTGCCGAACTTCGTCAACGTGCTGCTGGGACAGATGTCGGTCGTCGGGCCGCGTCCACCGCTGCTCGAAGAGGTCGCGCGCTACGACGAGTTCGCGATGCGCCGGCTGTGCGTGCCACCGGGCGTGACCTGCCTGTGGCAGATCTCCGGCCGCTCCGCCCTCTCGTTCGACGAGTGGATGGCGCTCGACAATCAGTACATCGACAACTGGACGATCGCCGGCGACCTCCGCATCGTCCTGCGCACGGTCCCTGAGGTCATCGGTGGAACCGGCGCGCACTGAACGGCGCCTGCGCGCCCTCCCCACGCCATCGGCGACGGCCGTCGCGCGCTCGACCGTCATCGTCATGGCCGCGACGCTGGCCTCGACGCTGCTGGGCTTCCTGCGCGAGGTGGTCAACGCGGGTTACTTCGGCACGCGCTGGCAGATGGACACCTTCCTCGCCGCCGCGACGATCCCGACGATCCTGTTCGGCCTGTTCAACGGCGCGCTGGTGAGCGCGCTGGTGCCGGTGTTCAGCCAGTACTTGGCGACCGGCCGCGACGAGGAGGGTTGGCGGCTCGCGAACACGATCGTCAACGTGCTGGCGATCGTGCTGGTGGTGAGCTGCGCGGCCGGCTGGCTGCTCGCGCCTTGGTACGTCCCGCTGGTCGCGCACGGCTTCCCCGCGCCGCAGATGGGCGTGGCCGTGCGGATGACGCGCTGGATGATGCCCAGCATCATCGGCACCTCGCTGGCCGGCGTCGTCACCGCGGCGCTCAACGCGCACCACCGCTTCCTCGGTGCGGCGCTGCAAGGGTTGGCGATCAACGTCGTCACGATCCTGACCGTCGTCATCCTGTTCTCGCGGTTGGGGATCTACGCGCTCGTGCTCGGGACCTCGCTCGGTCTGTGCGCACAGCTGCTCGTGCAGCTGCCCTCGTTCTTCCGTCTGGGCACGTACCGGCCGGTGATCGACCTGCACCACCCGGGCCTGCACCGCATCATGTTGGTCTTGGGGCCGATCGTGGTCGGCTCGGCGGCCGGTCAGATCGCGCTGTTCTTCGACCGCTTCTTCGCCTCGACGCTGCAGCCCGGGTATATCTCCGGGATCAACTACGCGACCAAGCTGGTCGGATTTCCGCAGCAGATCTTCGCCGCCGCCATCGCGACGGTGCTCTTCCCGCTGCTGGCCTCGCATTTCGCGCGCGACAACCACGCCGAGGTGCGGCGCAGCCTGGTGACCGGTTTGCGCCTGGTGATGTTCATCGCGATCCCGGCGACGCTGGGCCTGATCGTCCTGGCGACGCCGATCGTGCGCACGCTCTTCGAGCGCGGCCTGTTCGGCCCCAGCTCGACGGTGCTCACCTCGCACCTGATCCCGTACGCGGCGCTCGGCTTGGTCGCGACGGCGGCCAATGTCGTGCTCAGCCGCTGCTCCTTCGCGTGCCGCGAAGTCCGCTGGACCGTCGCGATCTCGGTCCTCACCGTGGCGCTCAACGTCGTGCTCTCGCTGCTTTGGCTACGGCCCTTCGGAGCGCGGGGGTTGCTGGCCGCGAACGCGGTCAGCCAGAGCCTGCAAGCCGTCTTGCTGGGCGCGCTGGTGTGGCGTCTGCTGGCCGGCTTCGACGTGCGCGCGCTGCTGCGCAGCGCCGGTGGCGCGCTGCTCTGCTCGGCGGCGATGATCGCCGCCCTGCGCTGGATCGCGACCTTCTCGGTCGAGCCGGTGCGGCCGTTCGGCGTCGAGGCGCTCTACCTGGCCGGGCAGCTCGGCATCGGCGCGCTGGCCTTCCTGGCTGTCGCGCGCCTCTTGAATCTCGACGAGTTCGCGCTGATCGTCCGCCTCATCGTGCAGAAGTTCGAGCGCAGCATCCCGAGCGCCCCGGAGAACCGCGACGCCCCGATCGCTTAAAAGGTTTTGACTTTCGCGAGGCCGCCGGCGCGGAACAGGTCCGTCACTTGGGCGATCGTCTCGGGCTTCGCGAAGTAGGCGACGATGCTGCGGCCGGCCTCGAGCGCGTCGAGGTAGTTCTCGACCTCGTCGTCGGGGATCTCCAGGTCGTCGAGCCGGTCGCTGAGCGACTCGTTGCGAAAGTACGGCGTGTCGTATCCGCCGGGGGTCGGCCGGTCGAGCCCGGGGACGCCCGTCCCTTGGCCGGTCCCGCCGGTGATGTAGTGGGGGTTGATGACGCCGCGGGCGGCGCCTCGCGTCGAGTCGTCGGGGCCGATCAGCTGGAGCGGCTCCAAGGAAAGACCGGCTGCCTTCAAGGCGTTCTCGAGCCCTTTGATATCGCCGTTTTGGGAGATGCCGGTGACGACCAGACCCACGGGTACCTCGCTAGTGAAAGCGCGTGATGGTGGAGAGCAGGCCAGGTTCGCGACCTCGCTGGGTCGCCCTGTCGGCGCGGCCAGGTCGCGTTGCTAGCGCCAGCCTTGCATCGGCGGGCCGCCGATCGGCGCGCGTTGCACGCCGGCGTCGAAATGCGTCGAGCGGACGTAGGCCAAGATCGCCGCGCCCAAACCGATCAGCCAGACCAGCGCGCTGACGACCCAGCCGAGGATCGGCACCGTCTCCGCCGCGGCGACGACGACCAGTCCGAGGATCAGGGCCAGTAGCGGCGAGGGCGTCGCGGTCGGCATGACCAGCTCGCACAAGCGGCGGCCGACCAGGAGCGCGATCGCGCCGGTTCCCAGCCAGATTCCGCCGAGCACCGCCAGCAGCTCCAGCGCGACCAGCGGGATGCCGATCACGCTGACGATCAGGACGATCGCGATCGGGAAGAACGCCAGCGCGGCGCCGACGCCGGTCGCCACGGCGAGGCCGGGGTGCCGTTCGACGCGATCGAGCGCGACGCGCATGCGCAGCGGGAAGAGCAGGAAGACCAGCAGCACGATCGCGCTGGAAGCCAGGCGCACCACCAGCGCCCGGTCCTGTTCGGCGAACGCGCCGAGGCCCTCGCGACGGCCCGCCATCCACGGCATGAAATCGCGGACGGTATCGCTGGTGACGCTGTTCTCCTGGCCCAGCACCTGACCGCCTTCGACGACCGTGCAGGTCCCGAAGACGGCGTTGCAGTCACCGCGCACGACTCCGGCGATCTGGGCATCGCCGAAGACGACGTTGAGGTCGCCGTCGATCGTCTGCCCGGGCTGCACGTAGACGCTCTTGAAGATGTGGGTCTCGCCGCCGTCCTGTCCGCGCACGTCGACGGCCTGCGCTTGAGCGAGTCCCGTCAGCGCAGCGAAGGCGATGACGACGGCGAACAGGCGCGCGATCACGGGCGCAGGCGGGCGGCGATCCGCGGGCGCATGACGGCGACGCCGACGACCGCGGCCAGCGCGAGCGTCACGTTGAGAGCGAGCACGATCTCGACCAGCGCGCCGACCGAGCCGAAATCGCCGATCAGCCGCGTCGAGGCGTGCCCCAGCGTCCCCAGCGCCCGGGTCAGCTCGCGGCTCACGTCGAGCGTGGTCTCACCGAGCGCGTGCATCGACGCCGTCTCGACCAGGAACGCGGCACCGATCAGCAACCAGGCCGCCACGAGGTAGCAGACGAGATAGGCGGCGACCGGCGGGGCGCTGGCGCGCGGCCGGCCCAGCGAACGGACCTCGGCCATCGTGGCGAAAGTGAAGTTCGGCGGCAATTCGGTCGGGCTGGGAGCCGCCAGCAGCGCATCGACGACGCGCAGTTCCTCGAGCACGCCGGTGCAACGGCCGCACGAGCGCAAGTGCGCGGCCAAACTCGCGCGCCGGACCGGCGTCAGCGTGCGATCGAGGTAGGCTTCGAAGAGCGCCTCAGACGAGCTGCAGCTCACCGAAGCCTCCGAGTGCCCGCAAGGTACCGGTCGCCGAGGTTCCGCGCGCGGTCGCTTCGCGTTCCCGCAGCTTGTGCGCCAGGGCGAGTTTTCCGCGATGGATCAGCGTCTTCACGTTGCCCAGCGACAGCCCCATCGTCGTCGCAATCGTCTGGTAGTCGAGATTGTCGTAAAAGCGCAGCGCGAGGATCGTACGAGTGCGCTCGGGGAGCTCGGCGAGCGCCGCGCGGACCTCGGCTTCGGCCTCCGCGCGCAGCACGCCGCCGGCGGGATCGGCGTCGTGGGAGAGGTCGGCCAAAGTGTTCTCGAGCGTCTGCTCCTCGCCCAGTTCGGCGACGTTGGGCCGGCGCAGCGAGCGCCCCAAGAACGTCCGCACGACGTTGCGGGCGATGTGGTAGAGCCAGGTCGAGAACCGGCCCAGATCGGGGTTGAAGGTCCCCAGGTGCGCGAAGCCGCGCAGGAACGTCTCCTGGGTCAGGTCGGCGACGTCCGAGGGCTGGCGTACACTCGCCCCGATAAAGGAAGCGATCCCGCGCTTATACCGCTCGACCAAGAGGCCGAAGAGGTCGCGGTCGCCGTCGAGGACCGCCTGGACGAGATATTCGTCCGTGAGCTCGGGGACTGACTGCACAGCCATCCTACTCATAAGTACCGTCGTCGGGACCGGAAGTTTCCGGGCGCTGCGAGGCGCTGGGGGACTCGGTCGACGTGCGGCCGTAGAGGTCGCTCGCATGCACGTCTTGGTCACCGGCGGCGGCGGCTACATCGGCCTGGAGCTGTGCCGCCAGCTCCTCGAGCGGGGCGACACGGTGCGTGTCGTCGACCGGTTCTTCTTCGGGGTCGAGTACGCGCGTGCGCTGGCCGACGCCTCCGACGGCCGGCTGACCGCGATCGCCGGGGACGTGCGCAACCTCGACGACGACTGGCTCGACGGGATCGACGCCGTCTCGCACCTGGCCGGGCTCTCGAACGATCCGACCGCCGAGTACAACCCCGAGGCGAACTGGCAGATGAACGCGCTGGCGACGGAGCGTCTGGGCCAGGTCTGCAAGCAGCGCGGGATCGCGCGCCTCGTGTTCGGCTCCTCGGCGTCGGTCTACGACGGGATCGGCCCGGGGATGTTCGACGAACGCACGCCGGTCCAGCCGCGCGGCGCGTACTCGATCTCGAAGAAATACGGCGAGGACGCGCTGCTGCGGCTGGCCGACGAGCGCTTCGGCCCGACGATCCTGCGCCAGGGGACGGTCTACGGGTGGTCGCCGCGGATGCGCTTCGACCTGGTCGTCAACACCTTCCTCAAAGACGCGGTCACCGTCGGCAAGCTCTACCTGCACGGCGGCGGCTGGCAATGGCGCCCGTTGGTCGACGTCACCGACGTCGCCCGCGCGCACGTCGTCTGCTTGACCGCGCCGTTGGAAAAGGTGCGCGGCGAGATCTTCAACGTGATGCAGGAGAACTACCAGGTGCGCCAGCTCGCGATGCTGGTCGCCGGCTCGCTCTCGCTGCGCGGCCGCCACGTCACGCTCGAGGAGGCGCCGCTGCCGAAGATCGTGCGCGACTACCGGATGTCGAACCTGAAGCTGACGCAAGCGCTCGGCTTCACCCCGGCCGTGACCGTGCTGGAGTCGATCGACGTCATGCTGGCGCGGCTCCCGCTCGACGACGTCGCCTGGCTGACGAACCCGCGCTGGTACAACATCGCCTGGATGACGATCCTCGAGGAGGCCCACGCCGTCCAGCGCCCCTTCGCGAGCATCTACTAGGGGCCGAATTCCTGGCTGAAGCCAAATAATTCGCGGGCGGAATCGGGCGGCTCCCAGCGGAACATGTGGCTATCTTCCCATGAAGCTCCGTATCGATTCGGTAAGCGTCGCCCATGCCCGCCGGCTCGCCGGCACGATCGTCGACCCGGTCGCCGATTTCATCGCGGGGCACTCGACGCTGAGCGTCGAGCGCGCCGTGGCGCGCCTCTGTGGGGTCGACGGGGTCGACGAGCAGGGCGTGCCGCTGCCGAACCGCTTGGTCGACGCGCTGCCCGAGCGCGAGCTCGGGGTGGCCCGGGTGCTGGGGGCCGCGCTGGCCGAGACGGGGCGTTCGCCGCAGCAGGTCGCCGAGGCGGTCGCCGCCGGCGAGCCGCTGCCGGATCCCAGCCGGACGCCGGAGACAGCACAGCGCGCCGCGCTGCGGCCGTGGATCGAGCGCGGCCTGGCCCGCGTCGACGCGGTCCGCGCGCGACGGGCCGAACTGCTGGTGCGGCTGCCGCAGGCGCCGCCGCCGCTGCTCTACGTCATCGTCGCCAGCGGGAACATCTACGAAGACCGCACCGCCGCCGTCGCCGCGGCTGAGGCGGGCGCGCAGATCGTCGCCGTCATCCGCTCGACCGCGCAGTCGCTGCTCGACTACGTCCCCTACGGCGCGACGACCGAGGGCTTCGGCGGCACCTACGCCACCCAAGAGAATTTCCGCATCATGCGCGCCGCGCTCGACGACGTCTCCGAGCGCCTGGGGCGCTACGTGATGCTGACCAACTACGCCAGCGGCCTGTGCATGCCGGAGATCGCGGCGACCGCCGCGCTCGAGCGGCTCGACATGCTGCTCAACGACTCGATGTACGGGATCCTCTTCCGCGACATCAACATGCAGCGCACCTTCGTCGACCAGCACTTCTCGCGCCAGCTCAACGCGCGCAGCGGGATCATCATCAACACCGGCGAGGACAACTACCTCACCACCGCCGACGCGATCGATCAGGCGCCGGCCGTGCTGGCCTCGCAGTTCGTCAACGAGGCCTTCGCGCACCGCGCGGGGCTTCCCGACGAGCAGATCGGCCTGGGCGACGCCTACGAGATCGACCCCGACCTCGAAGACGGCTTCCTGTTCGCGCTCGCGCAGGCCCAACTCGCGCGCCAGATCTTCCCGGCCGCGCCGCTGAAGTACATGCCGCCGACCAAGCACATGACCGGGAACATCTTCAAGGGCCACCTGATCGACGCGATGTTCAACCTGACCTCGGTGATGACGGGTCAGACGATCCACCTGTGCGGGATGCTGACCGAGGCGATCCACACGCCGCTCTTGGGCGACCGCGCGCTGGCGCTCGAGAACGCGCGCTACGTGATGCGCACGGCGCGCCACTTCGGCGACGAGATCGAGATCAAAGCGGGCGGGCGCATCGAGCGCCGCGCGCAGGACGTGCTCGCTGCGACCGTGCGGCTGCTCGAAGACGTCGCGCAGCGCGGCCTGATGACGGCGATCGAAGCGGGCAGCTTCGCCGACGTGCGCCGGCCGCGCAACGGCGGCCGTGGCCTCGAGGGCGTCTTCGCCAAGCACCCGGCGTACTGGAACCCGTTCGCGGAGGCCCTCGCCGGCGAGCCGGTCGCGGCCACGCGGTGAGTATGGTCAGGCCGTACGGCGATACGCTCGACGACGGCGTCGTCCAGCTCTCGTTCACGCTCCCGATCCCGTGGAGCGAGGCGGCCGACGAAGCCGCGCGGCAGTTGGTCGCCCAGATGGGCTTCACCGAGGTCGCGGTCGCCGACGGGCGACCGATCGCCAGCCGCTTCTCGTTCTTCGTCGTCTACGCGCGCACGCCGGTCGCGATCGACGTCTCGACGATCAGCGTCCCGGCCGCTTCCGGCGAGGCCCTGACGATGGACGCCGTCGACGCGCTGATCGCCGAGCGGATCGGCCGGAAGCTCAAGGTCGTCGGGGCCTGCATCGGGACCGACGCGCACACGGTCGGGATCGACGCCATCCTCAACATGAAGGGCTACCAGGGTCATTCCGGCTTGGAGCGGTATCACGGCTTCGAGGTGTACAATCTCGGCAGCCAGATCGCCGTCGACGACCTCGTCCGCTTCGCGCAGGAGCGCGAGGTCGACGCGATCCTCGCCTCGCAAGTCGTGACGCAGAAGGGGAGCGACATCGCCAACTTCACCGCCTTGGCCGAGCGACTCGAAGCGGCGCAGCTGCGCGGGCGCATCCTGCTGCTCGCCGGCGGGCCGCGGGTGACGAACCTGCTCGCGGCCGAGCTCGGCTACGACGCGGGCTTCGGTCGCGGAACGCTACCCAGCGAGGTCGCGACGTTCATCGCGCGCCGGATCGCGGAGCGCGACGCGGCGTGAGGCCGGGGCTGGCCGCGCTCGGGCTCGGCGCGGTGCTCGCCGCCGCCGCGCCCGCGCTGGCGGTCGATCGCAGCCTCGGCGCCGCCGTCCCCAAACCGAGCGTGACCGGCACGCCGTGGACCGACGACCAGGTCTCGGCGCTGGCGGCGAACGTCGACGTGACGCTGGCCGGTGCGGCGACGCTGCACGGTGCGCACATCGGGTTGTACGCGGTCGACGCGCGCGACGGCCGCGTCCTCTACGAGCGCAACCCCGATGAGGCGTTCCAGCCGGCCTCGTCGCTGAAGCTGTTGGTCGGGAGCGCCGCGTTGGAGCGGCTCGGCCCGGACTACCGCTTTCGCACCACCCTGATGGCGAACGGTCCGGTCGTCGACGGTGCGTTGCGCGGCGCGCTGATCCTGCGCGCCGGCGGCGACCCGCTGCTGAAGGAGGCCGACCTCGACGATGCCGCGCACGCCGTCGCGAGCGCCGGGATCCACAGCGTCGACGCGCTGGTCGTCGACGACGGCCGCGACGAACCGCCGGGCTACCGGCCCGGTTGGAACTGGGACGACTTCGCCTACGCCTACGCGCCGATCGTCGGCGCGCTTGCCTTCGAGGAGAACGTCGTCCACCTGACCGTCACGCCGGGCGCGCGTCCCGGCTCGCCGGCCGGCTTGGCGCTCGCGCCGGCCGGCACGATCTGGCACGCGCTGGGCGGCTGCCCGCCGACGGTCGACGTGCACGTCGTCAACACCGCGACGACGGTCGAGGCCGGCGCCCCGGAGACGATCGACGTCGCGCGCGCGGCGTCGGGCTGCATCGAGGTCACCGGGCGCATCCCGCTCGGCGCCGCGCCGGAACTCGTCGACGCCGCCGTCCCGAGTCCCGACGCATACGCGTATCAGGCGCTCGTCGCGGCGCTCGCGCGCCAGGGCGTGCAGGTGCCGCAGCTCGACGTCATCGCGCAGCCGTGGCCCGACGCGGCCGAGCACCGCCTCGTCCCCGCGCAACGATCCGACGCGCGCGTCGTCTGGACGCACGATTCCGAGCCGCTGCGCGACGTGCTGGCCGACATGTGGTTTCCCAGCGACAACTTGGTCGCCGAGATGCTGCTGCGCGAGCTCGCAGTCGCGACCGACGGCGTGCCGGGGACGAGCGCGCACGGGATCGCCTTCGAGACGACCTGGCTGAGCGGCCTCGGCGTCGACGCGACCGGGCTCACGCTGGTCGACGGCAGCGGCCTCTCGGTCTACGACCGTATCACGCCGCGCGACGTGGTGTTGCTGCTGCAGCACGACTGGAATGGGCCCAACCGCGACCTCGTGCTCGACGACCTGCCGATCGCCGCGGTGCGCGGGACGCTCAAGGACGACTTCGAACGCGACAGCCCGACGGCCGGCCACCTCTTCGCCAAGAGCGGCTCGCTCTCGCACGTGCGCACGATGGCGGGCTACGCGGTCAACGCGACCCACGGCGCGGTGATCTTCGCCTTCGACGTCGACGACTGGGTCGGCGATCCGGCGGCGCTCGCCGACGTGCGAGCGCGCGTGCTGGCGCACTTCGTCCAGGACTGATGCTCGGCGCGCGCTTCGAGGCGGAGATCCGCGAGCAGCCCGATGCGTGGCGCCGGGTCGCGGCCTCGGATGCGGCGACGCGTTTGGCCGCGGCGGTCGCCGGCCGCGACGTGCTCTTCCTGGGCAGCGGGAGTTCGCTGTGCGTCGGTCTGCTCGGCGCGTTGGCGTTTCGGCGCCGCGGCGTGCGGGCGTGGGCGCTGGCGGCGACCGAGGCGCGCTTCGATCGCGCCGCCTACGGCGACGCGTGCGTGGTGGCGCTCTCGCAGAGCGGCCGCTCCGCCGATCTGCTCGACGCGCTCGACCTGCTCGCGGCGCCGCGGGTCGTCGCGCTGACCAACGATCCCGATGCGCCGCTCGCCGCGCGGGCCGGCGTCGCGATCGACGTCGGCGCCGGACCCGAGCGCGCCGTGCCGGCGAGCAAGAGCGTCACGACGACGGCGGCGATCGTGCTCTGGGCGGCGGCGTTGGTCGGCGGGGCACGCCATCGCGACGCGGCCGCGCTGCGCAGCACCGCCGCCGGCGTCGAGGCCTGGCTCGCCGGTCCGGACCTCGGGGCGGTCGTCGAGGCCGGCGCCGATCTGGCGCGCCGGCGCGCCGTCGCGGTCGTCGGCGCCGGCTACGGCGTCCCGATCGCCTTCGAGCTCGCGCTCAAGATCAAAGAGGCGAGTTACGTCCACGCCGAGGGCTTTCCGGCCGGTGAGTTCCGCCACGGCAGCTCGGCGATGCTCGAGGCGACGAGCGCGATCGTCGGCATCGTCGACGATCCCTCGCGCGCGGTCGTGCGCCGCCCGCTCGACGAGGCGGTGGTGGCCGGTGCGGCGCGCTACGTGATCGGCGCGCCGTGCGGCGACGTGCCGCTGCTCGGACCGCAGACCGCCGAGCCGTTCAACACGCTGGCGTGGTTAGTGGCGGGCCAGATGCTCGCGCTGTACGCCGGCCGCGCGAAGGGCATCGACTCCGACGCGCCGCGCGGGCTGCACAAGTTCGTCGAGTGAGCGGATCGCCCGCGCGGCTCGCATGCGCGTCGGTGCTGCTCGCCGCCGCCGTCGGCGCGCTGGCCGCGAACGCGCAGCCGTTCGCTTGGCCGACGCCGCTTCCGCGCACCACGCCGGCGCCCGCGCCGACGCAGCTCTGGTCGGGTGCGCCGGCGAGTTCGTTCGCGCTGACGGTCGAACCGCTGGGCGTCACGCCGGACGGCGAGTCACGCGCGCTGGTGCGGGTCGCGCTGCGCGACGCCGCCGGCGCCCCGACGCTGCTGCGCCGCGGTGGCGACTTCAGCTTTCGCGTCGATCGCGGCAGCGTGCAGTGGCAGACGCGGTTGCGCTACGGCGGTCCGGCGGCGCTCGTCGCGGTGCGCGACGCGGGCCCGGTCGCGATCGCGGCGATCGCCAACATCCCAGCGGCGTTGGGCGCGGCGCGCGCGCGCTTCACTCCGCTCGCGCAACCGGTCGTCGTCGCCGGCGCGCTCGGCCCGCACCTGGTCCGCCTCGGGTGGTTTCCGCGACTGGCGCGCGGGACGGTGCGGATCGAACGGGTCGGGAGCGACGGCACGGTGACAGCGGCCGTGTTGCGCGCGCCGGTCTCATCGTGGGACGACGGGGCGGTCACGCCCGGCCGCGTCGCCCGCTACCGGGTCGCGCTCCCGAGCGGGCGGTACGCCGTGCGCGCCGCGGTTCCGCCGGAGCTGCCGGGAGCCGATACGCAGGTGCTGCGCGGCACCGCGGCCTGGCTCGCCTTCTCCGGCGATCCGCTCGACGACGAGCGGTACTCCGCGCTCGACGTCGACCAGATCGTCGCGACCGCCGTGCGCGCCCGGCTGCGCGCGGTCGAGCTGCGGCTCGCCTACGGCGCCTTCGCCGAGACGACCGCCGCCGCCAAGCCGACGATCGACGCGTTGATCGACGGGCTGACCAGTCACGGGATCCGGGTCCTGGGCTGGACGGTTCCGCGAACGCTCGCCGCCGACGATCTCGCCGAGGCGACGGCGGTCGCCGCGTACCGCACGGCGGCCGGCAACGGGCTCAGCGGCCTGGCGGTCGACCTCGAGCGCGGCCCGGAGTTTCTCGGTGAGGGGCCGCCGGGCGCCGCCGCTCTGGCCGGTTACCTGGCGGCGCTGCGGCGTGCCGTCGGCCCGCACGTGCTGCTGGTCGCGACGGTCGAGGACCCCTTCCTCGAGCGGCTCGGTCCGGCGACCTATCCGTACGCCGCGATCGCGCAGGCGGCCGACATCCTCCAACCGATGGTCTACTGGCGGGCGTTGAGCCGCTCGGGCGCGCGCCAGGCCGTCGCCGGCTCGATCGCGACGCTGCGACGGCTGGTCGGGGGCGTGCCGATCGACGTCGGCGTCCAGACCGCGGCGATCGGCCCGCACGGCGCGCCGGGGCCGGACGAGCTCGCCGCCGCGCTCGCCGAGAGCCGCGCTCGCGGCGCGCTCGGCGTGGCGTTCTACGATTGGTCGGGGACCGATCCGCAGCAGTGGGCCGTCTTGGCCGGCGATGCCGTCGCGGACGAGGTGCCGCCGGCTCGGGGAGTTCCCACGGCGGAACGCAAACCGTAGCCGGAATGCTCTTCGAGCGGTCGGGTTCGCTTTCGCTGCAATGATCTTCCACCCGCTGACCGTCACGTTGCGGCACGAGGCGCACCCGCCGGTCGACCTCGCGAGCGTCATCGTCTACCTGTGCTGCGCCGTCGGGGTCGGGTTGCTCACCCGCCGCCGCCCGGCGCTGGGCGTCGCCGCGCTGCTCGTGCTAGCGCCGTTCGACCTGGCGCGCTACGTCGGGCCGACGTCGATCACCACGCTCAAGGCGGGGCTCGTCGGACTGCTGGTCGTGCTCGCCTTCTCGCGGCCCGATCTCGCCGCGTTTCGAACGCTCCCGGTGCGGGTGATGTTGGTCGCCTTCTTCGCCACGCTCCTGGCGATCGCGTTGAGCGCGATCCACGCGCAGAACCTCGGAGCCGTCGTGCGCGAGGCGTTCAAAAACGGCGAATACCTGGTGCTGTTCGCCGGCGCGATCGCGGCCTTCGCGGCCGATCCCGACGACCGTCCGTTCTGGCGCACGCTCGAGCTGGCCGTCGCGCTGGTCTGCTGCTCGGCGTTGGCCGAGTACCTGCTCGGCGCGCATAGCGGGATCTTCCTACGCGGTGAAGTGCTCCCGCGCATCGCGGGCGCGCTCGAAGGCCCCAACCAGCTGGCCGGCTACCTCGACGTCGGCCTGCCGGTCCTGATCGCGCGCGCGCTGATCCATCGCGATCGGATCTTGACGGCGGTGATCGTGCTCGCCGCGGTGACCGACCTGCTGACGATCTCGCGAGCCGGGATCCTCGGCGTCGCCGTCGGCATCGCCGTCGTGCTGGCCGTGCTGCGCCCGGCGCAGCGTCTAGCCTGGCGGTACGCCGGCGTGGTCGCGTTGATCGTCCTCGGTGGGGGCGCGTTGGCGGCGCGCGCCGGCGTCCCGGTCGGCTACTTTTCGCTCGACCAGGCGACGCAGTCGGCCGACCATCTCGGCAATCGCAGCGAGCTGTGGCATGCGGCGATCGCGCTCTGGCGGACCTCGCCCGTGTTCGGCGTGGGCGCCGGCAACTACGAGCTCGACTTGGCGCAAGTCGGGTTGTTCGGCGTGCGCACGCACGCCAACAGCATCTACTTACAGAGTCTGGCCGAAGAGGGACTGGTCGGCTTGGCGACCACGGTCGGGCTGTTCGCGGTGACGATTTGGACCTTGGCCCGCAGCGCCGTGCGGCGTCCGTTGGTCGTCGGCGCGCTGGGCGCGACCGTCGCGCTGTGCATCCACCAGGTGACCGACGATCTCTTTTTCTTCCCGAAGGTCGCCACGGCGTATTGGCTGGTGACCGGGGTCGCGGTCGCCGAGATCGCCGCGCGGTACTTGTTCGAGCGACGGCGCGCCGCCACGTATCCGTTCACCGCGACGCCGGCACAATGAGCGGTTCGCGGCAGCGCATCGCGCTGGTGGTCCCGTTTTTCGGGCGCGACCTGCGCGGGCGCAAGGAGCGCTTCGCGTTCGCGTTCGCGACGCACCTCGCGCTCGAGGGTCTGAACCTCGACGTGCTGACCACCACCGCCACGGATGAGGCGCCGGACGCGAACTCCTTCTATCCGGGGACCGACCTGACCGAGCCGTTTCCGGTGCTGCGTTTCGGCGTCAACGCTCCCGACCGCGTCGCCTACGAGGATGCCGTGCTGGCGGCGGGGAGCGGTCCGAGCCTGGCGCTGCTCGACGAACGCGTGCGCAGCCCCGATCTGCTGGCGCACGTGCGTGCGGCAGCGCAGCGCTACGATGCATTTCTCTTCCTCGACATCAGCGTACCGACGACGGTTCGCTCGCTCCCCGACGTGGCGGAGCGCGCGATCCTCGTCCCGCTGCTCGACGACGGGCCGGTGGAGCGGTTGCCGGACGTCGCCGAGATGGTCGCGCGAGCGCGCATGATCCTGTGCAGCACCGAGGCCGAAGCGAGTCTGCTGGGGGAGCTGTTCGGAACGGCGGCGCGTGCTCGCACCCGCATCCTGGGGCTCGGCGTCGACCGCGTGCCGCCCGAGGAGCTGCCGGCCGAGCGCGTGCATCGGTTGACCCGCGGGCAGCACTACGTCCTGCTCGTCGGCGACGACCCGCTCGCGCGTGCGCAGCTCGATGCCAGCGGCGTGCGGCTCGTCGTGCTGAGCGCGGTCGAGGAGCGCGACCGCGCCGCCTTCTTCGCCGGTGCGCGCGCGGTCGCGGTGACCGGCGCGGGCGCCGGATTCGTCCCGGAGGTCGCCGAGGCGTGGGCGTACGGCAAAGCCGTCCTTGCGGCCGAGAATGCGCCCGGCGCCGCGGCGCTCGTGCGCGCGACCGGCGGCGGCGTCGTCGTCTCCCCGGAGAGCTGGACCGCGGCGGTGCACGAACTGCCCGACGACGACGCGCTCGCGCTGCTCGCGCGCCGCGGGACGGCGTATCTCGCCGCCGCCGGCGGCTGGCAACGGGTGGCGGCGCAGACCTCCGACGCGATCGACGCGCTGGCCGCCCTCGAGGATGGGCGCTCGCGCGACTCGCTGCTGGCCCAGGTCGCCTACCTCTATCCGCAGGTGCAACGGCAGCGCCGCACGATCGAGGCGATGCGGGTCAGCCGGTTCTGGCAATTGCGCGACGCGTGGTTCGCCGTGAAGCGCCGGCTCGGTATCGGTCCGGCGACCGATCCCGTGCCGGCGCCTTCGACCGAGGACCGCGCGGCCGAGTTGGCGGCGCTCGGGGACCCCTATCAGCTCTTTCGCGAGCACCACCGGCTGCGCGTCGAGGACGCCGACCGGATGCGCCGGGTGGTGCGTTTCTTGCCCCGGCAGATCAGCTTCGGCATCGTGATCGAAGCGCGCGGCAGCGGCAACGATGCGCTGGGCGTGCTGCGGTCGCTGCGCGATCAAGTCTACGAGAACTGGAGCGCCTACGTCTTGGTCGACGACGCCGCCGACGCGGACGGTGCGGATGACCTGCGCACGCTGGCCGCCGACGACGCGCGGATCGTGCTCGTTCCGCCCGGTGGCGACCGCTTCGGCGACGCCGACATGATCGGGGGTCTGCGGCCGCAGGATCGCCTCGAGCCCCACGCGCTCTTCGAGTTCGCCCTCGCGCTGCAGGACGAGGTCGACGTCGTCTACTGCGACGAGGATCGGCTCGACGACCGTGGCGTCCCGCGCGATCCGTGGTTCAAGCCGGATTGGTCACCGGAGACCTTGCTGACCCGGGACTACGTGGGCGCCCTGTGCGTGATGCGGCGGGACTTGCTCGAGCGGGCCGGGGGCGTGCGGGATGTCTTCGAGAGCGCGCAGTGGTACGACGCCCTGTTGCGCGTGACGGAGCATACCGACCGCGTCGCGCACGTCCCGCAAGTGCTGTGCCATCGCGGCGAGCGAAGCCGGGTCGAGCGGACCGACCAGAAGCTCGCCGTCGAGGCCGCGTTGTTGCGGCGCGGCGAGACGGCCACGCTCAGGCCGACCGACTGCGGGATCGACGTGCGCTTCTCGGTGCCGGGCGACGAGCGCGTCTGCGTCGTGATCCCGACCCGCGACCGGGCCGACTTGCTCGGACCGTGCATCGGCTCGCTGTTCGAGCGGACAGCCTATCGCGACTTCGACGTCCTCGTCGTCGACAACGGCAGTCGCGAGGATGCGACCCTCGAGCTGCTGGCGCGCTGGGAGCGCGAACAGCCGGAACGCTTCCGTGTGCTGCGCGACCCCGCGCCGTTCAACTATCCGCGGCTCAACAACGAGGCCGTCCGGGCCGCCGGCGCGCCATTCGTCGTCTTGCTCAACAACGACACCGAAGTGCTGACGCCGGACTGGATGGAGGCGATGTTGGGGCAGGCCCGTCGCCCGCAGATCGGCGCCGTCGGCGCGACGCTGGTGTACGGCGACGGAACGGTGCAGCACGCCGGCGTCGTGCTCGGCATCCTGGGGCTCGCCGGGCACGCGCACCGGTTCCTCCCGGCGACGGCGCCCGGCTACCACTGCGGGCTCCAACTCGATACGAACTACCTCGCCGTGACCGGCGCGTGTATGATGATCGAGTCGCGCAAGTACTGGGAAGTCGGCGGCTTGGACGAGACGTTGGCCGTCTCGTACAACGACGTCGATCTGTGCCTCAAGCTGCGGCGTGCCGGCTATCGCAACGTCTTCGTGGCGGATGCGCGCCTGTACCACTACGAGTCCAAGAGCCGCGGAACCGACGACACGCTGGCCAAGGTGACCCGCGCCACCGAAGAGGTCGAGACGCTCCGCACGCGCTGGCCCGGCTGGGCCGCCCGCGATCCGTACTACAATCCGAACCTCACCGTCGACGCCGAGGATTTCGGGTTGCGGCTATGATCGACTCCCTTGGCTTGCTGGTGGCGTACACCGATGGAAGACTACGACATCGGGTCGGTCGCGAAGCCGAACGGCGCGTAGACCTGCGGCCAATCGCGGACGAAGATCGGCGGTGGTCCGGGGACGACCGTCGCGAGGTAGCTGACCCGATCGCGCCGGCGCCCCAGCCGCGCGATCGTGAAGCCGGCCGAGCGGAACCAGGCGCGGACCGCACGGTCGTTCGGCCCAAACCAGTTCGTATAGTCGCCGTTGAGATCGTCGCGCTCGTAGAACACCGCCGCCGGACGGCGCAGCGGGAGCCGCACGGCGTGCGTCTCGACGTGCACGTCACGGCTGGCGACCGAGCGCAACCGGTCTAGGCCGAGCAACGGATAGCGCAAGTGGTACAACACCCCGGCGAAGATGACCAGATCGAAGGAGCCGAACCGCTTCGGATCGAGGTCGTACGCATTGCCGTGCTCGAAGCGGATATGAGAGCCGAGCGCGGCGCGCGCGAAGGTGAACGTCGCGTGCTCGACGACGTCGAGGGCAACGACCTCGTCGGCGCCGCGCGCCTCGCACGCGAACGCGAGCCCCCCGTCGAACGTCCCGACGTCCAGCACGCGTCGCCCACGCAGGTCATCCGGCAGCCGCAGAAACCGGCAGAGTTCGTCCACGTCTCGCGGACCCGGCGTCAGCTCGTCACCGATCCGCAGGCGGTGGTACCACTGCAACTTCGCGATCTCTGCGCGCAAGCTCCAGCCACTCGGCTTCATCTGAACCGCGTCCGGGCCGCCATCGACGACGTGTTCGACTCGCGTGGTGCGAGCCCTAGGAGCAAGAGCGGGAACGTTGACGCCGAGCATTTCGGGTTGCGGCTGTGATCGCACGCGTTCGGCAGAGCGACCTGCTGCATCATGGCGCGATCGTGTTCGGCGGCGTCGTCGCCGCCAACGCCTTCAACTACCTCTACTATATGCTGGTCGGACGGGTCGCCGGCGTCGTCGTCTACGGCGAGGTCACCGCGCTGGCCTCGGCTCTGCTCGTGCTCGGGGCGCCCGCCAACGTCGGGCAGTTGATCGTCGCCAAGTTGGCCGCCGACTTGGACGCGGCGGGGAACCGGGCCGCGCTCCGACGGCTCGCCGACGTCGTGACCCTGGTGACGGCGCTCGCCGGCGTTCTCGTCGTGCTGATCGCCGTCGTCGCGCGAACCCCCATCGCCGCGTTCTTCAAGCTCAGCGACGCCGCGCCGGTCGTCGCGACGGCGTTCGCCCTCGCCGCCTTCTTCGTGACCTACGTCCAGCGCGGGATCTTGCAAGGGGCACATCTGTTCGGGCAATTCTCCGCCTCGCTCGCGCTCGAGGCGATCGCGCGCGTCGCGCTCGGCGTCAGCTTGGTCGTCGGCTGGGGCGCGACGGGCGCCTTGGTCGGCAGCGCGGTCGGGATCGTGCTCGCCGCCGGCTACAATCTGCTGGTCTTTCGGCGCCGGTTCGGACCGGAGCGCGCGCGCGTCCCACTCGATCGTTCGACGCTGATGCGCGTCGTGACCGGTGTGGGACTGGGTCAGTGCACCCTCACCGTGCTGACCTTCTACGACGTCCCGCTGGTGAAGCACGTCTTCGATGCACGCTCGGCGGGTCTGTACGCGGCGGCCGCACTGGTCGGGCGGGCAGTGATCGCCGCATCCTTGTTCATCCCGACGATCGTGTTGCCCAAGGCGACGGCGCGTGTGGCAGGCGGGCGTTCAGCCCTGCCGCTGCTGGTGGGGGCGGTCGGCCTGGCGGCGGCACTCGTCGCCTTCGCGGCGCTGTGCGGCTTCGTCGCGCCGCATTTCGTCGTCACCCTGGTCGCCGGCCGGGCGTTCGGAGCGGCTGCCCCACTCGTCCTCCCGTACGTCCTCGCCAGCGGGGCGCTGTCGATCGCGACGGTCATCGCGGCGTACAACTTCGGGCTGCACCAGTACGCCTTCGTGCCGGCGATGTTCGTGGCCGCGTGTATCGAGATCGTGACGCTCTCCCTCTGGCACCCGTCCCTCCAGGCGGTGGTCGGCGTCCTGCTGGCGGGTCACACGCTGGTCCTGTTGGCATCGCTCTACGGGACGGCGATCCCCGTCCTGCACCGGGGCGCAAACGTTACGGGGTGGCCCGCTCGCCCTTCGAGCGGCCCAGGATGAACCGCTCCGTCTCGGCGAGGCCCTCCGGCGTGCCGATTTCGTACCATCGCTCGGCGACCGGAAACGCCCGCAACGTGCGTCGTGCGATCATCGCCCCGTGCACCTCGGCCAGATCGACGGGCCGATCGTCGGCGACGTCGGCGAAAATGGCGGCACGAAACGCGTTGATTCCGTAGTCGATGTGCGTCATCGTCCCCGCCGCGGCCCGCTTGTCGTAGGCCTGGACCCGCGTTCCGTCGACGGTGACGTTACTGCGCATGCCGCGGTCTTCGTTGCGGAAGACGGTCATGACGCCTTCGTACGGCGTCGCCAGCGCCGCCGCTACCGCGATCAGATCGGCGCTGAGCAGCGCGTCTCCGTAGACCGTCAAGAAGGAGTCGCCGAGCAGCGGCAACGCCTGCTTCAGGGCGCCGGCGGTGCCGCGCTGCACGGGGCCGTCATCGCTGTGCCGCGCCACGAGGTCGAACGCAGCACCGTCTTGCACGTAGTCGCGGATCGCCTCGCCGCGATAGCCGGTGAGCAGAACGACGTTCGTCGCACCCGCCCGCCGAAGCCAACGGAGTTGGTGGGCGAGAAATGGTTCGCCGGCGACCGGAAGCAGTGCTTTGGGAAGGTCTCCAGCGATGTCCGCGACGCGGGTTCCCTTGCCGCCGCAAAGGATCGCTACCGGTAGCATGTCGCCCCCGTTACACGCGCCCAGTCGAGGTTCCCGCGCGACCCGCGACAAGGAATTCGGGCCGCCGACGGTGACACTAGGCATGCTCAGATGAATGGGATTGCGGGCCAGCTCCTCACACGATGAGATACGTCGTCACCGGCTGCGCCGGATTCGTTGCTAGCACGCTCGTGGATCGGCTGCTGGCCGATGGACATGCGGTCACCGGTATCGACGACTTCTCTACCGGCCGGGAGGCTTTCATCGAGCGTGCGCGCGCGCTGCCCGGCTTCGAGCTCATCCGCGGCGATCTCCGTGAACCGCAACTTTCGCTCCGTGCCTCGCGCGGCGCCGACGCGATCTTTCACTTTTCCGCCAATGCGGATGTGCGCTACGGGACGGAACACCCGACCCGGGACCTCGAGCAGAACACGATCGTCACGGTGAATGTGCTGGAGGCGGCACGGCGCAACGGCGTGCGTGACTTCCTGTTCTCTTCGACCGGCTCGGTGTACGGCGAGGCGGCGGTCTTCCCCACCCCGGAAGATGCCCCGATGCCGATCCAGACCTCGCTCTACGGCGCGTCGAAAGTCGCCGCCGAAGGATTCATCCAAGCATACGCGGAGGGCTTCGGCATCCGCGCGACGATCTTCCGGTTCGTCTCGTTGTTGGGCGAACGGTACACGCACGGTCACGTCGTCGACTTCGTCCGCCAATTGCGCGAGCATCCCGATCGACTGCACGTGCTCGGAGACGGGCTCCAACGGAAGTCGTACCTCTACGTCGGCGACTGCATCGAGGCGATGTTGACCGCCCTGCACGCGCCGACCGGGAAGGTCAACGTCTTCAATCTTGGGACCGACGAGTACTGTCGCGTGGTCGACTCGATCGGCTGGATCTGCGAGGCGATGGGAGTCTCGCCGGCGCTCACCTACTCCGGGGGAGAGCGCGGGTGGATCGGCGACAATCCCTTTATCTTCCTCGACTGCGCGCGTATCCGTGGGCTCGGGTGGAAACCGACGATGACGATCCGAGAGGCCGTCGTACGCACCGTCGAGTGGCTGGTGGAGACGGGCGAATGAAGATCGCGGTCGTCGGTTTGTGGCACTTGGGGGTCGTCACGGCGGCCGCGCTCGCCGCCGAAGGACACGACGTCGTCGCGATCGACGAGCCGCCGATCGTCGCCCAGATCGAGGCCGGCGGATTGCCGGTCGACGAGCCGGGTCTGGCAGAGCTGATCGCCGCGCAACGCAGCGACGGACGCCTGCGCTTCGGCACCGCGGCGGCGGATGCGACCGGCGCCGAGCTCATCTGGATCTGCTACGATACGCCGGTCGACGACCAGGATCGCCCCGACGTCGCATCGGTGATCGAGCGCGCGCAGCGCTTCCTCGCCGCATTCGGCGGGGCAGCGACGGTCGCGGTGTCATCGCAATTGCCGGTCGGAAGCATCGCCGAACTCGAACGCCGGACCGGCACCGATCGTTTTCGGTTCGCGGCGATCCCGGAGAATCTGCGGCTCGGCTCGGCGATCGCGTATTTCCGAGCACCCGACCGCTTCGTCGTCGGCGTCCGCGACGCCCAGGCGCGGAGCACGATCGACCGCGCCATCGGGTCTTTGGCGCCGCTGGTGTGGATGAGCGTGGAATCGGCGGAGATGACCAAGCACGCGATCAACGCGTTCCTGGCAACGTCGGTGGCATTCGCGAACGAATTGGCCGCGGTGTGCGAGCGCGTCGGCGCCGATGCGCGCGAAGTCGAACGTGGGCTCAAGAGCGACGTGCGCATCGGACCCAAGGCCTACGTTCGTGCCGGGGAAGCGTTCGCGGGCGGGACGCTCGCGCGCGACCTGGCCTTTCTCGCGGCGCTGGGCGATCGTGAGAAGCTCGCCCTGACCCAACTTCGGGCGACGGCGGCGAGCAACGAGCAGCATCGCGACTGGACCGCCCAACGCGTCGGCGAGGTCACCCAGGGGGTCGTCGCGCCGCGCATCGCGATTCTCGGACTCGTCTACAAGCCGGGAACCGACACCCTGCGAGCGTCGGGCGCCGTCGCCCTCGCGCGGCGGTTGCACGAGCGCGGCACCGAGGTCGTCGCGTACGATCCTGCCATCCCGGCCGGCGACGCGCGGCTGGCACCCAACGCGCGGACCGTCGGCTCGGCGGAAGAAGCGCTCCGCCAGGCTGACGGCGCGGTGATCGCGACGGCGTGGCCCGAATTCCGAGAGCTTCCCAGCGCCCTGTTCGAGCAGATGCGGCGGCCGGTCGTCATCGACCCGGCCCGATTCCTCGAGGATCGTCTGAAGGGCGCGAGCGGCGTGCGCTATCTGGGCTTCGGTCGCTCGCCGGCGGCGGTCGACGCGCCGTGAGTCAGCGCGTGCTCGTTACCGGAGCCTCGCAAGGGATCGGCCTGGCGATCGCGGACGCCTTTGCCGCCGCCGGAGCCGATGTCGCGATCTGCGCGCGCTCGCAGGACGCGCTGCAGAGCGCCGCAGCCGGCTTGCGCGAACGCTATCCCGCCGTGCGGGTCCACGCGCAGGTCGCCGACGTGGGCAGCGAGCGCGATGTCGAGATGCTGCTCGACGACGTGGTCGCCGCCTTCGGCGGTTTGGACGTGCTGGTCGCGAACGCGGGCGTGTACGGCCCCAAAGGCGCCATCGAGGACGTCGACTGGCAGGCCTGGGTCGACGCGATCCGGATCAACTTGTTGGGCGTCGTGTACACCACCCGGCGTGCGCTCCCGGCGTTGCGTGCCAGCGAGCGCGGCAAGATCGTCATCCTCTCGGGCGGCGGGGCGACGAAGCCACTGCCCTTCATCAGCGCGTACGCGACCTCGAAGGCCGGCGTGGTGCGCTTCGGCGAGACCTTAGCGGAAGAGCTGCACGACGCGGGTATCGACGTCAACATGATCGCCCCCGGGGCGCTCAACACGCGCTTGCTGGGCGAGGTTCTCGACGCCGGCCCCGGGGTCGTCGGTGCGGAGTTCTATCGCGCCGCCCTCAAGCAGCGTGAGAGCGGCGGGACACCGCTCGCGATCGGGGCCGAGTTGTGCGTCTTCCTTGCCTCTCGCGCGGCGGACGGCATCACCGGGAAGCTGATCTCCGCGCCGTGGGATCCCTGGCGCCGGTTCAGCGAGGAGAAGGGACGCCTCGACGGTGACGTCTACACCTTGCGCCGCATCGTACCGGAAGATCGCGGGTGGTCGTGGTGAACCCACGGGTTGCGATCGTCGGCTGCGGTCTGATCGGAAACAAGCGCGCTCGCGTGCTCGCGCCGGGCTCGCTGGTCGTCGCGTGCGACGCCGACCTCGAACGCGCGGCGCGGTTAGCGTCGCCATACGGCGCGGAAGGAACGACGGACTGGCTCTCGGTCGTGGCGCGCCGCGACGTTGATGTCGTGATCGTCGCCACCTCGCACGACGCGCTGGCCGAGATCACCGCGCGCGCGGCCGCGAACGGGAAGGACGTCCTGGTCGAGAAGCCCGCCGCGCGCAAGGCTGCCGAGCTGAGTGCCGTGCGCGACGCCGTCGCACGGACCGGCGCCAAGGTCCGGGTCGGGTTCAATCATCGCTACCACCGCGCGTTTCGCCGAGCGCGCGAGATCGTCGATGCGGGCGCGCTGGGTGCGCTGACGCACGTGCGGGGGCGCTATGGACACGGTGGCCGGCTCGGCTATGAAAAGGAATGGCGCTTCGTACCCGAGATCTCCGGCGGCGGCGAGGCGATCGATCAAGGGATGCATCTGGTCGATCTCGCGCGCTGGTTCCTGGGCGACTTCTCGGTCGTCGCGGGTGCCGCGCCGCGCTACTTCTGGGAATCGCCCGTCGAAGACAACGCGTTCTTCCTCCTGCGCACCCAGACGGACCAGGTCGCGATGCTCCACGCGTCGTGGACCGAGTGGAAGAACCTGTTCTCGTTTGAGATCTTCGGTCGCACCGGGAAGCTCGAGATCACCGGCCTGGGCGGCAGCTACGGCTTGGAGCGGCTCGCGCACTACGCGATGACGCCCGAGCTCGGACCGCCACCGACCACGATCTACGAGTACCCGATGGCGGATGACTCGTGGGAGGCAGAGTACGCCGCGTTTCTCGAGGACATCCGGCTCGACCGGGCACCGGCGCCGGGGTTCGAAGACGCTGCCGCCGCGCTTACGATCGTCGAGCGCCTGTACGCGATGGAGCGGAGCAACTCGTGATCATCACGCGATCGCCGCTTCGGATCTCGCTGGGTGGCGGAGGAACCGACCTGCCGTCGTACTACGAGGAGCACGGCGGATTCCTCGTCGCAGCCGCGATCAATCGCTATGTCTACATCACGCTCCACCGCACGTTCGTCGACGAGTGCATCATCAAGTATTCGCAGATGGAGCGAGTACACACGATCGACGAGATAGCCCACCCGATCATCCGTGAGGCGCTGCGCTTGACCGGAACGCCGTGTACGTCGCTCGAGATCGCGAGCATGTCGGACATCCCCGCAGGCTCGGGCTTGGGTTCGTCGGGCAGCTTTACCACCGCGCTGCTCGGCGCGCTGCACGCGATGAACCATGAGATCGTGACCAAGGCCCGGTTGGCCGAGGAAGCGTGTCACCTCGAGATCGACGTGCTCGGCGAACCGATCGGCAAACAGGATCAGTACATCGCGGCCTACGGCGGCATCACGGCGATGACGTTCCAGCCCAATGGCGCGGTCGACGTCGTGCCGGCGCGGCTCAATGCGGAGACGCGGGCGAACCTGCAGGACAACATCATGCTGTTCTTCACCGGCTACACGCGCTCGGCTTCCGAGATTCTCAAAGACCAAGACGACCGGACGAAGAAGAGCGACCGCGGGATGATCGAAGAGCTCCACCGCGTCAAGGAGCTCGGCAAAGAGAGCTTGGCAGCGCTGGAAAGCGGTGACCTACACCGGTTTGCGGAGATCATGCACGAACACTGGGAGCGCAAGCGCCGCCGGTCGACCGGGATGACGAACGAGCGGATCGACCACTGGTATCAGGTCGCGCGAGCGAACGGCGCGCTCGGCGGGAAGCTGATCGGTGCCGGGGGCGGAGGCTTTCTGCTGTTCTACACCGAGGACAAGACGCGGCTGCGCCACGCGATGCGCGACAGCGGCCTGCCCGAAGTCCGGGTCGATTTCGACAACCAGGGGACTACCGTCGTATCGACGAGCTGAGATGAGGTCCGGCCGTCATGGTGACGACGTCGTCGAGGCTCATGCCGGCGATGTACGGCGCGAGTGACGGGGGGATCACGGCCGCCGTTACCGGCATGTACCGCGCGCCGAAGCGGCCTTGCGTGACGTCGTGCATCTGCGTCTGGAAGAGCCCCTCGACGGCATCGCTGCGGCCGACGGCGTCGACGACGAGATGGTTGCTGAAGGTCTTCACGATCGTGAAGCCCGCCGCGCCCAGAACGCCGATGACCGTCTGCTCGTCGTCGGCTACCGTCGGCGTCGGGCGCAGGACGAGCTGAATGCGCGTCTGCGTGCTCGCGGCGCGCCGGCCCTGATCGACGACGTCCCGCACCTGCGGTACGACGGCTGCGCTCGTCGGCACGGCCGGCCCATGCGCGGCGGTGGCACTCGAGGCCAGTCGCCGGTGGATCGCCGCTGCCGGAACGCGATTGGGGCAGAGCGTCTCGGCGAGCGGCATGCCCAGCGGCACGCCGATGCCGCTCGCGTTGTCGTAGCCGGTGTGCGCGCTGTAGTACGGCGTCGTACTGCCGTATTGATTGTTGCCGCTGGTGATGTCGACGAAGTCACCGCTGGCCTTGGACAGCGCGTAGTACGGCAGCGACGCGGGCGTCGTGAAGGAGGTGCCGCAATACTCGTAGACTTCCGCGAGCATCGCTGCAAACTGCGGAGTGGCCCAGGAGGTCCCATTCTCTATTCCCCAGGCCGCGCTCAGGTAGATACCGTCGTAGACCGCGGGCAGTGCGACGTCCGGCACGTTGCGGTACGACGTCGAGGCTTCGCCGGCGACGCCTTGCTGATACGACGGCAACGCGAAGGAGGCTGAGACGCCGCCGCCACTCGCCTCTTGGGAGCTGTTTGAGGTGAAGGTGTCGTTCCACGCGACCGTGTTCGTCAACGTGTTCCCGTTGGGGCGGTACGTCTCCGTCCCTCCGACGCCGATGACGTTTGGGTCGCTGGCGGGGTAGCCGACGCCGACCTGGTACGTGCTCGGACCCACGTAGCACTCGTTCCCCTGGTCGCCCGAGGCGGCGACGAACGCGATCTGTTGGCTCGCCCCTTGCGCGAAGATCGTGCTCTCGCCATTCTGCGAGCTCGAGCCGGGAGACTCGCAACCCCCGAAGGAAGAGCTGACGATCGAAGCCTGATTGTACGAGACGATCTGCTCGTAGGCGTCCGTAATGTACTGGCTGCTGAGCGAGGGTATGACGTAGAGCACGACGTTCGCGCCGGGTGCGAGGCCGGCGATCGTCTCGATATCGAGCGTCGCTTCACTGACATCGCTCCCCGGGGTGGTTGAAGCGCCGGCGATCAACGCGTAATCGAGCACGCGCGGCGTCGACGGGATGTCGAAGTAGCTCAAGTAGGTCGTGATGTCGCTCCAGGTGACGTCCGAGTCGATGACGATCGCGACGGTGTAGCCGGTACCGTCGTATCCGCTTTGCACCGGGAAGTCCAGGGCGCTCGCGACCGACGGGGGTCCCCAGCCGCCGTAGCAGCCGGAGCACGGCATGTAGGCGGGACCGGTCAAGGCGGTTCCGGCCGGGACTTGGCTGACCGACGCGGAGTAGATGCCGCCGGCGGAATTGGTCACGTAGACGTGGATGCCGTCGGTCGAGATGCTGTTGGCGGCGCCCGCCTCTGCGGTCCACGTGCCGTTCAAGTTGTCATAGTAGATGGGATAGTTGCCGCCCTGGGCCTGATAGCCGAGCGCGTAGAGTCCGCCGGTGTGCGTCGGTGAGATCTGCACCACCCCGCCGGGGATATTTTGGAAGCCGGTCGAGGGGTTGTAGTAGTAGATCGCATAGACCGAGTTGACGACCCAGAAGCCGCCCGGCACGATGCCGCCGGGGTAGCTGCCCAGGTCCCACGATGCCGCGATCCGCACGGCGGCGCCGGGCAGTTGCACCCAGGTCCCGCCCACGTAGTGGTAGATCGCGCCGCCGTACGTGCTCATTTGGTTTGAGATGATGTAGACCGAATTGTCGGAGGCGACCGTGATGTCGCTCGCGCCGCCGGCGACGGCCGTCCACGCGCCGTTGTAGTACTCGTAGATGCCGCCGGCGGAGTTGACGACCCAGAGCGCACCGGTCGGGGCGACCGCCATGCGCATCGCGGCGCCGGGGATGTTCGTCCAGGTGCCGTTTTGGTAGTGCCAAATCGCGCGGTCCGGTCCGCTCCCCACGCTCGAGAGGACCCAGAACGAGCCGCCGGGAGCCGCTGCGACGAAGATGCCGCCGCCTTGGATCTGCGTCCAGCCCGGCGGCTCGGTCGCGCTCTGCGGGCGGCGGGTCGACGTCATCGCCGAGGCCGGCTGGATCGCCGTCTGGATCATCGGCGGCGGATGGATCGAGCCCGGGTTGACCGACTGCGGGAATTCGCGCATCGCCGCGAGGGCGGAGGATGGGCCGGTCGGGACGGCGCCGGCGCCGCCACTCCGACCGCTGCACGCGGGGAGCAAGAGCAACGCGCCGAGGAGCACGTAGGTCCCGACGATACCGGTCTGTCTCATGCTGCCTCCGCGGCGCTCGAATGCACGGGCTCGGGGCGGTGAACGATCGCATTGCCCCCCGATGGTAGCGTCCTTACCCATCTCGCCGGCCGGCCCTGCAGCCGATGCCTGGCCGACCAGCCCGTCCCAGAGAGGAGGTCCGTTACCGGCCGAGCGGGACGCGGGCGAACGCCATCAGCTCGCCGATGTTGACGTTCACCGGGGCGGTCCGGAGCTTCGCGGGGAGCGCTTTCGACGCCGCACGATAGGCCTTGACGGCAGCGGGGAGATACATGTCGACTTGTCCGGCCAGATAGTCGGCGGTCAAGGTCTTCGTTGCCGGACCGATCTCCACGTCGATGTAGCCGGCTTGGGTGAGCGCGAGCCGCAGGCCACGGCGCGAGAAGAGCACCGTGTGCTGCATCGGCTGGAACATCGGCCAACGGGCCCCCAGCACGTAGCGCAAGAGGTGGCCGACGTCCGGGGTCGTGATTACCAGCAACGCACCGGGCCGCGCGACGCGGCGTACTTCAGCGAGAAAGGCGATCGGGTCGAAGACGTGCTCGATCAGATCGAACGCCGTGACGACGTCGAAAGGCGTCGTCTCCTCGAGCGCGAGCGCGTTCACGTCGCCGACGGTGAGGCGCTCCCGGATCGGTGCCGCCGCGCTCGCCACGGCTTCGCTCGAGAGCTCCACGCCGTACGCGTCGAATCCGACCAGCAGCGCCTGCTCGACGAAGAATCCTGCCGATGCGCCGACGTCCAACAGACGGCCACCGTTCACCCGCTTCGCGATGCGCTGCGCACGCGTCGCGAACGTCAGTGCCTTCAAGTCCGATGCCGCGACGTAGCTGTTGTAGACGCCGCGAGCATACTCGGCCTCGACGTACGAACGCATCTGGTCGATCGTCGGCATCGGGTGCTGGAAGAGCGTCTCACAGACCGGGCATCCGTAGTACACCGCCGGCGGCACGCGTTGCGCGACCTTGGCGGGAACGCCGCAGATCGGGCACGCGACCGTCGTCCTGGTGGTGAGCTCAGTGATCGCCATCGGCATAGATCCGTTCGATACGAGATTTCATAAGCATGGAGTAGAGGGGCCGAGTCAGCGCCGGGAACGCCTCGTAGGCCCAGGCTGCAACCCCGAGCGAGGCTGGAATGTACGTGACGGAGCGTGCTCGCTCGATTGCATCGATCGTCGCCGCGGCCACGCGGTCGACCGGGACTGCCGATCGGTTCTCCGGTCCCAGCTTCCGTTCCCGGAACGTCGGATGATCGAAGAATGGCGTATCGACGCGGCCGGGACACACGGTCGTGACCTCGATGTCGAAGCGCCGGAGCTCGTAGCGGAGCGCCTCGGCCAGCCCGAACATGCCGTGCTTGGCCGCGCAGTAGGTCGCATTCGGCGTGATGGGGATCCGCCCGGCGAGCGACGCGACGAAGCAGATCGCCCCAGCACGGCGCTGCACCATCGGAGCGAGGAGGCGCTTCGTTAACCGCACGTGCGCGGTCAGATTCACGTCGAGCAGGCGGTCGATCTCGGTCGGGTCCTCGGACTCGAAGGTACGGTAGACGCCGTATCCCGCGTTGTTGACGAGCACGTCCACCGGGCCCGTCGCGAGAAGAACCGCGGCCAGCGCGTCGAGTTGCGCCGGGTCACCGAGGTCGCACTGTTGCGTCTCGACCGATGCACCGTCACCGCGCAGGCCTTGCGCGGTCGCTGCCAGTCGCTCTTGGTCGCTGGCGACCAAGACCACGGTGTTGCCGAGCCGCGCCACTTGGCGTGCCAGCTCGGCTCCGATTCCGCTCGACCCTCCGGTAATGACGATACGCTTTCGTCGTAACTGCAACTGGCCACTCCACGCGACGCAAGGAAGGCCGGCGTCGGAAGGACTTTTGGGCGACGAAAACCACCTTATGGGGTCATGCACCGGAACCCTGCGAGCACGCCCACCAGTGTGGAGAGCTGCCCGTCGTGTGAGTCACAGCATCTCGAATACGAATTTCGGGTCGATGCCGACCACGTCTCTCGGTGCACGGACTGTGGGCTCCTCTTCCTGCGCGAACGGCGCATCTCGGCGGCGCCGCAACGTGCGGATTATAGCGAGCGAGTTCGGGAGCACATCTCGCACCTCGCGCGAGTCCTGGGACACACGCCCCGCACCGTGCTCGGCGTGGTGCCGCCGGGCGCGTACGGCCGCGTCGAGGGGGCGGACATCGTCGCAGTCGACGATTTCATCTTCCGCGGCGCACCGGACCCGCCGTACGACGCCGCCGTCTCGATCGACGCGCTCGATCGCGTCGACGACGCGGCGACCTTTCTCGATCGCGTTCGGGCGGTGTTGCAGCCCGGCGCGACGGCATCCTTCAGCATGCCCTCCGTCGGCAGCTCGGCGGCGCGCTACGCGCGGGCGTCGTGGCGAGGGTTCCGCACGGGCGCATCGACCTTCTACTCCGTCGACACCGCCCAATCGCTGCTCGTGCGTCACGGCTTTCGCAATCCGACGATCTATACGGACGGTGCGGCCCGGCCCGGCTCGTTGCGCGTCCGCGCGATGGCCGGCGTGCTCGGTCTGGTTGGATTGCGGGCATTCGCCGTGCGGGCACAGACGCGTGCCAGCGTGCTCGATGAGCGGATTACGCTGGTGGCGACGCGTGGCGAGGTCATCGACCGGCACCGGCTCTCCGTGGTCGTTCCCGTGTATAACGAGCGTGCGACCTTCGATGAATTGATGGAGCGCCTGGTCGCGAAGAAG
>JBEKLD010000003.1:0-69524 GCA_050010375.1 Vulcanimicrobiaceae bacterium
ATGCGCAACGACCGGATGTGCTTGTGCGGCATGCTCGCCGCCGAGTACGATACGCTCCCCGGCCCGATGCAGGACGAACTGCGGCTGTTCTTCGACGCGAACGAGGTGTGGCTCGCGACCGCGCTCGAGGACGGCCGTCGTGCCGGCGAGTTCGCCTATCGCGGATCGCCGAAGCAACGCGCCCGCATCGTCGTGGGCGCGCTCGAGGGTGCGATGCTGGTTGCCCGCGCGTACAAGGACGGTCGTCGCTTTCTGACCGCGGCGAAACAGGTGCTGGCCGACCTCAGCGCCGAGGACGCCGTCGAACCGAGCCGGCAGACCGCGTAGCGCGGCTCACCCGCCGGCGTGCAGCAGTTTGAGCGCGCTGAAGGTCAGGCCGGTGAGGACCAAGAGGATCCCGGACCACAGCGCCGCGGTCTCCTCGCCGATCGCACCGATCCGCCGGCCGAGCGCGAGCCCCAACGTCGTCGAGAGAACCGACGCCACCGCGATGCAGACCAGGCTGACGCCGAGCGGGACGCCGATGTAGAGGATCGAGAAGCCGATCCCCAGCGAATCCAAACTGATCGAGAGCGCGCCCAGCAGCAGCCCCCAACCGCGCGAGAGGTCGAAGCTGCCGCCCGGCTCGGTGCCGCGGCGGGCCTCGTAGATCATGTAGCTGCCGACCCCGACCAGGGCCGCGAAGCCGAGGTACGCCGCGCTCTGGCCGAGGAACTGGCCGGCCAACCGCCCCAGGCCGACGCCGATCAGCGTCATCGAGACCTCGGCGGTCGCGAACGCCGCGCCGATGCGGAACTTCGCCGCCGGCGTCCCGCCGCGCATCCCGACGCCGACCGAGACCGCGAAGACGTCGAGTCCCAGCGAGAACGCGATCACGACGCTCTTCGCGAACGCCGCCACCGTCACGGTGGTTCAGAAATAGTTAAGCGCCGAGGACCGAGTGGAGCGGGTCGGTCAGGAGCTGGTGGACGGTCGTTCGCAGTTGCGAGAGGGTAAAGGGTTTGTTCAGAAAGGCGTTGGCGCCGGCCGTCTTCGCGCGCGCATCCATCGCGTAGTTGCTGTGGCCGCTGATCATGACGATCGGCATCCGTGCGGTCGCGGCGTTTTGGCGGACCTGCGTGATCAGCTCGATCCCCGAGATGCCCGGCAACATGAAGTCGCTGATCAGGATATCGTACGGTTCTTCGCGTTGGATATGGACTAACGCGCTCTCCGCATCTTGGCAGAGCGTGATGTCGTACGGTCCCTTCCCGAGGATCGTTTTGATCAAAGTACATATCTCCGGGTCGTCGTCGGCGACCAGGACGCGCCACGCCATGTGCGACGTTTCCCGCCGACCTACCCGGTGGCCTATCCACCAATTGCAAAACTCGTGAAAAGAGACTGCTCCGCGCGCCGTCGTGGTACCCGAGGGAGCAACCCTCGCCTGCCCGAAGGCGACCGCTCGTGGCAGTCCTCGACGTCATCCAGACCCCGGCATTCCAGCAGCGGTTCTTCTTCTTAGCCAAGCGCTTCATCGCCGGTGAACTCGCCGAGGAAGCACTGGACGTCGTTGCCAGCCTCAACGCAGCCGGGATGACCGCGACTCTCGACTTCCTGGGAGAAGACGTCGTTTCCCTGGCCGAGGCCGAGCGGACGCGCGACGCCTACCTGAGCCTGCTGGCGGCGATACGGGTGCGCGGCGTCACTACCAACGTCTCGGTCAAGCTCAGTGCGATCGGGCTCCTGCTCGATGGGGACGTGGCGCTCGCCAACCTGCGCGCGATCCGCGCCGCGGCGGCGGCCAACCGCGACCCGTTCGTGCGGATCGACATGGAAGGGAGCGCGGTCGTCGAGGAGACCTTGCGCCTCTGCGAACGAGCTTTTGCGGAGAACCCGGCCGTCGGCCCGGTGCTGCAAGCGTACCTGCGCCGCACGCCGGCCGACGTCGAGCGGGCGATCGCGCTGGGGATGCGAGTGCGGCTGTGCAAAGGCGCCTATCACGAGCCGCGCTCCGTCGCCTATGGGGACATGCCGACGATCCGTCGCGCCTACCTGCGGGCCGCGGAGAGCCTGCTCGAGCGCGGCGTCTATCCCGCCATCGCCACGCACGACGGACGGCTCATCCGCGCCGTGCAGCGGTTTACGCGCGAGCGCGGGATCGGCCCGGAGCGCTTCGAGTTTCAGATGCTCTACGGCGTGCGGCCCGAGCTGCAGCGCCGGCTAGTCGCCGAAGGCTGGCGGCTGCGCATCTACGTCCCCTACGGAACGCACTGGGCCGGGTATTTCTATCGCCGCATCAGCGAACGCCCCGAGAACGCACTCTTCGCGCTGCGCTCGCTGCTCGCACGTTAGGCGGACCGCAGCGAAGCGAGGACCGCGATGGGTTCGGGGCTCGTTCAGAGCGCCGAACCCACCCACTCATCGGGGAGACGTTCGACGCGGGTCATGCGATCGGTCTCGATCAGGCGGCCCAGCGTCGCGAAGCCGCTCTCGACCTGGCCGAAGACGGTGAAGTCACGGTCGAGGTGCAGCTGCGGTGAGAGCGTGATGTAGAATTGCGTTCCGGCCGAGTCGCGTTTGGGCGCGGGATGCGCGCCGCTGGTGTAGTCGAGCCCCATCGAGATGACGCCGGAGCGCTGCGGGAGCGGATTCTCTTCGGCCGGGATCGTGTAGCCCGCGTCGCCGTCGCCGGTGTTGGTCGGGTCGCCGGTCTGCACGACGAAATCGGGGACGATGCGAAACCAGCGCAACCCGTCGTAATACCCGCGGTCGACCAAGTTCAAAAAGTTGGCGACCGTCAGCGGCGCCCACTCGGGATAGAGCAGCACGACGATCGTCCCTTCGGTCGTCCCGATACGCACGCGCGGGTGCGGTCCGGGCATCGGGCCGTCCATCCCGGCGCTCGTCGCCGGCAACAGCGGCAAGTCGAGCCGCGCGTCGGCCGCGACCGGTGCGCGCGGCGGCCCCAGATCGCTCGGGCGCGGCAACGGCGCCTCGGTGTTCTCGGGCGCCGGCGACGGGGTGACGATCCCGTCGGGGATCGCCTGCAGATGCGCGGTGCGCGGCTCGCCGCGCAGCAGGCGCAGGCTCTCCGACGCTTGCTCGGCGACTCGCCAAGAAGGATCGTGCAGCAGCGGCGTCAGCCATGCGCTGCCGTCGCGGTCGCGACGCCGGCCCTCGAGATCGGCGAACTGGATGCGGACGAGTTCGTCGGGATCGCGCAGCCCGGCTCGGACGGTCGCCGGGGCGGTGGTCACCGCATAAGCTCGGCGGAGCGTCCAAGCCTCAACCCAGCGGACATTGGGATCATGTTCCCAGTGAAACGCGCGCTGCAGTTCGTCGGCGATTCCGATTCCGTCGGGCCCTTCGCGCCAACCGGAGAGCGCCGTCGCGGCGCGCGCACGGACGATCGGATCCGGATCCGTCCGCACCAAGGTCAGCAACGGACGCAGCAAGGCGACGCTCCCCGGCCGACCGGCGACCTTCGCCCGCCAGGCGGCGTCGGCCGCCGCGACCCGAACGGCGCCGGCCGGGTCCCGCAGGGCACGCGCGATCGGCCCGGTCCCGACCGGGACGGCGACGGCCAAAAGGCCGTATCCGTAGACCGCAAGGGCCCGAATGGGAACGTCTTTGGCGCTGGTCGCGTTAACTAGGAACCCGGCCGCTCGCGGGTCCTGGGTTCTCCCCAGCGCGAGCGCTGCCCGACCCGCGATGCGGACGTCTCCGGACGTCAGCGCCGCGGCCAGGTCGTCCGAATACGTCCGGGTACTTTCGAACCCCACCAGGCGCCGATAGCCAGGCTGCTCCCCGGGAGCCGCCGCGACCGGCGCGAGGACGGTCCCCAGCGCAACCGCGGCCAGCGCAGCGAGTACCGTCCTCCGAACCTGTTTTCTTAAGGCCTTCCGGCCGACAACTCTCATAAGGTTCGCTTCTACTACTGAGCTAGGTCGCTTAACACCCACGAGGTTCACCCCCACTAATGTCCACCCCCGAACGGAAGTCCAGCAGCGGTATGTCTGTCCGCGAAGCCGGTCAAAAAGGCGGCGAGACCGTTAAGAAAAAGTACGGTCCCGAGTTCTACGAGATGATCGGTCGCAAGGGCGGTCAGGCCACCAAGAAAGCCCACGGTCACGCCTTCTACGAAGCCATCGGCAAGAAGGGCGGCAAGAAGGGCGGCGAGGCCACCCGCGATCGCTACGGCCCGGAGTTCTACGAGACGATCGGCCAAAAGGGCGGCCAGAAGGTCAAGGCCCTGATCGAACAGGGTAAGAAGGCCGCCGCCGAAGCCGCCGCAGCGGAGAAGAAGGCCTCCTGACCTCAGCTCCGGGTGTCCGCCGGACGGCCGTCATCGCGACGGCCTTCCTGCTTTTGGGCGCCCTGTGGGCGACGGCGCGCGGGCAGTCGACCCGCGTCGCCCTCCCCGTCGGAACCCCCGTCGTCTTCATCGTCGACGGGACGCTGGGTGAGGGGGCCCGCGAGGGGACGATCGTCCCGGCCCACCTGCGGGACCCGCTCGTCCTCGACGGCACCGTCGTCGCGGCGAGCGGGACGCACGCCGAGTTGCTGCTGAGCGCCGTCGGGTCGCCCGACGGCAAGCTGCCGCGCGTCATCGCCTTACGCGCCTTCACGACCGCCGCCGGGCTGCTGCCGGTCCGGCCCGACCACCCGATCGTCTCGCCGGTCGCGGTGGGGACGCTCATCGCGGCGACGATTCGCGCCCAGGTCGTACGGATCGGGAGCCGGCTCTCGATCCTGACGCCGTTCCCGTTCCCGCTCTCCAACGAGCCGCCGGCGACGAGCTACACGCCGACCCCGGCCCGGACCGCCCCAGCGCATGCGGCCGTCCCCCCGCGCCGGCGTCCGAGCCCGCTCCCGAGCGCGACGGGCTCGCCGAGCCCCGCAGCCGAACCGGCTACCGCGTCCGCCGAACCGACGCCGTATCCGACGCCGCAGGGAGGCGGGACCACAGCACCTCGATGAGCCGCGCCCAGCCGGCGCGAAGGATTCCCGCATGATTGCTCGTCGTTCATCCGTTTTGCTCGCGCTCGCCCTCGTGCTCGCGCCGCTCGGCGCACGCGGCGCCGCGCCGACCCCCGCGCCCAGCCCCAGCGACGCCGAGGCGACGTTTCTGGTAACGATCATGCGCGATCTTCCGCGACTGTATCCGACGCCCGCCGCCGCCGTCGCCGCCGGCTACGTGCGCTACACCAACGAGGACACGACGGGCGCGATCAGCTACGTCAACGTCGCCGACTGGGACTCGCCCGACGTCGACCACCCGGCGCAACTATGGTACGACGTGCGGGGCGGCCTGCTCGGCGCCGACTACAGCGTGCGCCAAGCCGACGCTCCGAATGGGCCCGCGCTGTTCGGCATCGACCCGAAGCGCTTCTTCACGATCCGCGCCCACGTCCACTACGTCACCTGCAACCACGCGACGATGCACTGCACCTACGGCAAAGCGGTTGGCGCGACGCGCTACGCGACGGTCGGCGATCCGGCGCATCCGACACCCGAGGGCTTGGTGAAGCTCGGCGTCGTACCGGACGCGGCCAGCGTCACGACGGTGTTCTTGTACCAGGCGATCTATGACGTCACGGTCTGGATCGTCCCCAACCCGCTGGGGCAGTTCGCCGACACGAACCCCGCCGTCACCCCGAGCCCGAACGCCGGGAAGGGCGAGGACTCGATGTGAGCCGTTCGCCACGCGCGGTCGGGCTGTTGCTGGTCGCACTCAGCGCAGCCGCGGGGCCGGCCGTCGCGCAGTCCGTGCCGTCCGCCGCCGGTGCGACGCCCCCGCCGACGATCGGCTCGACCCACAGCAAAGGCTTCTGCGACACCGTGCGCGACAACGTCGCGCCCTCGGTCGTCGGTCTGATCAAGAACGACGCGCTGATCGGCGCCGGACATCGCGCGTTCGCCAAGATGGTGTACGACACGACGACCTCCTCGCCGGCCGCGCTCGACCTCGACCGGGTCTATTTGGGTCAGGTCGTGCACGCGCTGGCGCACAACGTCGCGGCGATCGACACGTTGCTGGCCGATCAAAAGCGCTTTCCGAAGACGCCGGCCAGCGACGACGAGAAGCTCGCGGCGCAGATCGCCGCGCAGTTACGCGCGGCCCGCGACCGTCAGAACGACGCGCTCAACCTGATCGACGGGACGCTCGAGACCGAGCAGATGGGGCAGATGCGCCAAGACCTCCCGCAGCAGATGCAGTCGGCGGTCGGGCCGTCGATGGCACCCGCGGTCGGCGCTCCGACGCCGGCGCCGAACTTCCTCGACACGGCCGGCCTGCCGTCGTACGGCGCGGTCGCCGCCTTCGATCCGCGCACGCTGGGGACGTCGAGCACGCTGGGTAACACGCCCTACGATCGCGTCCTGCACGCGCTCGATCTCGACCAAGCACGGATCGCCGGCGCCGAGCAGGTGCTCAGCCCGACGGTCGTCGCCGCCGCACTCGGCTGCCAAGCCGGTGCGTCACCCGTCCCGACTGCCGCGCCGTAGCGCGGCGCCTCACTCGTTGGACCAGTAGTCCTTGAGGGCTTTGCCGCGGCTGGGGTGGCGCAGCTTGCGCAACGCCTTGGCTTCGATCTGACGGATGCGCTCGCGGGTGACGCCGAATTCCTGGCCGACTTCCTCGAGCGTGCGCTGGTGCCCGTCTTCGAGACCGAAGCGCAGGACCAGCACCTTGCGCTCGCGCTCGGTGAGGTTCTTGAGGACGTCCTGCATCTTCTCTTTGAGCAGCATGACGGACGCCGCTTCGGCCGGCGCGACGGCTTCCTGGTCCTCGATGAAGTCGCCCAGGTGCGAGTCTTCTTCTTCGCCGATGGGGGTCTCGAGCGAGATCGGCTCCTGCGAGATCTTGATGACCTCGCGGACCTTCTCGGGGGTGAGCCCCATCTCGTTGGCGATCTCTTCGACCGTCGGATCGCGGCCCAGCTCTTGCAAGAGCTGCCGGCTGATCTTGATCAGCCGGTTGATCGTCTCGACCATGTGCACCGGGATGCGAATGGTGCGCGCCTGATCGGCTAACGCGCGGGTGATCGCCTGGCGAATCCACCACGTCGCGTAGGTCGAGAACTTGTAGCCCTTGCGGTAGTCGAACTTCTCGACCGCGCGGATCAGCCCGAGATTCCCCTCCTGGATCAGGTCGAGGAAGAGCATCCCGCGGCCGACGTACTTCTTCGCGATCGAGACCACCAGACGCAGGTTGGCTTCGGTTAGCTTGCGCTTCGACTCTTCGCCTTCGACGATGATCCGGTTGTCGGCGGTGCCGTTCTTGAGTGCTTCGTTCTCTCCGGCCTCGATCGACATCGCCAGACGCCGCTCGTCGTCCATGGAGAGCAAGGGGACCCGGCCGATCTCCTTGAGGTACATCCGAACCGGATCGTCCAGGGCCAGACCAGCCGGCAGCGCGGCTTCCTCGGGCTCCTCCCGATCGGCCGGCTTCTCGTCCTTGGCCTGCTCTTCGACGATCTCGATCCCCAATGAGGCGATCTCCTCGAGCAGGTCGTCCATGCGCTCGGGCGCGACGTCCTCGACGTTGTCGAAGACGGCGTTGATTTCCTCATAGGTGAGCGTGCCGCGCTTCTTCCCTCGTTCGAGCAGCTTTTTGATCTGCTCGTCCAGGGACGGGGCGGGCGCTTCGGCGGTAGCGGTCGGTTTCTTCGTGCGGGCCATGCTGGTCTTCACCCCCTTTCCTTCCGATTCGAGTCGGGAGAGAATCGGTTTCTCTCGCGGGGTTATCCTTTCAGTTCTGCGGCCAAGGCCGCGTGTTCGGCGCGGAGGTCGGTCGGAACCGGCTCTCCCGCCTCGAAGAGGCGATCGATCCGGGCACCGACCTCTCGGTAGCGGCATTCGGCGTCGTCCCGCGCGAAGCGCGCGACGACGCGGTCCAGTTTCGCGCGCCGCTCCTCGGTGTCGGCGAACCGCACGATCCCGGAGACCGACGCCAGCGTCACCGCCGCGTCTTCATCTCCTGCCAACAGCGCGTGGACGTCCGACGGTTGCGCCAGCGAGCCCGCCTGCCGGCAGAGCTGCTCCCAGACGCGGCGCAGCTGCGGCTGGTCGAAGCGCTCGGGCGGGATCCGCTCCGCGTACTCGGCCAGCAGGGACGGCTCGTCCAGGACGACGCACAGCACCTCGCGCTCGAAGCTCGGCTTCTCGAGCATGTCGGGGGTCACGTGCCGTGAGGCGCGCCCCGACTCGCCCCGCGGGACGAAGTGCACCGGGTTGACCATCAGGCGTGCCCGGCGCAGGTCGTCGGGGGCGAGCCCCAGCCGGCCGGCGACGTAGACGCGCCACTGATCTTGCTCGACCTGCGGCGTCAGCCGGCGGATCGTCTCCTCGGCCCAGCGCGCCAGCGCGCCGCGCTCCGTGCGCGAGCCGCGCCGCTCGATCTCCGCGTCGAGCTTCACCTGCGTCGCGGTCAGCGGCGCCGCCAGCAGCGCGGCGAACGCCGCGGTACCGTTGCGGCGCACGAACTCGTCGGGATCCTTGCCCTCGGGCAGTCGCACCGAGAGTGCCGTCATCCCCTCGGCGCTCAGCACGTCGATCGATTTGAGCGCCGCCTCGGTCCCGGCGGCGTCGCTGTCGAAGCACAGGATCGCGCGCGACGCGACCCGGTGCAGCTCGCGCGCCTGCTCCGGCGTGAAGGCGGTTCCGAGCACGGCCACGGCGTTGGCGAAACCGGCCTGGTGCAACGCGATGCAATCGAGATAACCCTCGACGACGAGCGCCGCGTCCTCTTTCGCGGCGGCGCGCCGCGCGACGTTGAGCGCGAACAGATGCCGGCCCTTGGTGTAGACCGGCGTCGTCGCGGTGTTGAGGTACTTCGGCTCGGCGTCGCCCAGCGCGCGCCCGCCGAAGGCGATCGTCTCGCCGGTGGTCGCCAGCGTCGGGATCATCAGCCGGCCGCGGTAGAAGTCGTACCAGCCGCCGCGCTGGCTCGGCTTGAGCAGCCCGGCCGTCGCCGCCAGGGCCAGGTCGACGCCGTTGCGGCGCAGCTCGTCGACCAGTCCGTCCCAGCGCTCCGGCGCGTAGCCGAGCGAGAACGCCTCGATCGTCGCGGCGCTGATACCGCGCCCCTCGCAGTACGCGCGCGCCTGCGCGCCCTCGCGCGGGTCGAGCAGCATCTGGCGGAACCACGCCCGGGCGACCTCGTTGGCGTGATAGATCGCTTCCTTCTCGCTGCGCGCCCGTGCGGCGCGCGGATCCTCGTTCTGCAACTCGACGCCGACCCGCTTGCCCAAGATTCGCAGCGCGTCGAGAAAGTCGACGTTCTCGTGCTTCTGCACGAAGGTCAGCGCGTCGCCGGCGGCGCCGCAACCGAAGCACTTGAAGAAACCGCGGTCGGGGTGGACGTGGAACGAGGGTGTCTTCTCGCCGTGGAAGGGGCACAGGCCGACCAAGTCGTTGCCGCGCTTGCGCAAAGCGACATACGCCCCGATCACCTCACCGATGTCGGTGCGCGCGAGGATCTCTCGCTTGACCCCGTCGTCGACACGCACGGCCGCTGAGTTCGACGCGCGCGCGAGGCGGGCCCGCCCCTGAGGCGGCAGAGGTCCCGCCCGCGCCGGCGGTGCAGACCGCAACCGATGCGACCCAAGCGCATCTACGATCCGGTCCACGGCTTCATCGAGCTCGACGCCGGCGAGGTGGCCTTGCTCGCCACGCCGGTGGTTCAGCGGCTGCGCCGGCTGCGACAGCTCGGCCTGGCTTACTTGGCCTATCCGTCGGCCGAACATTCGCGCTTCTCGCACGCGCTGGGGGCGCTCGCGATCGGGACGCGCGCGTTCGACGCGCTGCGCGACCACTCGCCCGAAGCGTTCGACTCCGCGCGCGACTTCGCCGAGCAGCGCCGGCTGCTGCGCGCGGCGCTGCTGCTGCACGACCTGGGGCACGGGCCGTTCTCGCACGCCAGCGAGGCGGTACTGGGCGTCCGTCACGAGGCACGCACGCAGGCGATTCTGCAGCGAGCCGACCTGCAAGCGGCGCTGGCCGCGCTCGAGGTCGATCCGTCGGCGGTGCTGGGGCTGATCGTCGGCGCGCCCGAGGGGAACGACGTGCTGCGCGAGCTGGTCAGCGGGCCGAACCTCGACGCCGACCGGATGGACTATCTGCTGCGCGACGCCTACTTCACCGGCGTGGCGGGCGGGACGTACGACGCGGCGCAACTCCTCGCCTCGCTGCGCATCCTCGAGATCGACGGCCGCCCGCAGCTCGGCGTCGACGGACGCGGGGTCGTCGCGCTCGAGTCGTTCGTGCTGGCCCGTTACATGATGTTCGCCAGCGTCTACTTCCACCACACGACGCGCGCCTTCGAGCGCGTCCTCAACGACGTGCTGCCGCTCCTATGGCCCGATCCGCGCGCGCTCGACGCGATCGACGTGTTCCTGGGCTGGGACGACTTTCGCGTGCTCGACGACCTGCGTCTGCTGGACGACGAGAACGCGCGCGCGTTGCGCGAGCGCCACACGGTCTACGGGTTGGCCGCCGAGTTCAACGCCGAGCGCGACCTGCACGTCTTCGAGCACTGCGAGCGGGCGCTGCGCAAGCGCTGGGGCGAGGCGGTCTGGGCCGACTCGCAGGAGCAGCTCCTCCACCGCCTGCCGCTTGGCACCGCGGGCCAGGCGCCGACGGTGCTGGTGCGGCTGACCGGCCGCGTCGTCGACGCGCGCACGGCCTCGGACCTGATCGGGAAGCTCTCGGGCAAAGCCTACTGGCGCAAGCTGTTCCTGCGGGCCGGCGCCGCCGAAGTCGACGCCGCGCGGGCGGTCTGCGCCGAGATCATCGCGACCGGCGGCCAGCCGAGCCTGTTCTGACGATGCAGCGCGGCCAGCTCTTCACGGCGATCTTCGACTGGGCATTCCGCACGTGGCGCGCGTTCTGGATCCCGCTCTTCGCGCTCGGCTTCGCCCAGGTCGTCATCCCGATGATCGAGACGGCGGTACGCGCGGTGGATCCGCGTGCGCTCTTCGGCCTGCCGCTGGCTGCGATGGACTTCGCCGCGATCGCCGTGACGGTGTGCGCCGACGCGACGATGTTCCTGGTCGTCAGCGCGCCCACCGAGGCCGGCGCACCGACGCTCGCGCAGCGCTTCGCGCGCCGGGCGGCAGCCTTCATCCCGCTCGGACTCGCCGCCGGCCTGCTCTGGCCGGTGATCCACCTGCTGATCGCCTGGGTGGTGCTCCGGCCACGGTTTCCGTTTGACCCGCACCAGCGCGCCGAGTTGGTCATCGCGGTCGCCGTCGGCAGCGTCGTCGTCGCGTTGCCGGTCTTCGTGCTTCAGATCGCCTTCGCCAACGCGACGGTCGAGGAGACCGGCGCCGCGGCCTCGCTGCGCAACGCATGGCGCCGCTTGAACGTCGCCGGCTGGGCGCTCCCCATCGCCGTGCTGATCGCCAGCGGCATCATCGCCGCGCTCGTCGACGGAGTCGCATCGAGGCTCTTCAACGCGATCTTCCCGCCGGTGCGCTCGGTCATCCCGTTTCCGGGCGGACCGTTCCCGCAGCTGCCCGGAGTGCCGGTCCAAGGCATCCCCGGCCCGTTTGGGAGCGGGATCCCGCTCGGCGCGCGCCTGCTCCTCACGTTGGTCGACGTTCCGCTGAACGCGTTCCTAGCGATGGTGACGCTCGGGACGGCGCTCGCGATCGCCGACTTCGCCGCCGAGCAGGAGACTCCGACGCAGCGTTAGCGCAGCGCCGCCTGCTGTGGTTTCACCAGCGCCGGAAACGCGGCGCGCAGATGCGCCAGCTTCGGCAGGTCGTTGATGACGACGTACGGGTCGTCGGGGTGGCGCGCGACGTAGTGCAGATGGTACGCCTCGGCCGGATAGAACGCCGTCAACGGCTCCAGCGTCGTGACGATCGGCGCGCCGAAGACGCGCTGCGCGGTCAGTTGCGCGATCGTCGACTGCGCGGTCGCGCGCTGCGCGGCGTCGGCGTAGAAGATCGTCGAGCGGTACTGGGTCCCGCTGTCGGGGCCCTGGCGGTCGAGCTCGGTCGGATCGTGGGCGACGCGGAAGTAGACCTGCAGCAGCTGCTGATACGAGATGACGCGCGGATCGTAGACGACCTCGACCGACTCGGCATGGTGCGTCGTGCCGGTGCTGACGATCTCGTAGTGCGCGCTCGCCGCGCTCCCGCCGGAGAAGCCCGGCGTCGCGCGGACGACGCCCCGCAACGACCCGAAGACCGCCTCCATCCCCCAGAAGCAGCCGCCGGCCAGGACGGCGCGCTCGGTTCCAACCGGCGGCGGCGCGTCGGCACCCGCCGGCGCGGGCAGCCAGGACGGCGCGCAGACGGCGAACAGCAGCGCGGCGAGCGCTCCGCCGAGCAGGGTCGAAAGTCGGGTCCGGGGGTTGTGCACGGGTCTCTCCTGTGGGGGCGTGGGGCGGCCGGGGCCGGCCGGCGGTGCTATCGTACCAGGCTGGGCGCCGCCCGTCGGTAAGCGGGCTTTCATCCTGACCCCGTTGACGGCGGTCGGGCGCCCATGATACGAAACGTTGCACATGACCGTCTCGACCTTTGGTTTCTGGTATTTTTACGCTCGGCGCGCGCCGCGGCGTGGAAGGCCTTTGCCGTAAACGAGTCCGGACGGACCGAACTGCAGAGCCCCTCGCCGACGCGAGGGGCTCTGTTCTTTCTGGAGAGCACATGGACGCCCAGACGCTGACCGACCCAACCGGCAACCCCGCCTTGACGATGACCGCGGCCTTCGAGGGGATCGAGGGCTCGTACTCGCACGCGGTGCTCGAGAACTACGCCAGCCGGCGCGGCGTCGCGTTCGCGCTGTTGGGCTGCCAGACATACCGCGGGGTCGCCCACGCCGTCCTCTCCGGGCGGGCCGACGTCGGCCTGTTGCCGATCGACAACGCGATCGCGGGGACGATCCGCGAAGGCTACGACGTGCTGGCCGAGTACGAGCTCGACCTGCTCGCCGAGATCGCCTGGCGGATGGACCACAAGCTGCTTGGCGTCCCCGGCGCGACGCTCGAGGGGTTGCGCGAGATCGATTCGCATCCGGTCGTCCTGGCCGAGTGCGGACGCTTTTTGGCCACCCTGCCCGAGATCCGGCGCATCCCCGTCCCCGACACCGGCTTGGCGGCGCGCGACGTCGCGGCGGCCGCCGACCCGGCTCGCGGCGCGATCGCCTCGGCCGCCGCCGCCGAGCGCTTCGGCCTCGTCGAGCTGGCCGGGACGATCGCCGACCATCCGGACAACTTCACCCGCTTCATCCTGTTCCGTTCGCGCAACGCGCGCGGACCGGCCGCCGACTTCGAACCGGCCGAGCACTTCACCAACCGCAAGACGTCGATCGTGTTCGGCGTCGCCGACGAGCCGGGGGCGCTGGGGCGCGTGCTGAGCGTGCTGGGCGACCACGGGCTGAACTGCTCGAAGCTCGACTCGAAATCACGGCTGGGTGCGACGCATCAGTACGCCTTCTACGCCGACGTCGACGGCGACGTGCGCGATGCGCGCTTCGACGCCGCGCTGCGCGCACTGCGCGGCGTCACCTCGGTCTTGCACGTGATCGGCAGTTACGACGCGGCGACGGCGCCGGCGCGCGTGCGTGTCGCGCCGGCCGTCGTCGTCGATCGGACGCCGCCGGCCGCACCGCCGCCGCCGGCGAAGAGCTCGACGCCCAAGGTCACCCGCAAGGATCTCAACGGCCGCTCGCGGGTCGTCGTCGGCGACGTCGTCGTCGGTGACGGTCAGTTCGTCGTCGTCGCCGGCCCGTGCAGCGTCGAGTCGCGCGAGCAAGTGCTGGCGACGGCCGAAGCCGTCGCGGCCGCCGGCGCGGTGATGCTGCGCGGCGGCGCGTTCAAACCGCGCACCTCGCCCTACGCCTTCCAAGGGCTGGGCTTCGAGGGCGTCGCGCTGTTGGCCGAGGCCGGCCGTTCGGTCGGGCTGCCGATCGTCAGCGAGGTGATGAGCATCGATCAAGTCGAGCGGATGGCGCAGTCGGTCGACCTGCTCCAAGTCGGCGCGCGCAACATGCAGAACTTCGACCTGCTGCGCGCGGTCGGTCGCACCGAGCGGCCGGTGCTGCTCAAGCGCGGCATGGCGGCGACGATCGACGAGCTGCTCTCGGCCGCCGAGTACATCCTGGCCGAAGGCAACCCCAACGTGATCCTGTGCGAGCGCGGGATCCGCACCTTCGAGACGGCGACGCGCAACACGCTCGACCTCTCGGCGGTCCCGGTGCTGCGGGAGCGCACGCACCTGCCGGTGATGATCGATCCCTCGCACGGGGTCGGCGTGCGGCGCTGGATCGGCCCGCTCTGCCGGGCCGCCAAGGCGGTCGGCGCCCACGGCCTGCTGGTCGAAGTCCACCCGAACCCGAGCGAGGCCCGCAGCGACGCCGACCAGGCGCTGACCTTCGGCGACTTCGCCCGGATCATGCGCGAGCTCGACGCGATCCCGCTGCTCCAGGACGGCCTGGTCGGGGCCGGCTAAGGGGTCGCCCCGGGAGCTGCCGAACACGATACAGAGAACCCTCAGGAGGAGCCCTATGAGCGCCGTTGCCACCCCGATCGTCGTCCCGACCCCGCGCGAGCGCTGGAGTCCCGAGGAGTGGGCGCTGCGCGTCGACCTCGCCGCCGCGTACCGGCTGGTCGCGCACTACGGCTGGGACGACCTGATCTTCACCCACATCTCGGTGCGGGTCCCGGGTCCGGAGCATCACTTCCTGATCAATCCCTACGGGATGCTCTTCTCGGAGATCACCGCGTCGAGTCTGGTCAAGATCGATCTCGAGGGTGAGATCGTCGAGCAGTCGGCGTTCCCGGTCAATCCGGCCGGCTTCACGATCCACAGCGCGGTCCACGCCGCGCGCGAAGATGCGCACTGCGTGCTGCACCTGCACACGGTCGCCGGCGTCGCCGTCTCGTGTCAGGAGAGCGGGTTGCTGCCGATCAACCAGACGGCGATGATCCTCAACGAAGGGATCGCGACGCACGAGTACGAGGGGATCGCGTTCAACCACGACGAGCGCCCGCGGCTCGTCGCCGACTTGGGCGACAAGAACATCCTGCTGCTGCGCAATCACGGCACCCTGACGGTCGGTCGGACCGTCCCCGAGGCGTTCATGAAGATGTACTTCTTCGAGCGCGCCTGCGCGATGCAGATCGCGCTGTTGGCCGGCGGGACGCAACTGCATTGGCCCTCCGAGGGCGCCCAGCAGGTCGTGCGCGAACAGGCCAAGTACGGCGGCGGGGTCCCGGTCACCCAGTTGGCCTGGAGCGGTCTGCGCCGGCTGCTCGACCGCACCGATCCCAGTTACGCGAGTTAGCGCGCCTTTCGAAGCCAACGAAGCCGGCGTCCGCTAGGGGGATTGGCACCCCCTGCGGGGTAGGAGACGCATCCGCGGCTCCCACCGCGCGGGGAAGGGGACTCGCCGATGACCGTCACGCCGCAGTTTCCGCACGAGCAAGCCGACGACGGGCGGTTCGTTCGCCAGGCCGACGTCTTTCGCAGTTGGGTGACCGCCGACGGGCGCAGCGGTTTTCCGGCGGTCGCCGGACGCTACCACCTCTACGTTTCGCTCGCCTGTCCGTGGGCGCACCGCACGATCATCGTGCGCACGCTCAAGCGGCTCGAGGATGCGATCGGGATGACCGTCGTCGACCCGCTCCGCGACGAGCTCGGCTGGGCCTTCCGCTCGGTCCCCGGCGCCTCGGTCGACCCGATCAACGGCTTCCGCTATCTGGCCGAAGCGTATCGGGCGACCGACCCGCACTACCACGGCCGGATCACCGTCCCGGTGCTGTGGGATCGGCAGACGAAGCGGATCGTCAGCAACTCCGACGACGACATCATGCGGATGTTCGAGACCGAGTTCGACGCCCTCGGCCGCGCCGATCTCGATCTCTACCCGGCGCCGCTGCGGGCCGAGATCGAGGCGCTCAACGCGGCGATCTACGAGACGGTCAACGACGGCGTCTATCAGGCCGGCTTCGCGACGACGCAACTCGCCTACGAGACCGCCGCCTACCGCATCTTCGAGACGCTCGACGCGCTCGACGCCCGGCTCGCCGCCAGCCGCTACCTGTTCGGACCGCGGCCGCTCGAGACCGACTGGCGCCTGTTCGTGACGCTGATCCGCTTCGATGCGGTCTACGTCGGCCATTTCAAATGCAACCTGCGCCGCATCGCCGACTACCCGAACCTCTCGGGGTACGTGCGCGACCTCTACCAGATCGAGGGGATCGCCGGCACGGTCAACTTCGATCACATCAAGCGCCACTACTACATGACGCACGACGAGATCAACCCAACCGGGATCGTCCCGATCGGCCCGTTGCTCGATCTCCGCTCCCCGCCCGGCCGCGAGCACCTGAAATAGCTCGCGCATGATCGCGGTCCACGTGCGGTACGGCTTCCGGGCGGAAGACGTCGACCAAGCGCTGGCGTGCTTCAGCGCGATCCAAACCGCTTCGCGGCAGGAAGCGGGCTGCATCGCCTATACCGTCTACCGGGTCGACGGCGACCCGACGCTGTTCTGGCTGCACGAGGAGTGGGAGAGTCCGGCGCACCTCGAGGCGCACTTCACCAGCCCGCACTTCCAGCGTTACTCCGTCGGCGGCCTGCAGAAGATCGCGACGATCCGCGAGATCACGCGCGGCACGCCACCGCCGCCTCAGTAGAGCTTCTCGGCCTTTTCGTCGACGATGACGTCGACCAGGACGGGGCCGTCGGTGTGCAGGGCCTCTTCGAGCGCGGCGCGCAGCTGCCCCCGCTCGGCGACGCGCACGCCGCGTAGGCCGTAGCCCTGCGCGAGCGCGAGATAGTCGATCCCGCCGACCGCCATGCTCGGCGTGCCGACGAAACCGAGCAGCTCGGAGAACGAGCGCATCGCGCCGTACCCGCCGTTGTTCACGATGACGAATGCGATCGGCAGGTGCAGCTGCGCCGCGTTCCACAAGGCTTGAATCCCGTAGTGCACCGAGCCGTCGCCGATCAACGCCAGCACGCGCCGGCCCGGGGCGGCGAGTGCCGCGCCGATCGCGGCTGGGAGCCCATAGCCCAAACTTCCGCTGCCGGAGGTCAAGAACGCACCCGGGCGCAGCGGGAGGACGTCGTGCAGCGTCGTGTGCGTCGAGGGCGCCTCCTCGACGACGATCGCCTCGCGCGGCAGCACCTCGGCCAGCGTCGCGAGCAGCGTGGCGACCGAGATCGTCGCGCTCGCGTCGACCGGCGGCGGCGACCGCCGCGCGGGCGCGCTGCGCCGGCTCGGCTTCACGCGCGCGAGCAGCCGCGCGAGCGCCGGGCGCAGGGCGGTGACGATCGCCGTCCCGACCGACGCCGCGGCAGCCGCTTCGGGATCGTCGGTCAGCTGGTAGACGGTCGTCCCGAGCACGACGTAGTCGCCGTTGGTGGGGACGTGGTAGTTGAAGACCGGCGCGCCGAGCACCACGACCAGATCGTGCGGCGCGAGCGTCTCGCGCACGCGCTGGCGCGTGCGCGCCAGCGCGCCGGCGAAGAGCCGATGGTCTTCGGGGAAACCGCAGCGGCTGGCCAGCGCGCTGGCCCAGACCGGCACGGCGAGACGCTCCGCCAGCTCGACGACCGCCTCGGCCGCGCCGTCGCGATCGACGCCGGCCCCGACGACGAGGACCGGCGAGCGGGCTCCGCCCAGCGCGTCGGCGAGCGCGTCGAGCGCCGTGACGTCGCCGAGCGGCTCGTCGACGACGCGGCGCGCCGCGAACGGTGCGGCCTCGGCGTCCCAGTCGTCTTCCGGCACCGAGACGAAGGTCGGGCCGAAGGGATGACTGGCGGCGAGCGCATAGGCGTGCGCGATCGCCCGTGGGACGTCCGCCGCGCGCGCCGGTTCGACGCTCCACTTCACGTAGGGACGAGGAAAGAGCGCCGCGTCCTTGGCGTACAGAAACGGATCGCCGGGCAGCATCGCGCGCGTCTGTTGTCCGGCGAGCACGACCAGCGGCGCGTAGTTGCGCGACGCGGTGAAGAGCGTCCCGAGCGCGTTGCCGAGCCCACCGGCGGAGTGCACGCTAACCAGCGCGGGACGCCCGGTCAGTTGCGCGTACGCGTCGGCCATCGCGACGGCGCTGCCTTCGTACAGCGCCGTCACGTAGCGGAAATCCGCCGGCCAGTGATTGAGGAAGCGCAGCTCGGTGGAGCCGGGGTTGCCGAAGACGGTCGTCATCCCCAGCTCCCGCAGCAGGGCGACCGTCGCCTCGCGGACGGTCAGAGGCACTTTTGGATCAGAAGGGATACCCGTGCCCCCGCTCCCTGACGGTCAACCAGCGCCAGGTCGTGAACTCCTCGAGATTCGAGAGGCTCCCGAAGCGCCCGCCGTTCCCCGACGCGCCGAAACCGCCGAACGGGATGCGCGGGTCGTCGTTGACCGTCTGGTCGTTGACGTGCGCGAGCCCGGTGTGCAGCCGCGCCGCGATGCGACTCGCGCGCGCGACGTCGGCCGAGTAGATCCCCGACGAGAGGCCGTACTCGGTCTGGTTCGCCAGCGCGACCGCCTCGTCGTCGGTGCGGAAGGTCGTGATCGGCGCGACCGGGCCGAAGATCTCGTCGGTGAACGCCGGCATCTGGGGCGTCACGCCGGTCAGCACCGTCGGACGATAGTACCGCCCCTCGTGCGTCGCGCCGGTCGCGACCCGCGCGCCGGCGGCGACGGTGCGGTCGACGATGTCGACGACGCGCGCCAACTGCTCCTCGTTGATCAGCGGGCCCAGCGCGACCTCACCGCTCGACGGATCGCCGACCGTCAGCCGCGCCGCGCGCTCGACCAGTTTGGCGACGTACGCGCCGGCGATCTTCTCGTGCACCAGATGCCGGCTCGAGGCCATGCAGATCTGTCCTTGGTGGAAGAACGAGCCGAACGCACCGGCCGAGGTCGCCAAGTCCAGGTCGGCGTCCTCGAGGACGATGAAGGGCGAGTTCCCGCCCAGCTCGAGCGCGACGCGCTTGAGCGAACGGCCCCCGGCCGCGCCGACCAACCGGCCGACGGCGGTCGAGCCGGTGAACGAGATCATCGCGACGTTCGGGTCCTCGGTCAGCGCCGCGCCCGGCTCGGCGTCACCCGGCAAGACGTGGAAGACGCCCGCCGGGAGGCCGGCGCGCTCGAGCACTTCGGCGATGACGAAGCCGCCGATCACCGCGGTCTGAATGTCGGGCTTGAGGACGACCGTGTTGCCCAGCGCAAGCGCCGGGGCGACCGACCGCATCGCTAAGATCAGCGGCATGTTCCAGGGCGTGATGATCCCGACGACGCCCAGCGGGACCCGCACCGCGATGCTCTCGACGTCGGGCGTCGTTTCAATGACGCGCCGCGCTTCGAAGGCGGCGAGCGCGGCCGACTCGCGCAGCTCGCCGGAGGCGATCTGGACCTCGAACCCGGCCTTGGCCGGGATCCCGCCGGTCTCGCGCACGTTCCACGGCCCGAGCTCGGCGGCGGCGCCCTCGAGCAGATCGGCTGCGCGCAGCAAGATCGCCGCGCGTTCGGCGGCCGGCACCGCGGCCCAGGCCGGGAAGGCCGCAGCGGCGCGCTTGGCCGCGGCGGCCACGTCGGCGGCGGAGGCGACGCCGATGCGGCCCAACACGGCACCGCTCGACTTGTCGAGGACGTCGGTGGTGCCGCCGCTCGCGGCGCGCCAACCATCGCTGTAGAGTTTGCCGTCCCACGTGGCGGGACGCAGCAGACCCGAAACGGTCGTGTCGATCATGGTCTTCTCCTCCGTGGTTCATGGTGCCGCGCCGCGCGCGACTCGGGTAGAGCCAGGATTCATGAATTGGCCCAAAGCAACAGGCCAATCGTGGACCTTGTAGCCTTATCCGGCTGGGAGCGCCGTCCTGGTCGCCTGCCTCATCGGCTGGCCGCCGCGCTCGAGGAAGCACTGGTCACCGGCGCGCTCGGCGAGCAGCCCTTGCCGGCGGAGCGCCGGCTGGCAGCCGCGTTGGGGGTCAGCCGCGGGACGGTGACGGCCGCCTACGCCGAACTGAAGGACCGCAAGTTGGTCGCCAGCCGGCCCGGCGGCTACACCCAGCCCGACCTGGCCGCGCTGGCTGTCCCGGTTCGGGCGGCGCGGCTGGCCGCGCGCTGGACCGTCGAGGAGACGATCCTGCGTGACTACGCACTGCGCGATCCGCAGGCGCTCGATCTCTCCTTCGCCTTTCTCGATGTCCCAGCGGGCGCGCACGCGATGGTCGAGGCGGCGTACGCGCGGGCGCTCAAGCACCGTCCAGCCCCGACCACCTACCTCGCCGCCGGGCTGCCTGCGCTGCGCGAGCGCATCGCCGACACGTACACGAGCATGGTCTTGCTGCGCACGACCCCCGAGCAGATCGTGGTGACCCAAGGCGCGTATCAAGGGATCGGTCTAGCCGCGATGCTCGCGCTCTCGCCCGGCGACGTCGTCGTCGCCGAGACGCCGATGTACGCCGGCGCGCTCGACATCTTCCGTGCCCACGGCGCGGCGATCCGTGATCTCGGCTCGTTCGACGATCCGCGTACGCTTGACGCGCTCGAAAAAGCCGGCAGCTCGGTCGCCCTCGTCTACGCGACCAGCTCCTATCGCAACCCGGTCGGCACGACGATCGACCCGCGCGCGGCGGCGCGGCTGGCGCGCTGGTCGGCCCGCGCCGACGTCACGCTGATCGACGACCGGGCGCTGGCGATGTGCGGCTTCGCCGGGACGACCCGGCCGCTGGCATCCTACGCCCCCGACGCGCCGATCCTCACCTTGGGATCGGTCGACAAGACGACCGGCGCCGGGACGCGCATCGGCTTCATGCGCGTCCCGCGTGCGACGGCGCCGAAGTTGGCGCGGCTCAAAGGGATCGCCGACCTCACCTCGCCGCCGCTCATGCAGCAGGTCGCGGCCGAGCTGCACGACGACCTCACCGCGATCTCCGCGCTGCGCAGCGCGGAGCTGGCGCGCCGCTACGACCGCTTGGCGTCGCGCTTGCGCGCCCGCTTCCCGCGCTGGCGCTGGACCGCGCCGGCCGGCGGCGCGTCGATCTGGGTCGACGTCGCGGGCGACGCCGACGCGCTGATCCGCGCGGCCAGCCGGGCCGGCGTCACGATCATGCGCGGCGCCGTGTTCATGCCCAGCGGCGAGCGCACCCGGTACGTGCGCCTCGCGTACGCGCGGCCGGAGGCATTGCTCGACGCGGCACTCGACCGGCTGGCCGTGGCGCTGCGCTAAGGCGCCCGCGACGGCGCCGGGGACGGCGCGGACGACGAGACGGGCGAGGCCTGCGGCGACGGCGAGACGGGCGACGTGATGACCAGCGGCGAGCCGGTCTCGTCGGTCTGCCCGCTGCGCAGATCGACGTAAACTTTGTCGCCGGCCAACGTCGAGCCCTGTTGCTCCAGCGCGACGTCGCCGGCGAGGTAGAGCCGGTGGTGCTTGCGGTCGAGCGTCATCGCCTCGGCGCTGGCGCTGCGGTCGGCGCTGGCGTAGTGCGCGTGGCCGGTCGCCCGGTAGGTGTCGAGCTTGCCGCTGACCTCCAGCTCGTCGCAGGTCAGCGTCGAAGGTTCCTTCGCGCCGCCGGCGATCACACCGCCGTTCGAGCCGTCGTCTTCGACCCGCACGTGGCCGGTCAAGGTCGCGTTCCCGTTCTTCGTGTTTCCCGTCGCGTGATCGGCGTAGACGACGAGTCCCGGCCGGGTCAGCCGGACCATGCCGGCCGCGATGAAGTCGCCGCTGCCGACGTTCCAATGCGCCTGCGGCGTCTCGATAGTGTAGTAGCGCCCGCCGACCTGCGCGCCGGAATCGGCGCGCGCGAGCGGTGGCGCGATGACGAGCACAGCCAGCGCGAGCGCGAGCGCCCACCGCCGCGCGGTCGGCCGGAAGCCGGTGCTCACAGCGCGACCGGCGTGAGCAGCGGCTCGCCGCGCACGAAGGCGAGCAGGTTGTCGGCGGCGAGGACGGCCATCCGCGTCCGCGTCTCCACCGTCGCGCTGCCGACGTGCGGGACGACGACCACGTCTTCGCGCCGCAAGAGCGGATGGTCGGGCGGGAGCGGCTCCGGATCGGTCACGTCGAGCGCCGCGCCGCCCAAGCGACCGGACTCGAGCGCGCGCAGCAGCGCCGCCGTGTCGCAGACCGCGCCGCGCGCGACGTTGACGAACAGCGCACCGGGCTTCATCTTCGCAAAGGCGGCATCGTCGAACAAGCCGCGCGTCGCCGGTCCGAGCGGGACCAGGACGACCAGCGCGTCGGCCTGCGCGAGCAGCTCGTCGAAGCCGCGGTACGCCGCGCCGGTGGTCGCGTCGTCGGCGCGCTGCCGGCGGTTGTGGTAGAGCACCTGCATCCCGCTGAGCTGCGCGCGCCGCGCGACGTCGAGCCCGATCGCGCCGAAGCCGACGATCCCCAGCGTCGCGCCGGCCAAGTCGTGCCCGTAGGGCGCGCCCTCCTGCATCCAGCGACCCGAGCGGACCCAGTCGATCCCTTGACCGAGGCGCCGCAATCCGATCAGGACCAAGCCGTAGGTCAGGTCGGCGACGGCGGCGTTGAGCGAGCCGCGCGTGTTGGTCAGAACGATGCCGCGCCGCGCCAGCTCGCCGACCTCGATGTTGTCGTAGCCGACCGAGACGGTCGCGACGATGCGCAGCGCCGGGGCGCTGGCCAGGAGCGCCGCGTCGACGGGGACGCTGGAACCGACCAGCAGCCCGTTGGCCGTCGCAAGCGCGCCGTTCCAGCGCTCGCGCGGGAGCGCGCTGACGTCGACGACGTCCGTCCGCGCGCGCAAGTGGTCGAGGACCGCCGGGGGAACCGCGGTCGCGACGACCACCTCTGGTCGTTTCACGGTCGGGTGTGCACGAAGCCCAGCGAGATCCACGGCACGAAGGCCACGATCAACAGGCCGACGATCAGCGCCGCGAGGTACGGGAGCAGCGGCTTGATCGCGCCTTCGGGCTCGGCTTTCCCGATCGCGCAGGCGCCGAAGAAGCCGATCCCGACCGGCGGCGAGAACAGGCCGACGCCCATCGCCAGCACCGCGATGATCGCGTAGTGCACCTCGTTGATCCCGGCCGCCTGAGCGACCGGGAAGAGCAGCGGCGCGAACAGCACGATCGACGGGATCCCCTCGAGCACCGAGCCGATCACGATCCAGAAGACGATCGAGGCCAACAGGATCCCGACCTTGCCACCCGGGGCGTGCGCGAGCATGTCGGCCAGTTGCTGCGCGAAGCCCGACTGCGTGAGCGCCCAGCCCATCGCCGTCGCGGTCGCGATGATCAACAGGATCGCGCCGGCCAGCGCGACCGTATCGATCAGGATCGGGTAGAAGCGCCGCCAGTCGAACTCCCGGTAGATCAGGACGCCGACCAGGATCGTGTAGATGACGCCGACCACGCTGACCTCGGTCGCCGTGGCGATCCCAGCGACGACGAAGTAGCGGATCAAGAGCGGGAGCAGCAGGCCCGGCAGCGCGACGACGAACGCCTTGGCGATCGTCGCAAACGAGGCCCGCTTCGAGAGGGTCGCGTTCTCGCGCTTGGCGTCCCACAGGGCGACCGCGACCAGCAAGATCGAGCAGACCAGTGCCGGCAGCAGGCCGGCGGTGAACAGCGCGGCGATCGAGACACCGGTCACCGAGCCGATGATGATCAGCACCAGACTCGGTGGGATCGTCTCGGCCATCGCGCCGGAGGTCGCCAGCAGGGCGATCATCGAGGTGCGCTTCTGGCCGCGCCGCTCCATGTCGGGGAACAAGACCGGCGCGACGGCCGCCATGTCGGCGATCTTCGAGCCGCTGATCCCCGAGACCAGGTACATCGCCGCGACCAGCACGATCGAGAGTCCACCGCGCAGGTGGCCGACGACGCTGGCCAACACCTCGACCAGCCGCCGCGCGATCCCGGCCGTGTCCATCAACAGGCCCAGGAAGATGAACAGTGGGACGGCCAGCAAGACCAGATTCGAGATCCCCTCCTGCATCCGGCCGACGACCGTGTTCAGCGGCACCGTCGTCGTGATGGCGAGATAGCTCAGCGTCCCGACCCCGAACGAGAACGCGATCGGGATGCCGATCGCGATGCACGCGCCGACCAGCACGACGAAGAACAGCACCAGGTTGAGGTTGCCGAAGCCGGCGAACGCGCCGCGGCCGAACCAGGTCACCGCGCTGATCACGACGGCCGCGGCGACGACCCCCGCCACGACGCCGGGGCGCCCTTCCGAGAGCCGCAGCAGCGCGAGCACGAGGATCAGCGCCAGGCTGACGATGATCGCCAACACGACGTACGACTGCGGGATGCTCAGCGCCGGCGTGAGGTCGATCTGCTCTTGCTTGAAGAACGCGACGCTGGCCGGCATCAGCTCGATGACGAAGATCGCGGTCACGACCGACGAGATCGTCTCGAGGACGTCGCGCACGTGCGGCGACGAGCGCCGCAGCACGACCGAGAGCCGGATGTGCTCGCCGCGCCGATAGGCGACGACCGCACCCAGCATCGCCAGCCACAGGAACAGGATCGTCGCCAGCTCGTCGCTCCAGACCAGCGGCCGAACCAGGACGTAGCGGCAGAACACCCCCAGGGCCAGGATGATCACCTCGACCACGACCAACACCGCGGCGATCGGCTCGACGACCGCGCCGATCGCGCGGTCGATCGCCGCCGTCCAGGAGCGCCGGAAGACGAACCGCGGGACGCCGACCTCGGCGTCGATGATGCTCTCGGCTATCGCCATACGATCACGCGAGCTTGTTGGCGTACTTCTCGAGCGCCGCCCACGCTTTGTCGCCGAACTCCGCCTTCCAGCGCTGGTAGTAGTTGGCGGCGACGAGCTTCGCCTTGAAGCTCTGCTTGTCGACCTCGTTGAAGACCATCCCTAAGCGCCCCAGCTTGTCACGCACCGACTTGTTCAGGTAGACGTTGTCGTCGCGCGCCTTCAGCGCCGCCGCGGCCATCTCGTCGCTGACGAGCGCTTGCAAGTCCTTGGGGAGCCGGTTCCAGATGTCTTGGTTGGCCAGCGTCCAGTAGCCCGACCAGATGTGGTCGGACATCGAGACGTACTTCTGGACCTCGAAGAACTTCTGCTGCAGGATCAGTAGCAGCGGGTTCTCCTGCCCGTCGACGACGTGCGTTTGCAGCGAGGTGTACAGCTCGCTCAGCGCGATCGGTGTCGGCGAGGCGCCCAGCGACTGGAAGGTGTCGACCCGGATCTTCCCCGGCGAGACGCGAATCCGCAGGCCCTGCAAGTCGGCGACGTTGCGGATCGGCTTGGTCGCGGTCGTGATGTCGCGGAAGCCGTTCTCCCAGATCTTGTCGAACACGACGATCCCGGCCGCGCGGATCGCGTCGCGGATCACGCTGCCCAGCTCCCCGTCCATCGCACGGAAGACGACCTCGCGGTTGGGGAAGGCGTAGGCCAGGTTCTCGATCGAGGCCAGCGGGACGACCGAATTGAGGAACGCGCCCGGCAGCGCGAGCATCTCGGTCGCGCCGCTGCGCAGTTGCGAGAGCATCGAGGGATCGCTGCCCAGCACGCTGGCCGGGTAGGAGACGATCTTCAGCCGGCCGCCCGAGCGCTTCAAGATCCGGCCGAAGGCCTCGACCGACCGCACGTTGATCGGGTGGTCGACCGGCAGATCGTGCCCGTACTTGAAGTTGAAATCGGCGGCCCGAGCGGGGACGGCGACCCCAATCGAGGCGAACGCCGCGGCGGCGCCGCCGACGAACTGCTGGCGAGTGACCGGCATAGGAACCTTCCTCCCCGAAAATGGGCGCGGGCTGGGGGCTCTTTTCCTTACGGCTTCGAGCGTGCGGTGTCCCGGTAGCGCGGGTCGGCGATCGCACCGCGCTCCGCCAGCGCCCGCAGCTCGGCATCGGAGAGGCCCAGCTCGCGGGCCAAGACATCGGCCGTGTCGGCGCCGACGACGCTCGGGCCGGGTGTCGGCACGACCGTCCCGGCGCGCGCGAAGCGCGGGAAGGCGTTGGCCATCGTCAACGCGCCGAGCTCAGGATCGTCGACCTGCACCAGCGAGCCGCGCGCAGCGACCTGCGGGTTGGCGAAGACGGAGTCGATCGTCTCGAGCGGTCCGGCCGCGCAGCCCGCCGCGGTGAAGCGCGCGATGGCGTCCTCGCGCGTCCGGGCCGCACAGAAGCCGCTCAGCAGCGTGTCGAGCTCTTCGCCGTGCGCGACGCGGTCGAGGTTCGTGCGGAAGCGTGGGTCGGCGACCAGCGCCGCGCCGCCGATCGTGCGCAGCACGCGTTCGGCGACCTCCTGCGTGCTGCCGGAGAGCGCGACCCAGCCGCCGTCGGCGCAGCGGTAGGCGCCGCGCGGCGCGGTGTCCTCCATCCGGTTGCCGAGGCGCGCGTGCAGCGTCCCGTTGGCGGCGTACTCGATCAGTTGCGACTCGACGAGGCGCAAGACCGCCTCGTAGATCGCAAAGTCGATGATCTCACCGGCACCGGTGCGCAGCCGCCGCGCGTAGGCCGCGCAGACCGCCGCCGCCGCGGCCTGACCGGCCATGACGTCGGCCAGCGGGACGGGCGGCAAGAGCGGCGGACGGTCCTCCCAACCGCTGACCGAAGCCAGCCCCGTCATCGCCTCGGCCAGCGTCCCGAACCCCGCTCGGTCGCGGTAGGGACCATCTTGGCCGAAGGCGGTCATGCGCAACACGACCAGGTGCGGCGCGACGGCCAGCAACCGTTCGGGGCCGAGTTCCCAGCGTTCGAGCGTCCCCGGCCGGAAGTTCTCCAAGAAGATGTCGAACGAGGGCAACCAGCGCACCAGCAGTTCTTGCGCGTGCGGATCGTGCAGGTCGAGGGCGACGCTGCGCTTCCCGCGCGCGAGCGACTTCCAATACAAGCCGACCCCGTCGCGCTGCGCACCGTAGCGGCGCGAGTGATCGCCGGGCCCCGGTCGCTCGAGCTTGATCACCTCGGCCCCGAAGTCGGCCAGCATCGCCGCCGTCGACGGTGCCGCGATCATCGTCGCGCAGTCCAGAACGCGCACGCCGCTCAGCGGTCCGCCGTTCGTCATCAGAGGCTAGAGTCTGGTGCGCGCCGACGAAATCCCCTCGCCGGCGCGGGCTTTTAGGTCCCGGGCGGACGGACGGCGGTCGGAACCAGGTCCGGACCCGGGACGATGTGCGGACCGAAGCGGAACGGCCCGTTCGCCGGGAAGGGGACGTTGGCCGGGTAGAACGCCGGCGGGACCGGGAAGCCCGGCGAGCCCCACTGTGTGCCCGGCGTGTTTTCGGGCGCCGGGGAGAGCCCCCGGCTCGAGAATCCGGCCAGCGAGCGCGGTACGGTATAGCGTACCAGCGCTGTCTGCGTGATCGCGCTCAGCGGCGTCGTCGCTTCCTGGGCCGCGGCCGGAACGGCCAGCGCGAGGAACGCGAGGACGGCGAGCGGGCGGCGCAGCCTGACGAGCATCACTGCCCCCATCATACCCCAGACCGCCCGCTGTGCGTCGCCTGCCGCGCCTAGCGGGCCGGGGCGTCGAAGAGCGAGGGCTCGCGCTCCCCCTGGCGCGCCGGCCCGTCGTCACCGTCGGCGAAGCCGGCGCGCCGCGGCGCGAGCGCGACGTAGACGACCGGGACCAGCAGCAGCGTGAGCGCCAGCGAGCTGGCCAACCCGCCGATCACGACCGTGCCGAGCGAGCGCGCGGCCTGCGCGCCGGGATCGAGCACCAGCGCCAAGGGGGTCATGCCGGCGATCATCGCGACCGTCGTCATCATGATCGGGCGGAATCGCTCGCGAGCCGCCTCGCGCATCGCGCGCACGCGGTCCATCCCCTCGCGCATGCGGTGGTTGGCGAAGTCGACCAGCAGGATCCCGTTCTTCGTCACCAGGCCGATCAGCAGCACCGTGCCGATCAGCGAGAACAGGTTGAGCGTCTGGTGGGTCAGCGCGAGCGAGCCGACCGCGCCGACCGCGGCGACCGGGACGGCGAACATGATGATGAAGGGCGTGCGGTAGCTGTTGTAGAGCGCGACCATCAGCAGGTAGACGAGCAGGATCGAGAGCAGCAACGCGACCGCCATCCCGCTGACCGTGCTCGTGACCTGCTGCTCGTTGCCGCCCGACGACGGCGCGACGACGACCGACGAGGGCAGGTGCAGCGCCGCCAGCCGGTGTGAGAAGTCGCGTTGGACGTTGGAGAGCGTCGCGCCGGGCGCGAGGTTCGCGCCGACGTAGACGACGTTCTGCCGGTTGATCCGCATGATCATCGGTGGCGCCGGCGCCTGCACGAGGTGCGCGATGTCACCGACGTGGATGATCGAGCCGTTCGAAGCGCGCACCGGGATCGACTCGATCTCACCCAGCGACGTCTGATCCGGCAACGGGTAGGTGACCAGCACGTCCTTGAGACCGTCCGGCCCGGTGAACTGCGTCGCCAGATCGCCGCCGAACGCGGCCTCGATCGCGGTCGCGGCGGTGCCGACGCTGGCGTCGAGCGCGCGCGCGCGGTCACGGTAGAACTGCACTTCGACCTGCGGCGCGTCGCCCGGGTTGGAGCTGGTCACGTCGATCGCGCCGGGCGTCGCCTGCAGCGTCGCGTACACTTTCGCCGCCCACTGCTCCGGCTGGCCGTCGAGGCTCGAGACGACCTCGTCGATCGGCTGCGTGTTGCCGCCGGAGATGTCGGTCGCCGGCACCGCGACGACGCTCGCGCCGGGGACCAGCTTCTGGGCGCGCTGCTGCAGCTGCAGCACCCAGTACGCCGTCGAGTGCGCCCGCTTCTCCTTGAGGAACACGTCGAGCTGCGCGATCGCGCCGTTGTTGATGTACCCGGTGAGCTGGCCCATGTAGGCGCCGGCCATCGACGATTCGGTCTGCAAGTCGGGGATGCCGTCGACGAGCCGCTCGACTTGCAGCAGACCCGCGCGGGTGGTCTGCAGCGGGGTCCCGGCCGGATAGCTGATCGTCAGATAGAGCTCGCCGCGGTCGACCGGCGGGATGTACTCGAAGCCGACGACCCCCAGCGGAATCAGCGCCAGCGCGACGACCAGCGAGAGCGCCGAGAGCAGCCCGACGGTGCGGCCGTTGCGCAGCCCCCAGCGCAACGCCCGCTCGACGTACCACGTGCGCAGCCGATCGAAGCGGACGGTGAACGCTTCGATGATCCCCCACGGCTTCCAGTTCGAGAGCAGCGCCCAGCGGCCGGCCAGGCTCGGCGTCACGGTGAACGAGACGAACAGCGAGGTCAGCGTGGCGACCGTGACGACCAAGCCGAACTCGCGCAGGAACAGGCCGACCTCGCCCGGCAGGAACGAGATCGGCAGGAAGACGACGACGTCGACCAGGGTGATGACGATCGCGGCGACGCCGATCTCGGTGCGGCCGTTGACCGCGGCTTCGGTCGCCGACTCGCCGTGCTCGAAATGGCGCTCGACGTTCTCCAGCACGACGATCGAGTCGTCGACCAGGATCCCGATGATCAGCGTCATCGCCAAGAGCGAGACCGTGTCGAGCGTGAAGTGTGCCAGCTTCATCGCCGAGAGCGTCACCAGCAGCGAGGACGGGATCGCGATCATCACGACGACCGCGTTGCGCCACGACCGCAGGAAGAACAGCATCACGATCCCGGTGAAGACGATCGCCTCGATCAGCGTGCGGACGACGCCTTGCAACTGCTGTTCGGTGTAGACCGACTGCACGTTGAGGACGGAGAACTGGACGTCGGGATAGGTCCGCTGCAGCAGCGGCAGCTCGGCCAGCACGTGCCGGGACGTGTCGACCTCGCTGGTACCGGCCGACTTTTGGATGTCGAGCTCGACGCACGGGATGCCCTCCGAGTACGCGTAGACCCGCTGCGTCTCGTAGCTGTCCTGGACGTTGGCGACGTCGGCGATGCGCACCAGGTGGGGCTGGGTCGAGAAGGGATTGGTCGTCGAGCTGCTCGAGCTCGACGACCCCGACGCGGCGACCAGCAGGTTGGCGACGGTCGGGACGTTCTGGATGTCGCCGCGCACGTCCAAGTTCGTCTCGCGGTTGGCTGAGTAGAGGATCCCGCCCGGCGCGCGGATGTTGTTGTTGGTGATCGAGCTGACGACGTCGGTCAGGGTGAGGCCTTGCGCGCCGAGCCGGTTCGGATCGACGTTGACCTGGATCGACGGCGTCACGGTGCCGTTGGCCTGGACGAACGAGACGCCCTGGACCTGCTCGAGCTGCGGGACGATCTTGTTGATCGTCAGCGACGAGAGGTCGCCCGGCGAGAGGGACTGCGAGCGCAGCACGAGCGAGGTGACGACGGCTTCGCTCGGATTGTAGAGCGAGATCTGTGGCGCTTGGACGTCGTTGGGGATCGAGTGCTGCGCGTTCTGGACCCGGCCTTGCACCTGGACCAGGTCGTTGTTCTGATCGGAGTTGAGCTGGAAGACCGCGACGATCGACGCCTGGCCGGGCTGGATCGAGGTCACCAGATAGTCGAGCTGCGGCGAGCCTGCGATCTGGTCTTCGAGCGGACGCACGATCGCGTCGCGCATCTCGGTCGTCGAGGCGCCCGGATAGAGGACCAGCACCTGCACCGACGGCGTGTCGGTGCTCGGGAACTGTTGCTGCACGAGCGTCGTCGCTGCGATCGTGCCCGCCAGCAGGACCAGCGCGAGGAAGACGGTGACCAGCGTCGGTCGCTCGACGAACAGGCGCGTCAGCGACATCAGCGGCTTTCCACCGGAAGGTCCTCGGCGTGCGCGTCGGCGGCCAGGCGCGCGAGCGAGATCTTCTTCGGCGGCCCGGGCGCCAGCCAGACGTAGACGACGGGGACGAGGACCAGGGTGAGGATCAACGAGCTGGTCAGGCCGCCGATCACGACGGTGCCGAGCGAGCGTTTCGCCGCCGAGCCGGGGTCGAGCGCGAGCGCAAGCGGCGTCATCCCGGCGATCATCGAGAGCGTCGTCATCAAGATCGGCCGGAAGCGTTCGCGCGCCGCCTGCCGGATCGCGCTGACTTTGTCGAGCCCGGCCTCGACTTTGAGGATGGCAAAATCGACCAGCAGGATCCCGTTCTTACTGACGAGGCCCACCAGCATGACGGTCCCGATCAGCGAGAACAGGTTCAGCGTCTGGTTCGTCAGCGCGAGGGCGCCGAGCGCGCCGACCGAGGCGACCGGGATCGCGAACATGATCACCAGCGGCACGCGATAGGCGTTGTACAGCGCCACCATCAGCAGATAGACGAGGCCCAGCGAGAGGATCAGCGAGGTACCCAGCCCGTTGACGGTCTGGACCGCGCTCTGCTGGTTGCCGCCCGCGGCCGCGCCGACGACGATCGTGTTGGGCAGATGCAGCGCCGCGACGCGCTGCATGAACCCGCGTTCGACCGTCGTCAGCGCGTAGCCGGGCTCCAAGTTCGCGCCGATGTGGATCACCGTCTGACGGTTGATGCGGGTCGCCAACGCCTCTTCGGGGTTGTTCTGCAAGATCGCGAAGTCGCCCAGGCGGACGATATCCCCGTTGAGCGCGCGGACCGGCAGGTTCTCGAGCGTCGAGATCTTCGTCTGGTCGACCATCGGATAGAGCACCTGGACGTACTTCGTGCCGGTGCCGTCGGCCGCGTCGAACTGGGTCGCCAACGTGCCACCGAACGCGGCGCGAACGACCTGCGCCGCCGAGCCGATCTGCACGTCGAGCGCCCGCGCCCGGTCGCGGTTGAACTGGATGTCGAGCTGCGGCGAGAGCTGGAGCGCCGAGCTGTTGACGTTCAACGTCCCCGGTGTGTCCTGCAGCGCTTGCAGCACCTTGGGGGCGTACGCGTCCGGTTCGCCGCGCGTCGCGCTGACCGTCGCGTCGATCGGCTGCTGGTTCCCGCCGCGCGTCCCGGTCGCGGGGATGGCGAAGACCCGCGCGTTGGGGACGAGCTCGTGCCCGATCCGGTTCATCATCCCGGCGATCTGGTCGGTCGAATGCTTGCGGTTCAGGCTCAGCAGGACGCGGATCTGTCCGTTCGAGCCCAGGTTGATGTTGCCGCCGAAACCGGCTTGTGAGGTCCCCGAGGTCGAGGTGATCGTGTCGATGTCGGGCAGCTGCATGAAGCGCGCCGAGAGCAGCCGGACGGCGGCGTCGGTCGTCGCCAGCGGCGTTCCGGTCGGGAACTGCACGGTCGCGAAGATCTGACCGCGGTCGACGGCCGGCATGAACTCGAAGCCGATGAAGCCCAGCGGGATCAGCGAGATCGCGCCGATCGTCAGCACGATCGCACCGACGAAGACGGGGACCGAAAACCGCAGCGCCCCCGGCAGCACGCGCTCGGTGTAGAAGGCCCGCACCCGCTCGAAGCCACGGGTGAAGGCGCGAATCGGCCGCGGCGGCTTCCAGTTCGAGAGCAGCGACCAGTTCCCGGCCAGCGACGGCGTGACGGTGAACGAGACGAACAGGGAGGTCAGCGTCGCGATCGTGACGACCAGGCCGAACTCGGCCAAGAAGCGGCCGGTCTGACCGGGCAGAAACGCGATCGGCAGGAAGACGACGACGTCGACCAGCGTGATGACGATGGCCGCCGGCCCGATCTCGCTGCGCCCCAGGATCGCCGCGGTCCGCGGTGCCTCGCCATCCTCGTAGTGGCGCTCGACGTTCTCCAGCACGACGATCGAATCGTCGACGAGGATCCCGATGATCAGCGTCATCGCCAGCAGCGAGACGGTGTCGAGGGTGAAGTTGACCAGCTTCATGACGAACAGCGTGACGCACAGCGAGGTCGGGATCGCGACCATCACGACGATCGCATTGCGCCAGGAGCGCAGGAAGAACAGCATCGCGATCCCGGTGAAGCAGATCGCCTCGAGCAGCGTCTGCACGACGCTCCACAGCTGCTGCTGGGTGTAGGTCGCCCCGTTGTTGAGGACCTTGAACTGCACGTCGGGGTACTCGGTCTCGAGCGCGGGCAGCGCGGCGATGACGTTCTGCGCCGCCGTCACCTCGCTCGCACCGGCCGCCTTCTGCGCTTGCAGCGTGATTGCGGGGAGCGCGTCGACGTACGAGGCGACGCGCTTGGGCTCGTAGCTGTCGGTGACGGTTGCGACGTCGCCGATCCGCGGCAGCTGCTGCATCGCCGAGAACGGGTTGATCGGGCTGGCGCCCAGGCCCGAGCTGGCGGCGCCGCTGCCCCCCGCGAGCCCGGCGATCGGTTGGGGGACCGTCTGCGCGATCGCGGGCTGCGCGGCGGCGGCCGTGGGCTGGAACGCGATCGCGGCCGGTGCCGTCGTCGGCGGCGTGGTCACGCTCGAGTACGGCGTCGCTTGCGCGGCCGGCGGCTCGGTCGCCGTCGTCGTCGTGCTCGTCGCCGTCGACGTGTTCGCGGCCGCGCTGGCAGCGGCGGGTGCCGCGGTCGCGACCGTCAGCGGCGCGGTCGTCGCAACGAGCACCGACGCCGCGCCGGTGGTCGCCGAGGTGGACGTCGTCGTCACGCCGCCCGCCACGGCCGCCGCTGCCGCGGCATTGGAGTTGCCGCTGCTGCCGGTCCCGACGACGCCGATCGCGGTCCCCAGCGTCGGCGCCGCCGCGGCCGCATTCGAGAGCGAGAGCGCCTGGTTCGTGCTGCCGCTGACGTTGCTGTACTTCTGGTTGACCGCGCCCGACGGCGAGGTCGCGCCGAGCAAGACGGAGGTCGACCCGGCCAACAGCAGGTTCGCGACCGAGGCCGGCGTCTGGACGTCGCCGCGCACGTCGATCGTCGTCTCGCGGTTGCCGAGGTAGGCGATCCCGCCCGGCGCGCGCACGTTGTTGGCCTGAATCGAACTGACGACGTCGGTCGTGGTGAAACCCCACGCGGTCAACCGATTCGGATCGACGTCGACCTCGAGCGCCGGCGTCACGGTTCCGTTGGCGGTGACGTTCGAGATCCCGTCGACTTGCTCGAGCGCCGGCACGATCTCGTTGGTGATGACGCCCGAGAGCTGCGCCAGGCTGAGCGAGCGCGAGGTCGCCGACAACGTCACGACCGTGATCTGCGAGGGGTCGAAGGTGCGCACCGTCGGCGCGGGCAGGTCTTGCGGCAGCGCCGACTTCGCCGTCTGGATGCGGTCTTGGACCTCGGTCAGGTCGGTCGTCTGATTCGACTCCAGTGTGAAGGTCACCGAGATCGTCGCCTGATTCTGTTGGATCGAGGTCGAGATGTGGTCGATATCGGGCGCGCCGGCGATCGCGTCCTCGACCGGGATCACGACCGAGTCACGCAGCTCCGAAGGCGAGGCGCCCGGATAGGCGACGCTGACGGTGACCGTCGGGAAGTCGATGTTCGGAAACTGCTGCTGAACGAGTGTCGCCAGCGAGAACAGGCCGACGAGCGAGATCAGCGCCACCAGCACGAAGACCAGCGGCGGCCGATTGACGAACAGCTGCGTGATGCGCTGCATCACTCCTCGGCGAGGGTCTGCCCGTCGGAGAGGCCCAGCTGGCCGTTGCTGACGACGACCTCGCCGGCCTTCAGTCCGGAGACGATCGAGGTCGTGCCGTCCGAACCGAGCTCGCGCACGTGTCCGATCTTCGCGATGACGTCGACCAGCTGGTCCTGAGCCAGCATGACGGTTGTGTGCGTGTCGTCGAGGAACGCCGCGGTCGGGATCCCGACGCCGGTCACCGCCGGCAGCGACGCGGATGCGGTGACCGGCAGACCCGATTGTAGGCGGCCGTCGGCGTTGGTGACGAGCACCTTGACGGTGAAGTTCGTCGAGCCCGGCGTCACTTGGCCGAGCACCGCGACGACCCGTCCGTCGTAGGTGGCGCTCGTCGTCGTGCCGGCGACGGTGAGCGTGACCGGGGCCCCGACCGGGATCGCGAACGTGTCGGAGCTGGAAGCGTTGAGCTCGGCGTAGACCTGGTCGAGCCGCTGCAGGGTGAAGATCGTGCGCGAGCCGGGATACTCGCCGGGGTTGAGGTTGCGGTTGATCACGACCCCCTCGGTCGGCGAGACGATCGTCGCGCGCGAGATCTCGGCCTCGTATTGCTGCACCGTCGCCTGCGCTTGCGCGACGGCGGCGTGCGCGGCCTGCGCGTCGGCGATCGCCGCCTGCACGTCGGCGGCCTGCAAGCCTTTGTTCATCGTCCCGTTGACGTTCTGGTTGATGATCGCCGACTGGAGCTGCGCCTGCGCGTTGCGAACGGCGGCCTGGTCGTTGAGCACCTGCGTCTTCTGTTGGTCGATCGTCTGCTGCGCGATGTATCCCGACGTGATCAAGGCGTTGTCACGGGCCAGGTTCGCCTGGTCGTTGACCAGGTTCTGCTGCGCCTGCGCGAGCGCGGCGCGCGCCGAGAGCACCGAGTTGCCGCCCTGCCCGATGTTCAGCGTCGCCGTGTAGCGGGTCTGCGCGACCTTCGCGTCGTCCGACTCCGCCGTGCGCTGATCGGCGACGACCGTCGCCTGCGCCTGGGCGAGCTGCGCTTTCAGGTCGGCGGTGTCGAGCACCGCCAGCACCTCACCGACGTGGACGCGATCGCCTTCGTTCACGTTGACGACGTCGGTCGGCTCGGAGAGGGCGCTGGTGATCGCGACGTTGAGCAGCGGGGCGACGAACCCCGAGATGGTCGAGGTCGCGTGCACCGTCGTGACCTTGGCGGCGGCGGTCGGGATCGGATTCGGCGAAGAGAGGCCGCGCGCGCGCCCGCCGCCGGCACCGCCGCGATGGGCGCAGCCGACCGTCGCCACCGCGGCGACCAGCAGGGCGACCAGCAGCAGTCGGGGTCGGTTCATCGGCGCTCGAGCCATAGCGTCATCGGTGCGGGGTTCCCTCGGGAGGGCGTGCAGGGACAAGATATCCAGCCGGACGGCGGGCAGAATCCAGAGTATGGCCGGGAAGCCTGCGATTCCCCTAGGGGGCTCGCGCCGGCGCATGAACGCGGGGTGAAACCTGGCCTCCAGCGGCGACGTACCCTACATGATGCATCGCCTACCGAAGGGACCCAGCGCGTGAACGCCGCCGCCGACTACGCCGCCGCCGTCGCCCAGCTGAACCGCGCGCTGCCCGCCTACGTCTCCTATGTCGACCACACCAGCGGCGGCTGGGGCCCGTTTCACGGGGACAGCTCGCAGGTCATCGTCGTGCACGTCCCCGACGGCCGCGTCGTCAAAGGCCGGCCCGGCGGGGTCCACATCGGGATCAACACCAGCTCCTTCGAGGACAACGTCGTGACGCACCCGCCCTTCGAGCCGACCTGTTACGTCCCCGACGCGGCCGGCAGCGCGACGTTCGACGGACGGCCTGTCGAGCGGATCGCCGTGCACGACCGCTGCGACCGGACCGACAAGGACGCGGCCTTCTACGCGCTCTACGTCGACCCGGTCACCCGCGAGCCGCTGGCGGCGGCCGGCGGTAGCGACGACGATCGCGTCGCGGTGCGCATCGAGCAGCGCTTCGCGCTGTTCGCCGGCCACGTCATGCCGGCATCGATCGACGTGACCGTCAAGGGGCACGGGTTGATGTCCTGGCTCGACGTGTCGGCACGCATCCGCTACACCGACTACCGCTTCAGCGCGAGCGCACTCTAAGCGACGAGCGCCGGTGGGATCCAGCGGCCGTCGAGCGCTGGTGCCTGCGGCCAGTAGAGCCGCAGCAGCAGCGTGTACGGGCCGGCCGGCGCCGGCAGCCAGTTGGCTGCGCGCGCGGGGTCGGCCGGCGGCGCGGCGCCGAGCTCGAGGGTCAATCCGCCGTCGGCATCTGGGACGAACGGGTCGCCGCTGCGCAGCGCGTAGCGCGCGAGCGGGTTCGAGACGAGGTACCCTTCGAGGTCGTACATCGTGAGCGACCAGAAGGCGGTGGCCGGTGGCAGCGCACCCGGTGCGAAGCGCAGCCGCGGCGAGCCCATCCCGAGGGTCGCGTAGTACAGCGCGTCGGCTGGGAGGTTCGCCGCGATCCCGAACTCCGCGATCCTCGCGCGCAGCAGATCGGCGGCGCCGAACCGGCCGATGCGCGGATCGGGCTTGAGCCAACCCGTCGGCGTGAGCGGGAGCGCGGAGAGCGAAGAGATCCGTTCCAACGCGGCAGCCGGCGCGGCCGCCAGTGCCGCGCTCGCCGTCGCCGGCAAGGCGGCGAGCGAGACGGGTCGCCCGGGAACGATCCCGAGGCTGGCCAGGTCGCGCAGCCCGGCGCCGTCGACCCGCGGCGGCGGGTTGCCGGCCAGCCGGCGCGCCGTCAGGTCGAAGAACGTCTGGGGGCTCATCGCCGCGACGACGGGACCGAGTCGCGTCGGATCGTTCGCCGGGTGATCGACGCCCGGCAAGGCCGCGCCACCGCGCAGCGGGGCGAGCGTGAAGCCGTCCTGCAACGCGTGCACGGCGCCGACGTCGGTGCCGGCGTGCAGCTCGATCCGGTTGAAGATCCAGCAGGCGTTGGTCGGCGCGTCGATCCGCGTGTACCCGGCCGGGGCCGCGACGCGCTGCCCGGGCCCGACGAACGCGATCCGCTGCGGCGCCGTCCCGGTCGTGCGCGTCCCGGGGTCGGCGATGACGTTCGTCCACGCGTCCATGACTTCGCACACGAAAAAGTGGCCGCGCGTGTCGGGGATCGTCAAGACGACCGGCCCGGCGCTCAGATCGAGGAACGCGCTCGAGTAGAGCGTGTCGACGTTCGGCCGGATGATGAAGCGGTTCGCCGGCGTGGACAACTGCCGGTCGTGCCGGAACTGATTGTGAGCCGTGCTGGCGAGTTGATGGCGCTCGGTCGCGGCGACCAGCACCAGCGGATAGGCGAAGATGTAGGCGCGGACCGCCGCCGCCGCCGGCCCGCCGTCAGCGGCGGCAGCGCGCTCGAATCCGGCCGCGGTCAGTGACGCCGTGGCTCCCGCCAGAAAGGTGCTGCGCTGCATCGGTCTCCCCGCGACAGATGAAAGGGGGGCGCCGTTCGCCCCGGACTCCTCAGCGCTCGGCGATGCCGCCGGCGGCCGACTGCGCGGCGGCGAGCCGCGCGATCGGGACCCGGTAGGGCGAACACGAAACGTAGTCGAGGCCGAGTTCGTCGCAGAACGCGACCGACGACGGCTCGCCGCCGTGCTCGCCGCAGATCCCGATCTTGAGCTCGGGCCGCTGCGCGCGCCCCTTCTCGACACCGGTCCGCATCAAGCTGCCGACGCCGATCCGGTCGAGGACCTGGAACGGATCGTCGGCCAGGATCTTCTGCTCGAGGTACCGCGGGATGAAGCTGGCCTCGGCGTCGTCGCGGCTGTAGCCGTACGTCGTCTGGGTCAGGTCGTTGGTGCCGAACGAGAAGAACTCGGCGATCGAGGCCAAGTCGTCGGCGACGATGCAGGCCCGCGGCAGCTCGACCATCGTGCCGATATGGTACGGCACGGCGACGCCCAGCTGCGCGATCACCTCGTCGGCGACGGCCTTGGCCGCATCGTAGGTCACCCGCATCTCCTCGATCGTCCCGACGCCGGGGATCATCACGTCGGGTAGTGCGTCGACGCCGCGGGCGCGCAGCGCGCAGGCGGCCTCGAAGATCGCGCGCACCTGCATCGCGTAGATCTCGGGGTAGAGGATCCCCAGGCGGCAGACGCGCAGCCCGAGCATCGGGTTCTGCTCGTGGAGCTGGCGCACGCGCGCGAGCACCTTCATCTTCTCGCGGTAGGTCGGATCGTCTTCGCCCTTGGTCAAGCGCAGCTCGGTCGTCTCGACCAAGAGCTGCTCGAGCGATGGAAGGAACTCGTGCAGCGGCGGGTCGAGCAGCCGAATCGTGACCGGCAGGCCGGCCATCGTCTCGAGGATCGCGGCGAAGTCGTCGCGCTGGAACGGTAGCAGCAGCGCCAGCGCCTCGGCGCGCGCTTCGGGCGAGTCGGCGATGATCATGCGCTGCACGACCGGCAAGCGGTCCTCGAGCATGAACATGTGCTCGGTGCGGCACAACCCGATCCCGCTGGCGCCCAGCTCGCGCGCTTTGCGCGCGTCCTCGGGCGTGTCCGCGTTGGCCCACACGCCGAGACGCTTGCGCTCGTCGGCCCAGCCTAAAAACGTCGCCAGCCAGTCCGGCAGCGTGCTCGGCGGCGGGATCAGCGCGAGCTGCCCGATGATGACGTTGCCGGTCGTCCCGTCGATCGTCAGCCAATCGTTCTCGTGTAACAGCTGATCGGCGATGCGGACCGTCTTGGCGCGCTTGTCGACGACCATCTTGTCGAACCCGGCGACGCACGGTTTGCCCATCCCGCGCGCGACGACGGCCGCGTGCGAGGTCGCGCCGCCGCGCGAGGTCAGCACGCCGCGCGCGGCGATCATCCCGTGGACGTCGTCGGGCGCGGTCTCGACGCGCACCAGGATCACGGCGTCGCCGGCCCGGCCGCGCTCGGCCGCGATGTCGGCGTCGAAGACGATCTGGCCGGTGGCCGCGCCCGGTGAGGCGTTGAGCCCGGTGCCGGCGATCGCGTACTTCTGCGTCGGGTCGATGCGGGCGTGGAACAGTTGGTCGAGCGAACCCGCCTCGACCCGCCGCAGCGCCTCGTCCTTGGTCAGCAGGCCTTCGCGGACCAGGTCGAGCGCGATCTTGACCGCCGCCTCGGCGCTGCGCTTCGCGCTGCGCGTCTGCAGCATCCAGAGCTTGCCGCGCTCGACGGTAAATTCGAGATCCTGCATGTCGCGGTAGTGCAGCTCGAGCTGAGCCGCGATCGTCACGAACTGAGCGTAGACGTCGGGCTGTTGCGTGCGCAGCTCGTCGAGCGTCATCGGCGTGCGTGTCCCGGCGACGACGTCCTCGCCCTGCGCGTTGCGCAGGTACTCACCGAACAGGTGCTTCTCGCCGGTGTTGGGATCGCGGGTGAAGGCGACGCCGGTCCCCGAGTCCTCGCCGAGGTTGCCGAAGACCATCGCGACGACGCTGACCGCCGTCCCCCAATCGTCGGAGATCTTGTTGAAGCGGCGGTAGTCGATCGCGCGCTTGGAGTTCCACGAATCGAATACCGCTTCGATCGCCAGCTCCAGCTGCTCGTCGACGTCCTGCGGGAAGGGCTTGTGGGTGTGGACGCGGACGATCTCGCGGAACTGCGCGATGACTTCCTTCCACTTGCAAGCGTCGAGCTGCGGGTCGCTCGCGACGCCGGCCTTCTGCTTCGCCTCCTCGACGACGCGGTCGAACTCGTCCTTGGGGATCCCCAGCACGACCGTGCCGAACATCGCCATGAAACGGCGGTAGGCGTCGGCGGCGAAGCGCTCGTTGCCGGTCAGCTTGGCCAGCGCGACGACGGTCTCGTCGTTGAGCCCGAGGTTGAGGATCGTGTCCATCATCCCGGGCATCGAGACGCGCGCGCCGCTGCGCACCGAGACCAGCAGCGGGTTGGCGGAGGTGCCGAAGCGCTTCCCGGTCCGCTGCTCGAGCTCGCGCATCGCCGCCCGGACCTGCTCGCGCAGACCCGACGGATAGCGCCGCCCATCGCGGTAGTACTCGAGGCACACGTCGGCGGTGATGGTGAACCCGGGTGGGACCGGCAACCCGGCCCGGGTCATCTCGGCCAGCCCGGCGCCCTTGCCGCCGAGCAGGTCCTTCATCTCACCGGAGCCCTCTTCGAAGAACCAGATGCGCTTGGTTACGGGGCTCGTCGTCGGGGGGGCGAGAACCGCCTCAGGCACACTCTTCCCTTCCGGAGCAGCCATGCTTGGAACATGGTTGTATCGTCGCGTCCGAGCGACGGAAAGTTTCTCCAGTCCTTCCATGCGGGAAAGCTTTCCCCCCGTTGCTGTGATTCAAGCTGGCGCTTTGCCAGAATACCGGGCGCCGGCCTGGAGCGCATCGGACATTTGGCGCATCAAGCACTCTTTGAGCTCCGCCAAGCACCTAGCGGGCGTCGTGGAAGATCAGGCCGAGAGTCACCCGCTCGCCGGATCGGACCTCGGCGACGCCGTGCCGGAAGAGGGTGCGCGACCAGCCCCGGCTGCCCTGGACGGGCCGAGCGGCGTTCGGGAACACGACCGCGTCGCCCCGGCCGAGCGGGACGACGTGCGGGAGGCTTTGGCGGCGCGGCCGCTGCTCGACCAGGACGAACTCCCCGCCGCCGAAGTCGGCCGGCGCGCTGAGCAAGACCGTCGCCTGGAACGGAAAGGCGACCTCGCCGTAGCGGTCCTGATGGAGCGCGTTGCGGTCGCCGGCGCGATAGCGCAGCAAGAGCGGCGTCGGCCGCGTCTGCCCGTGCTCGGCGCAGCGGGCCAGGAAGGCGTCGAGCGTCGCCGGGTAGCTCGGTGGCTCGCCGAGGCGCTCGGCCCAGTCGTTGGCGACCGGCGCCAGCGCCGCGTAGAGTTCGGCCCGCAGCGCCCCGACGCGGGCTGGGAGCGGCGCCGCGAAATACCGGTAGACGCCGCGCCCGAAGCCGAGCGGCTCCATGTCGACCGTTTTACGGAAGGCGGCGTCGTCGTCGAAGGCGGCGCGCAGGGCGGCGCAGGCGGCAGGATCGAGCAACCCTGGCAAGACGGCGTAGCCGCGGTCGGTGAGCTCGGGCGAGACGGTCACGCCCCCAGCGTAGCACCGCGCGCCGCCGCGGCGCGCGCCGCCGCTTGCGCGCGCATCGGCTCAGCTACGTGGCGAGGGCACCCTCGCGCGCGCGGACGTCGAGCGCCCGCAGCCGGAACGCGAAGGTCGCCCCGTGCGGACCGTTGGCGGCGAGTGCGAGCCCGCCGCCGGCGCGCTCGGCGGCGCGCCGCGCGATCGCCAGCCCCAGCCCCGAGCCTTCGATCTCGCCGCGGTGCGGCATGGCGCGAAAGAACCGCTCGAAGACGGTCTCGACGTGCTCGGGCGGGACACCCGGTCCTCGGTCGCGCACGGTGATCTCGATCGTGCGCGAGTCGAGTTCGCGAGTCGCGATCGTGATCGGTGTGTCCCGCGCGTACTTGAGCGCGTTGTCGAGCACGTTGGAGAGCGCCTCGTGGATCTCGTCGCGGTCGGCCAGGATCGTCGCGTCGACGGCCAGCTGCAACTCGACCCAGGCCTGCGGCGCGAGCACGCGCCGCGCCCGAACGACCTCTTCGATCAGCGCCGCGAGCGGGAACGGCTCGACCGGCTTCGCCTGCGGCGACTCCATCCGCGCCAGCAAGATCAAGTTGTCGATCAGCGAGCGCATCCGCCGGCCTTGCGAATCGATGCTCGAGAACGCTTCGTGCGCGGTCGGTTCGCGCGGATCGACCTTCCGCTTGAGGACGTCGACGAAGCCCAGCACGATCGCCAGCGGCGTGCGCAATTCGTGACCGGCGTCGGCGACGAACTGCCGCATCCGCGCCTCGGCTTGGGTGCGCTCGGCGAAGGCGGCGTCCACCTGCGCGGCCGCGCCGTTGTACGCCTGCGCGAGCTCGTAAAACTCGCTGCGGCCGGCCAACGCGATCGGCTCGGGCGTGAAGTCGCGCGCGGCGAAGCGGCGCAGCGAGCGGGTCACGTCGATCAGCGGCCGCAGCACCTGCGAGGTGATGTAGCGCCCGACGGTCCAGGCCAGCACGCCGCTCAACACGGTCAAGAGCAGGATGATCGCCAACCCACGCACCGCGATCTGCTCGAACCAGCTCGGATCGATCAAGACGATCATATCGCCGCCGTCGAAGGCCACCCGCCGCGGTTGGCCTCCGAACATCTCGATCGCCGTCAGCCCGAGCCGCCCGCCCGGCCCGGCCCCCAGCCGCCCGTCGGGCGGCGGCCAGCCGCCCCCGCCGGGTGGCGGGCCCCACGGACCGCTCCCAGGCCGCGACGGGCTCCGCACGACTTTCCCGTTAACCAGGTGCAGCCCACGATACGCCGGCGGTTGGCCCGCCGGGCGCGGCGGCCCCTGGCGCGCGGAGATCACGATCCCGGCGTGCGCGTTGCGAAGCTCGAAGAGGAGCGCGGCCTGCGTGAACGGCTCGTGGCGTTGCTGCGCGCGGGCGCTGGCGTCGCGCGCCGCCGAGGCGATCCCCGCGGCGCTCTCGTCGAGCAGGTGGATGTAGAGGAACATGAACAGCAGCGCGAAGGCGAGCAGGATCAGCAACATGCCGCCTGCCGCGACCCCGACGTACCACCCGGTCAGGCGGCGCGAGAACGCCTGATACACGGCTACCGGCCCTCCGCGATCATCAATCGGCGCGCAACGCGTATCCCGCGCCGCGGACGGTACGGATCAACCGCACGGCCTGACCCTGGTCGATCTTGGAGCGCAGGTAGGAGACGTAGGTCTCGACGATGCCGGGCCGCACGTCGCGATCGCTGCCCCAGACGAGATCGAGCAGTTGGGTCCGCGAGAAGATGCGTTCGGGGTTGGTGACCAGCAAGTGCAGCAACGCCCACTCGCGCGACGAGAGGTCGATCCGCCGGCCAGCGCGGCGAGCCTCGCGGCGGTCAACGTCGAGGACGAGATCGTAATAGACGACCTCGGCGAAGCGTTCGAGCTTCGGGCGGCGCAGCGCGGTCTCGAGCCGCGCGGCCAACTCCGACATCGAGAACGGCTTGGACAGGTAGTCGTCGGCACCGGCCTGCAGGCTGCTGACCTTGTCGCCGAGGTCGCTCTTGGCACTGAGCATCAGGATCGGCGCCTCGGTGATGCGTCGCAATTGCGGCACCAGCTCGATCCCGTCGATGTAGGGCAGCATGACGTCGAGTACGATCGCCTCGGGGTTCCACTCGCGCACGGCGCGGATCCCAGTCGGGCCGTCGGCTGCCGTGCGCACGTCGAAGCCGTACTCCGGGAGATCGAGCTCCAGGAGCTTGCGCAAATAGCGTTCGTCGTCGATCGCGAGCACGCGCGGCGGCATACGCTACCAACGATGCCACAACGCGATTAAGACCGCCTGGGACCCGCCGGTCAGCCGGGCGGTTTATTTCCTAAATCCTTAGTTGACAAATCGAGCCGGTCCGGCTAGGATCGTGAGCGACCCCTCGCCGCTCCAAGGACGCCGCTCTCGCCGATGCGCCGAACCGCTCTGGGTGCCGTTCTCGTAACGGCCTGGCTTCTCGTTGCCCCGCGGCCGTCGTCGGCTGCGGACGACACGACCGTCCTGGTCCCCCACCTGCACGCCGGGCCGGCGATGCAGGGCGCCCTCGACCCGTCGTGGTCGCAAGCGGCCGAGCTGACGCTCGATCACGACTTCATCGTCAAGGGCGTTCCGGCGGAGTCGACCAAGGTCTACGTCGCGCAAGAAGGCGACGCGCTCGACATCGCGTTCGTCGTCACCCAGCACGCGCCGCTGATCGCGACGCAGACCACCAACGGCACCAACGTGACCAGCGACGACGACGTGGTCGTCTATCTGTGGCCGCGCGGAACGCAAGGCTTCGCGTACTCCTTCGTCGCCAACCCGCGCGGAACGCGCTATCAGACCTCGAGCGAGAACAGCGCCTACACGCCGCAGTGGGTCGCGGTCGGCCATCCGACGCCGACCGGCTACGTCGTCACGATGCGCATCCCGCTGGCGGTCATCCGCAGCGGCGGCTCGACCAGCTGGCGGGCGCAGTTCGCACGCCAGAACCTCTCGACCAACAGCCTGGCCGTCTGGACGACGTCGGACCGGCAGCAAAACGCCAACGACCCCGCCTTCGCCGGGACGCTGCTCGACATCGGCGGCAGCACGCGACCACGGCCGCGCGCGCAGATCTACGGTTTGAGCGAGACGACGACGCCGGCCAACGGCGGATCGACCTCGCGCGTCGGCGGCGATTTCTCGCTCCCGGTCACGCCGACCGCGTCGTTCTTCGGGACGCTGCATCCCGACTACTCGAACGTCGAGATCGACCAGCAGACGATCGCGCCCAACGCCTTCGCCTACCAATACCAAGAGGTCCGTCCGTTCTTCACCCAGGCGTCGAACGCGTACAACAACATGTTCAACTGCACGAACTGTCCGACGCTGCTCTACACCCCGGCGATCCCGACCTTCCGCGAAGGCTACGCGATCGAGGGGACGCAGGGACCGCTGACCTTCGCCGGCTTCGACGCGGTCGGCGATGGCCGGGCCGACCAGTCGCAGGCGTTCGATTATAGCGTGGAGACCAAGGACGTCGCCTACTCCGCCGACCTGCAGCACACCGCCGTCGACATCTCCGGTCTGCTGCACGACGAGGAAACCTCGCTCACGACCGGCTTTCTCGACCAGCCGACGCATTTGTTCGCCTACGCCAACGCCGCGATCGAACGCGGGACCGACGTCGCCAACCCGCAAGCCGCCGACTACCTCGAGTCGGGGATCGGCTACGTCACCTCGACCAGCGCGGCCGTCGTGAACTACCAGCAGGTCGGCGCCGACTTCGCACCGCCCGACGCCTTTGTCACCCAGGAAGGGATCACGGGCTACGAGTTTTTCGCCAAGAAGACGATCAACTTCGCGCCCGGCGGCCCGCTGCACGACATCTACGGCCAGATCTTCGCCGATCGCTACCACGACCCGGCCGGTCAACCGGGACAGGTGGCGCTCTCCGAGCAGATCAACCTCGATTTCCGCAACCTGATGACGCTCCACGTCTACGGCGGGTACGAAGGCATCCAAACGGCCGACGCGGGCTTCCTCCCCTTCGATGGAAACGGGTTCGAGCTGGGCTACAAGATCGCGACCAACACGCCGACCTACGTCCAGTACACCGGCGGCCCCTACTACCATGGGATGCTCGACGCGTGGAGCTACGTCACGACGATCCCGGTCGAGCGGAAGATCCACATCCGGCTCGAGGCCGATCGCGATACGTACTTCAGCACCTACGCCGGCGAGCTGCAGGCGACGCAGTGGCTCGAGCGCGTGACACTCGACTGGCAGTTCAATCGCGACACTTCGTTCGATCTTGGCCTGCGGCGGATCATCGGCCGCGACATCCCCAACGCCATCGTCCCGCCTACCTTCGCCTACGTGAACGCGAGCAACGTCACCGCGGCCTTCCACTTCTTGGCCTTGCACAACGAGTTCTATCTCGTCTACGGCGACCCCAACAGCCTGGCCACGACGCCGGCACTCTTCTTGAAGTGGATCCGCTACATCGGCGCTCCGAAGGGGACCTGAGCGGAGTCGGTTTCCCCGCGGTAACTGCGGCACTAAAAAGTGCGTACTAGCGCGGAATAGCCGTTCGCAGTACGATGCCGCTGCGATGACGCACGGTGAGGAACTAACGGCACGCTGGCGCTGCGGCTCGCGTGAGAACGCGCGAGGCGCGTTGATCCTGCTGCTGCACGACGAGGGCGGCGACGAGGACGCGGCCTTCCCGCTCGCGGCGCTGCTGCCGGCTGAACCGACGGTCGCGGCACTGCGCGGTCCGCTGCGTGCGCCCGCGAGCGGCTATCGCTGGTTCGAGACCGCCCCGAGCGGACGGCCGGCCGGCGTCTCGCTGACCGCCTCGATGGACGCCGTCGAGCGCTGGATCGACGACCGCGCGGGCGATGCCGAGGAGTTGTGGCTGGCCGGCTTCGGTCAGGGCGCGGTCCTCGCCGAGGCCTTGCTGCTGCGCTCCCCGCAGCGCTACGCCGGGGTCGCGTTGCTGCACGGCGGCGGCCCGCTCGAGACCGACCTGCCGGTCGAACCGAACCGGCGGCGCGGCCTGGAGATCTTCCACGGCACCGCCGTCCCGACTGCGGACGAGTTGCGCGAACTCGTCGACTGGTTCGCTGCGCGCACTACCACTTCGACCCTTACCATCACGGGAGAACACCGATGACCGCCACCACGCAGAACACCCAACGCTACTCGATCGACCCGGCCCACTCGGCGGCCGAATTCGTGATCCGCCACATGGTCATCGCGAAGGTCCGCGGCCGCTTCAGAACGCTGACCGGCACGATCGACGTCCCTGCCGGCGCCGACGTCCCCAGCACCGTCGCGGTCGAGATCGAGGTCGACTCGATCGACACGCACGAGGACCAGCGCGACGGGCACCTCAAGTCGCCGGATTTCCTCGACGCGGCGAAGTACCCGAAGATCACCTTCGCCTCGACCGGCGTGTCGGGCAGCGGCCCGGCGTTCAAGCTGACCGGCGACCTGACGATCCACGGCGTGACGCACTCGGTCATCATCGACGCCGAGTACGAAGGGCGCGGCAAGGATCCGTGGGGCAACGAGCGCATCGGCTACAGCGGCCACACGACGATCAACCGCAAGGACTACGGGCTGAGCTGGAACCAGTCGCTCGAGACGGGCGGCGTCCTGGTCGGCGAGGAGGTCCGGATCGAGCTGACCGTCGAGGCGATCAAAGCGCCGTAGCGGCGCAACTCGCGGCCGGGTTCGCCCGGTTCACCGCTAGGCATGATGCCGACCGTGCTCGCGCCGCGCGCCGACGGGGACTGCCCGCTCGAGCGCGCGGTCGGCCAGCTTGCCGACAAGTGGAAACTCAAGATCCTGATGGTCTTGGTGGACCAAGAGGTGGTGCGCTTTCGCGAGCTGCAGCGGCGCCTCGAAGGCGTATCGCAGAAGGTCCTGACCAAGGCGCTGCGCGAGCTGGAAGCCGACGGCCTGGTGCTGCGGACCGTCTACGCTGAAGCGCCGCCGCGGGTCGAATACCGGCCCTCGGCGCGCTGCAAGCGGCTCCTGCCGATCCTCGCGCAGCTCCAGGACTGGGCGGTCGCCGAGCCCGTCTGACTTTAGTCGGTCGTTTTGCGGCGACGCGAGCGCGCGCCGCTCTCGAGTCCGCGTACCCGGCGGTCGAGCTGATGGACGTGCAGCGTCAGCTCCTCGACCAACGCGACCAGCGACGCTTCGTTCGCCCGCGCGACCTCCTCCGGCGCCCCGTCTTTCCCGGTCGCCAGGTACCACGGCGTCACGCCGAACAGCGTGGCGAGCTTGAGGCCGACCAGAAAGCTCGCGCTCTTGGTCTGGCCCGACTCCATCTGCCGGATCGCCCCCTCGGTAACGCCGACGGCGTGCGCCAGCGAACTCGGCGTAAGCCGCCGTCGTTCGCGCAGCGAGCGCAGCCGCTCGCCGAAGGTCTCCGCCACGCCGGGAAGTATACGAACCGCCTCGCGAACTGTGGTATTGCGCGTCCCGGCACAATATGCTACGACTAGGGCGATGCAGAGTCCCGCCGCTTGCCCGGAGTGCAATCACGCCTGGTCGTTCCACACCCCGGCCGGGTGCACGTATCGGCTCCCCGGGACGCGCATCACGCCGCCTCGGCCGTGCTCCTGTTCGCGCAGCGGGTCCGGCCGAGGCCTCGTCTCGCACGCGTAGCTGAGCGGCGCGGCGGAACCCGCGCTGCGCCTCGCGTAGCTTGCGGGTCATGCTCTTCAGCGCGCGCGCTCGTTACGCTTCGCTCCTCGCCGCCGTCCTGGTCGGCGCGGCCGTACCGGCGCTCGGGACGGCGCCCTCGCCCTCGCCGTCGCCGTCACCCACAGCCACCGCCGCGACGCCGGCCCCGACGCTGACCTGGCGCAGCCTCGGCCCCGCCGTCGCCGGCGGCCGGGTGGCGACCGTCACCGGCACCGATCGCGACCCCGCCCTCTTCTACGCCGGCGCCGCCGGCGGGGGCGTCTGGAAGTCGACCGACGGCGGCGCCGTCTGGCGGCCGGTCTTCGATGCGGCGGGCTCGCTCTCGATCGGCGCGATCGCGATCGCGCCCGGCGACGTGCAGGACGTGTGGGTCGGGACTGGCGAGCCCTGGCCGCGCAACGACGTGCTCCCCGGCGACGGCCTCTACCACAGCACCGACGGCGGGAAGACCTGGACGAAGCGCGGCCTGGACCAGACCTCGCAGATCGCGCGCGTGCTGATCGATCCGCGCGATCCGCAGCGGCTGATCGTCGCCGCGCTCGGCGACCCGTTCCGCCCCAACGCCGAGCGCGGTATCTTCCGCACGACCGACGGCGGCACGACGTGGACCAAGACGCTCTTCGTCGACGACCGGGTCGGCGCGGCCGACGTCGCGCGCGATCCGGCGAATCCCGACGTGCTGCTGGCCGCGATGTGGCGCTTCGGGCGCTCGTCGTGGAACCTGAACAGCGGCGGCGCCGGCGACGGGATCTACCGCTCGACCGACGGCGGGGTCACCTGGGCGCCGCTGAGCGGGCACGGACTCCCCGACGGCCAGCTCGGCCGGATCGCGCTCGCCTACGCGCCGAGCGATCCGCAGCGCGTCTACGCGCTGATCGAATCGTCGCAGGGGTTGTTGTGGCGCTCCGACGACGGCGGCGCGAGCTGGACCAAGACCTCGTCGAACACGCTGATCGACGAGCGGCCGTTCTACTACACGCGGCTGGTCGTCGATCCGCACGATGCGAACCATCTGTTCTCGGTCTCGGTGCTGTTGGCCGAGAGCAAGAACGGCGGCGCGACCTGGCACCGCAGCGGCAGACGGTTGCACGGCGACCACCACGATCTGTGGATCGCCGCCGACGGGAAGACGATCGTCGACGGGAACGACGGCGGGATCGGGCTCTCGCGCGACGGCGGCGCGAGCTGGCAGTGGCGCGACGTCGTCCCGCTGGCGCAGTTCTACCACGTCGCGACCGACCGCGGCGATCCATATCGCATCTGCGGTGGTCTGCAGGACAACGGCGCCTGGTGTGGTCCGTCGCGGACCGGCGATCCGCGCGGGATCCTGGCCCGCGACTGGCTGCGGGTGGGCGGCGGCGACGGCACCTGGGTCGTCCCCGATCCGCACGATCCGTCGACGATCTTCTTCTCCGCCGGCGGCGGCGACAACGGCGGCGAGATCGCGCGCGTCGACGGGCGCACGATGCGCGGGACCGACGTCTCGCCCTACCTGCGCGACCAGAACGTCGTCGCGCCGAGCCGCCTGCGCTGGCGCTTCAACTGGGAGACGCCGATCGCGTTCGACCCGCTGACGCCGCACGTCGTCTTCACCGCCGGCAACGTCGTCTTCCGCTCGACCGACGGCGGCGGGCACTGGACGCCGATCAGCCCCGACCTGACTCGGAACGTGCGGGCCCGGCAGACGCTCTCCGGCGGCCCGATCACGCTCGACGTCACCGGCGCGGAGACGTTCGACACGATCCTCGCGCTCGCACCGTCGCCGCGCGAGCGTGGCCTGATCTGGGTTGGAACCGACGACGGCGTCGTGCAGCGCACACGCGATGGAGGCCGGCATTGGCGCAACGTCACGCCGCCGGGTCTCGACGCCGACGCGCGGATCGCGGCGATCGACGCCTCGTCCGCGTCGGCCGGCACGGCCTACGTCGCGATCGACCGGCACTTCGTCGGCGATCGCGCGCCGTACGTCGAGGTGACGACCGACTACGGGCACACCTGGCGTGCGATCGTGCAGGGTCTGCCGCCGGCCGAGGTTCACGTCGTGCGCGAGGACCCACGCGATCCCGACGTCCTCTACGCGGGGACCGGCCGCGGCGTGTGGCTGAGCCTCGACCGCGGCGCGAGCTGGGAACCGTTCCCGGCGCCGCTCCCGGCAGTCGAGGTGCGCGATCTGGCGGTGCAGCCGGTCGCCGGCGATCTCATCGCCGCGACGCACGGTCGCGGTCTGTACGTCCTTGACGATCTCACGCCGGTGCGCGAGCTGGCCGCCGCGCGCCGCGCCGGGACGCGTTTCTTCGCGCCGCGCGCGGCGCGGCCGGACGAGCGCCTGACGCCGACCGTCAACGACGGCGCAACCGCCGACGACGCGCCGGCGGCGAGCTTCACCTTCTGGCAGCGCGCACCGGCCCGCGCCGAGCCGAGCCTCGAGATCGCCGACGCGCACGGCCGGGTCATCCGGCGCATCGCCGGCAGCCACGACGACGACGGCACGGCGGTGCCGAACGTCCCCAACGCCGCCGGCTACAACCGCGTCAGTTGGAACCTGACCGAGGATCCGCCGACGCCGTGGCGCCGCGTCGCGCCGTGGGACCGCGGCCCCGACGATGGGCCAGCGGTGCTCGACGGCACCTACACCGTGCGCTTGCGCCGCGACGGACACGTCTTCACGCAGACGATCCGCGTGCTGCCGGCGAGCGGCGCGGCGAGCGCGAACGACCGCCGCACGGGGCACGCCTTCGCCGAGACGATGAGCGGCGAGCTGAGCGCGCTCGACGACGCGCTCAACGGGCTGGACAACGTGCGCCTGCAAGTCGATGCGCTCGCCGCGCCGACCGATGCGGCGCTGGCCGAGCGCGCGCGAAGCACCCGCGACGCTGCGGTCCGTTTGGAGGCGACGATCTCTTCGCAACCAGTCAACGACCAGGACGACGACTTCCTCGAGGACCTGCTGCGCGAGCGCGTGTTGACGTTCCTGAGCGACCTCGGCACTGGCGTGCCGACGCAGGCCGAATTGGCCGAGGGCGCGACGCTGCAGCGCGAAGGCGCGGCGGCGCTAGCGCGCTACCATGCCTTCGTGACCGGCGAGGTGCTCCCACTCGACGCCGCGCTGCGCGCCGCCGGGCGGCCGCCGATCGACCTGCGCGCGACCCCGGCGCCGACCAAGCGCGACCCGAACGCCGACGAGCACGCCCGCCGCGGCGAAGACGACGACTAGCTGGCGATCAGGCCGCGGCGGACGCACTCGCGCAGCAGCGCTTGTCGGTCCGGCAGGCCGAAGGTGATCAGGATGCGCGAGATCGTGTTGCGGATCGTCTGCTTCGAGCGGCCGCGCGCCGCGGCGATCGCGGCGGTCGACAGACCCTCGCAGAGCAAGGCGAGGACGGCGCGCTCGGTCGGCGAGAGGGCGCTGACGATCGGGTCGGCCGCGCCGGCGTCGACGGTGGTGAGGACGATGCTGCGCAACGGAGAGGACGCGCCCAGCTTGCGAACGACCTGATCGACGTAGTCGCGCAGATACGTCTGGCCGGTCAGCTCGTACAGGCGGCCCGCCGCGAGCAGCGCGCGCCGCTCGTACCCGACCCGCCGGTAGAGCTCGAACGCGCGCCGGAAGAGGTCCCGCGCGCGGGCGAGATCACCGGCCGCGCGCGCGACGACGGCCTCGGCGTCGACGATCGCCGCCTCCTCGCGCGGGTCGTTCATCAGCGACCACATCGGCGAGGGAGGTGCGAGCTGACGGTGCCGTTTGAGCATCCCCCTGGCCGCGACCACGTCACCGAACACCGCCAGCTCGGCTGCGAGCACGAGCAACGCATTACGTTCGTCACCGCAGATCTCGTCGTCGGCGATCGTGTTCGCGATCGCGCGCAAGCGCCCGACCAAATCGCCGTGCGCGAATCGCTCGCCGGCACCGCGGAAGATCTCGGCCCGGCGGCAGAGCGCGAACAGCCGCGTCGCGGCGCTCGGGGCGGCATCTTCCGCTTCCGCGATCCAGACCAGCGCCTCGCGGATTCGCCCCCGCGCCTCGTCCATCAGCGAGGCGTGATAGGCGACCAGATAGCGCGACCGGGCAAGTCCACCGGCGCTCCAGTCGAAGCGTCGCGCCCGTTGCTCGACGGCGAGCCACGTGTCGCGGTCGAGTCGCTCCGCCGCCAAGATCGCGAGCGCCGAGAGCGCCGTCGCCTCCATGAAGCGGTCGTGATGGCGACATTCGTCCAAGCGTACGAGCGCGGCAGCGAACGCGCGCGTCGCCGCGGCGTAGTCGAAGCGCGCCGCCGCGACCCAGCCGCGGTACTCGAGCGCGCGCGCATGCACGATGTCGGCGTCGGGTGAGACCAGGTCGAGTGCGCGGTCCGCCTCGTCGAGCGCGCGCAGACCATAGTGCCCGAGCGCGAGGCTCAACGCGATCTCGGAGCGGATCGTCGGATGGGCCTGCGCGGCGTCGGCCTGGGCGGCGAGCAAGAGGACCAAACCGTGTTGCGTGTCGCCGCGGCGCACCAGCGCCGTCCCGAGCAGCAGGCGCGCCGTCAGCGACGCGTCGAGGCCGCTGTGCGCGATGAAGGCGCGCTCCAACTCCGCGATCGCGTCGTCGGGCCGCCCCAGGCGCAGAAGCGCTCGCGCACGCAAGAGGGCGAGCTGCGAGCGGATCTCCAGGTCGGGCGGCCGTACCCGGTCGCATAGGGCGAGACAGGCTTCGAAGTCACCTTCGAACCAGGCCCGCATCGCGTCGGAAAACGCGGCACGACCGGTCGGACGTTCGGTTCGAATTCGTTCGGAAAGCATCGGCCCCACACCCCGGAAGGGGCGAAGAACGCTATGCGACGTTCCCCGCTCCGCCGTCGAGGGCTACGGCTTCGCCGCCCCGCCCTCGATTCCGTTACGCTGGTCCACCGCTAGGATGGTCCGCCACCTTGCACCCCGCTGGGTGCGGGGGTGGAGGTCGCGTCGAGGGGATGGCGAGTCGTGGATGGGATCGTGGTGACGACGGACGGACGCGCTCCCGGGGCGGCGGTATGTACGGTCAGGCCGAGCGAGTGATCCGGCAGAAGAGTGCCGGCGAAGAGGGCGAGCAGAAGCCAAGCAAGGGGGCTCATGGTTGGGGCCTTTCCATGGGAAAAGGGAGCCGGCGTGACGGCACCGGCGTCCGTGGAATCGGTACACTTGTACCGATCCCACCCTGAGCCTACGACGGAAAGGCGGCCGCGTCATCGACGCGGCCCGAGATCAGGCGACCAGCTCGGTCCCGCTGCCCGCCAGCGCGGCGGCGATCGCCCCGGGTCCCGCCCCGGCGACGACCGCGCGGCGGGCGCCGGTCCGGACGGCGCGGATCGCCGCCGCCATCTTGGGGATCATACCGTCGCCGAAGGTGCCATCGACGAGGAACGCCTCGGCCTCTGCGAGCCCCAAGCGCCGGATCACCGAGCCGGGGTCGTCGCGGTCGCGGCGCACCCCGGCGACGTTGGTGATGACGACGTACGCGTCGGCCGCCAAGGCGCCGGCGAGGGCGCCGGCGGCGGTGTCGGCGTTGCAGTTGAGGACCGCGCCGTCGGCGGCATCGAGCGCCAGCGGGGCGACGACGGCGACGAAGCCGGCTTCCAGCAGGGCCCGCACGGCGGTCGGGTCGACCCGCTCGATCTCGCCGACGTAGCCGAGGTCGACGCCGTCGACACTGCCGGCCCGGCGCGCGGCGAGCAGGCCGCCGTCCTCGCCTGAGATCCCCACCGCGCGCGCGCCGCGCGCGGCCAACGCGCGGACCAGTGCCTTGTTGACGGTGCCGCAGAGCACCGATTCGACGACGTCGCGCGTCGCGCGGCCGGTGACCCGCAGGCCGGCGACCCGCGCTTCCTCGATCCCCTGCGCCCGCAGCGCGGCGTCGATCTGCGGGCCGCCGCCGTGGACGAGCACGATCCGCTCGCCGCGCGCGGCGAGCGCCGCGACCTCGTCGAGGACCGGGTCGGCGGCGCCTTCGGCCGCCATCGCGTTTCCGCCGTACTTGAGGACGATCAGCACACAGGGGCGCTCGGTGATCGATGCCGTAGGCTCCTGCCATGGCGACGATCGAGGCACTGCGCACCCCCGACGAGGCCTTCGCGGCGGTCCCCGACTTCGCATACGCCTCGCACGGCCTCGAGGATCTGCCCGGCTACGAGGGACTGCGGCTGGCCTACCTCGACGAGGGGCCGCGCAACGCGAACGTCTTCCTCTGCCTGCACGGAAACCCGACCTGGAACTTCCTGTACCGCAAGATGCTGCCGGTCTTCCTGGCCGGCGGCAGCCGCGTCGTCGCCCCCGACCTGTTCGGCTTCGGCCGCTCGGACAAGCCGGTCGACGAGCGCGTCTACAGCTTCGCGTTTCACCGCGAGGCGCTGCTGCGCTTCGTCGAACGGCTCGACCTGGGCCGGATCACGCTGGTCTGCCAGGACTGGGGCGGCCTGCTCGGCCTGACGCTCCCGCCGGTGCAACCGGAGCGCTTCGTGCGGCTGATCGCGATGAACACGCTGCTGGCCACCGGCGACGTTCCGATCAGCGACGGCTTCTTGGCCTGGAAGGCGTTCAGCAACAGCCGGCCGGACCTGGACGTCGCGACCTTGCTGCGACGCGGGACGCCGGTCCTGAACGAGCGCGAAGCGGCGGCCTACGGCGCGCCGTTCCCCGACGCGCGCTACAAGGCCGGCGTGCGCGCCTTCCCCGACCTGGTCCCGATCGCGCCCGAGATGCCGGGCGCCGACATCTCCCGCGCCGCTCGCAGCTGGTGGCAGACGCAGTGGCGCGGCCAGACGTTCCTGGCCGCCGGCGGGAGGGATCCGGTGCTCGGCCTGCCCGCCATGCAGTCGCTGCGCGCGGCGATCGCGAACGCGCCGGCGCCGGCGGTCTTCCCCGACGCGGGTCACTTCATCCAGGAGTGGGGAGCGCCGGTCGCGCGTGCGGCGTTGGCCGCGTTCGGTGAGGGCTAGCGCGCGAAACGGTTGACAGTCGCGCCGATTCACGCTATACGTGTAGCTCGATGTTCCGCCGACCGAGCCGACCGCCCACCACCGCGCCCGTGCGATTCGCACCGGGTCAGCTCGGTATGTGACGAGCGGCCACGGTGGACGAGCGACGGGCGCGCCGAATACGGCGCGCTTTTTCTTTTGACGCGGCGGCGCTGGCGCGGTTGCGTGCGGCGAGCCTGCTCGAACTCGAGCGGCTCGACGACGCGCACGCCGCAGCGTTCGCGCGCGATGCGCAGGCCGACTTCACGCGGCTGCTCGCCGAAGACCGGTTGATCGCGTTCGTTCTGTGCGACGGCGCCGAGGTCGTCGGCTCGGCGTGCGCGATCTTCTTCGAGCGCCTGCCGTACCCGGACGGCACGCTGCACGCCGAGATCGCCGGCGTCTACGTCGCGCCGGCCCACCGCGGGCAGGGCTGGGCGGCGCGCCTGGTCCAAGCTGTCGTCGCGGCGACGGAACGGCGCGGCGTGCGCAAAACGGTCCTGCACCCATCACCGCTGGCACGTCCACTCTACGAACGCCTCGGGTTCGAGGACGAACCGGCGATGCGACTGCGCAGTTCGCCTGCGACGCTCGACACTGCTGCAAACATTGCGTTGCATGCACGCAAAAGTTCTTGACTGCAGTCGTGTGCGATGGTAGGATGACGGACATCATGCGGTTCTCACTCTCTGCCATGTCGCACGATCATGCGAACAGCGCCAAAGCGCTGCTCGAGGATATCGTCATGTCCCGGCGCGCGAAGCGCATGTGGTGTCTTTCCGGCTGAGTCCAAGAACCTCGTTACAGAAGTACGGAGGGTCTCGGCGCAAGCCGGGACCCTCTTCATTATGGCGTTCGTCGTTCAACGGCAGGACCTCGGTTTGTGGTGCCGATGACGCTCGGTTCAACTCCGGCCGATCGCCCCAACTTCCAGCGTACATTGAAAACTGAATCAGTATCCAGGGAGCGTGCGGCGCACGGTGCGCGAGCGGTTTGCTAAACCGTCGGGGCCGAAAGGCCGGCAGTTCGACTCTGTCACGCTCCGTACCACTGGTTCATCTGCCCCCGTAGCTCAGTCAGGAAGAGCTCCGGTCTTCGAAACCGGGAATATGCGCACGTTCAAATCGTGTCGGGGGCTCCATATTCCCCGGTCGTCTAACGGTAAGACAGCGGATTGTTGATCCGAGTAATTGGTGTTCGAATCACTGCCGGGGAGCCAACGCGCGTCTGCATGGAATCAGGAAGACAGGTCCACCCCAGAAGTGGATGCCGCATCGCGGCGTGGCGGTTCGAGTCCGCCGGCGCGCACCATCTTTTTCACAACACATCGGGCCGACGTAGTTCAGCGGCCAGAACGGCGTCCTTTTAAGTCGTACAACGTGGGTTCGAATCCCACCGTCGGTCCCATGCCGTCCTAGCTCAATTGCGCAGAGCCGTGCATTCTTAACGCGCAGGATCCGGGTTCGAGTCCCGGGGGCGGCACCAATTTCGTTCTAGCATGGATGCTGCCAGCGAAGAGGTTCGCAAGCGGTTTCGAAAGCCGCGGGGCGCCGCAAGGCGCGGGTTCGACTCCTCCAGCGTCCGCAGTGCACGCGTAGCTCAACGGTAGCAGCACCCGCCTGTCGAGCGGGAGGCGCGGGGTCGGCACCCGTCGCGTGCGCCAATCTTTCCACGAATCCATTTTGCTCCTGTCAGCTAGCGGCCAAGGCTTCTTGACTCTCGATCAAGTCACGCCGGTTCGAATCCGGCCAGGAGCACCATTTCCTCCACGTGCACGATTGGGCTGCCATGTTCCAAGGCTGGCGAGTCTCCCTTGCAAGGAAACTGAGTAGAGTTCGATTCTCTAGCGGTCCAAGAACAATCAGAAACCTCACCCGCGACGGCGCGGCCGCGGCGGGACCGCGCGCACTGGCGAGGACACCCGGGTATCTCCGTCGGGGCTCGCGAGCTGCCGTTCGAGCGCGGCGAACGCGTCGAGCACCTCGCGCGCCTCGAATCGGCGCGCGCGCCGCGCCGTAGTGGTCGGGGTGAGGATGCCCGCGTCGACGAGGCGCGCTATCGCCTGATTCGCAGCCCAGAAGCGTCGATCGAGCAGCTTCGCCGCCTCGTCGACCGTGAGAATCGGCGTCGCCGGCAGGAACGAGAGCAGGCGGCGCGCCGAGGCGTGCGGCCTCGCTGGGCCAAGTCGCTCCCTCCACGCAGCTTGCAGCGCCTCGACGCGCTGCTCGAAATCCAACGCATCGGCGACAGCGCGTTGGCAAGCTGCCGCGAAGATCGCGATCCAGCGGTTGAGCGCAGGGAGTTCGGCCAGGGGCGCCCCGACGACGCGCGTTGCAGTGAGCGCGTCGACGTACGTGCGCGCCTGCGTTGCGAGCGTGAGCGAAATGGGCGGCGTCGTTCGCTTCGCGAGGCCGCGCCTTCGCAGCACCATGTAGATGAGCGCGCGCCCCGTGCGACCGTTGCCGTCGGCAAAGGGATGGATCGTCTCGAACTGCGCGTGCGCGATCGCGGCCTGCGCCACGGCGGGCAGTCCGTCGTCGTTGCAGAACGCGGTCAGGTCGTCGAGCAGCTCGGGCACGAGCTCGGGCGGCGGTGGGACGAACGCGGCGCCGATCGGATTGAAATCGTTCCCACCGATCCAGTTCTGCTCGGCGCGCAGTACGCCGGCCTGTTCGTGGTGAGCCGACGTCGCGAGCAGGCGACGGTGGACTTCGCGGATCCGCTCGACGGTCACTGGTCCGGCAGGGTCTTCCAGCGCGTACGCCATTGCGTCGACGTTGGCGAGAACCTCACTCGCCGTCGGGTCGCGATCGGCCGACCCCTCGGCTCGTGCGGCCGCCTCGTGTAACAGTCGCTGAGCGGAGACGCGCAGCCCTTCGATCCGCGAGGAAGCGACGGATTCGGCGCGCAGGAGGAGCCGGGCGAGCCCTTCTGTGTTCGTGAGCGCGGCGGCGACCGCGTCCAGGGCACCGATCGCGCGCTCCGCGTCGGCCACGTCGGCCGCGACGTCGCCGTCGAGCGTCAGGTGCAGGTCAGCCAGTCGACCGGGAACGTACGCTTCGTAGGGTCCAGCGCGGCGGTCCCGACGAGGGACCCCGATTCCCACCACTGTTGGCACCCAGACCTGGCGCACCAGCTCTCCCACTCACAGTCTCCTGGCTCGTTATTGTGACTTTCTCTATGATATCACAATGACCTACCCTCCGGCGCTCGCCTAAACCGAGAGATCCTCGCCCTCGTCTTGCATAATTATGCAGGGAATGTATAATCATGCAGTATGATCGCTCTCCCGGCGGCGACCCGTCTGCGCGGGCGCAACGTGCTCACCGTGACCGACCTCGACGGCGACGAGCTCGCCAGCTTGCTTTCGCTCGCCCAGAACCTTAAGGCGAGCGGGCGCGAGCAGTTGACGCTGCTGCGTGGCAAGACGCTGGCGATGCTCTTCGAGAAGCCGTCGTTGCGCACGCGTGTCTCGTTTGAAGCCGCGATGACGCAGCTGGGCGGGCACGCGATCGCGGCGACCGGCGGCGACTTCGGCATCGGGACTCGCGAATCGCCCGAGGATGCCGGCCGCGCGCTCTCGCGCTACGTCGACGCGATCGCCTACCGGACGCACGCGCACGAACCGCTGGTGCGCTTCGCCGGCGCCGCGACCGTCCCGACGATCAACGCGCTCTCCGAGGCCGCCCACCCCTGCCAGGCCTTCGCCGACCTGTTGACGATCCGCGAGCGGTTCGGGACGCTGGCCGGGCTACGGCTGGCCTTCGTCGGTGACGCGCGCAACAACGTCGCGATCTCGCTGACCGAGGCCGCGGCGCTGACCGGGATGTCGATCACCTTCGCCGCGCCGCCGACCCACCGCCCACCCGACGCCTTTCTGGGCCGGCTCGTCAAGCTCGGTGCGGCGCACAACGTGACCGCGCGGGCGTTCACCTCGCCGGTGCGCGCCGTGCGCGACGTCGACGTCGTCTACACCGACGTGTGGACCTCGATGGGCGACGAACAGTTCATCGAGCGCAACCAGGCCGCGCTGCGGCCGTATCAGGTCGACGCGGCGCTGATGGCCGCCGCCGCGCCGCACGCGCTGTTCATGCACTGCCTGCCCGCCCACCGCGGCGAGGAAGTCGCCGCCGAGGTGATCGACGGTCCACAGAGCGTCGTGTTCGACCAGGCCGAGAACCGGCTGCACGCGCAGAAGGCGCTGCTCTTGGCCCTCCTCACCGATCTCCGTGGGCTCTCCGAATGACCGAATCACCGATCCAACCGAAGACCAAGCGCCAGCGCGCGATCCTCTCGCTGATCGCGGCCCGGCCCGTCCGCTCGCAGGACGAGCTGGCGACGCTGCTCGAGCAACAGGGCTACGACGTCACCCAGGCGACCGTCTCGCGCGACATCAAGGAGCTGGGTCTGCTCAAGGTCCCGCTCAAAGGCGGGAACGGCGGGGCCTTCAAGTACGTTGAGCCGAGCGTCGGGCCGGCGTTCAGCTCGCGGCTGCACCGGGTCGTCGCCGACGTCGTGATCGGCGTGCGCTCCGCGGTCAACCAGATCGTGCTGCGCACCCATCCGGGGACGGCGATGATGCTGGCGGCGGCGGTCGACGCCGCCGAGTGGCCGGAGATCATCGGCACGATCGGCGGCGACGACACCGTCTTGGTCCTGGTCGAATCGCCGGAGAAGACCCTGATGGTCAAACAGCGCTTCGAAGACATGCGCGGAGAGTCATGAAAATCGTCCTGGCCTATTCCGGTGGACTCGATACGTCGGTGCTGCTCAAGCAGTTCATCGAGCAGGGGCATGAGGTCGTCGCGATGACGCTCAACCTGGGTGAGTCCGACCTGGTCGCGGGCGAGGGTTCGCAGGACGCGCTGCTCGCGGTGCGACGCAAGGCCTTGCAGCTCGGCGCGGTCGACGCGGTGCTGATCGACGCGCGCGAGCGGTTCATCGCCGACTACGCCTTCAAGGCGCTGGCGGCCAACGCGCTCTACGAGGGCGTCTATCCGCTCAGCGCGGCGCTCTCGCGGCCGCTGATCGCCGACCTGCTGGTCGAGACGGCGGCCGAGTACCGCGCCGACGCGGTCGCCCACGGGTGTACCGGCAAAGGGAACGACCAGGTGCGGATCGAGGTCGGCGTGCGGGCCAAAGCACCGCACCTGCGGACGCTCGCGCCCCTGCGCGAACGGCCGCTCTCGCGGCCCGACGCGATCGCGTACGCGGAGAAGCACGGCGTCCCGATCTCGCACACGCAGGCCAAGCCGTACTCGGTCGACGCCAACCTGTGGGGGCGCTCGATCGAAGCCGGCGTGCTCGAAAATCCGTGGAACGCGCCGCCCGAGGATGCCTACGCCTGGACCGTCACTCCGCAGGACGCGCCGGCCGAAGGCGCCGAGGTGATCGTGGCGTGGGAGCGCGGGATCCCCTCGATCGACGGCAACGGCGGCGCCGAGATGGTGTACGAGCTCAACAAGCGCGCCGGCGCGCAGGGCGTCGGGCGGATCGACCTGATCGAAGACCGCGTCGTCGGGCTGAAGTCGCGCGAAGTCTACGAGTGCCCGGGGAGCGTGACGCTGATCGAGGCCCACAAGGCGCTCGAACGGCTGGTGCTCACGCGCGACGAGCTGCGGCTCAAGGCGGCGCTCGACCAGAAGTACGGCGAGCTGATCTACGACGCGCTCTGGTCCTCGCCGCTGCGCGGCGCGCTCGACGCCTTCAACGCCAAAATGGCCGAACGGCTGACGGGCGAGACGCGGGTGCAGCTGCTGCGCGGCCGCGCGGTCGTCACCGGATCGCGCTCACCGTACGCGCTCTACGACGAGTCCCTCGCCACATACGGAGCCGGCGACCGCTTCCGGCACGACGCGGCGGGCGGGTTCATCGAGTTGCACGGGCTCCCGGTCGCCGCCGGCGCCGCCAAGGCGGCGGAGGCGGCCGAGCGCGCGACGCCGCAGACGGTCTGAGGGCGCCATGAGCTCGCTACAGTGGGGCGGGCGGTTCGCGTCGGCCCCCGACGTCGCGCTGCTCGCTTTCGGCTCCTCGCTCGAGGACGATCTGGTGCTGGCGCCGTTCGACGTGCGCTGTTCGCTCGCGCACGTGACCGCGCTGCGCCGCGTCCTCGCGCCGCCCGACGCCGCCGCCCTGCGCGCCGCGCTCGAGCAGGTCGCGGCGGAGGTCGAGGACGGGTCGTTCGCGGCCTGGGCGACGACGCACGCCTTCGAAGACGTCCACGGCGCAGTCGACGCGCGGGTGCGCGAGCACGCCGGGGCGGTCGGCGAACGGCTGCACGCCGGGCGCTCGCGCAACGATCAGGTCGCGACGACGCTGTTGCTGTACGCGCGCGACCGCGCTACGCGCGGGGCGCGGCTCGCGCTCGACGTCGCGGCGCTGTGCGAGGACCGCGCGCAGAGCGCGCTGGCGCAGCAGGCGCTGCTGGCGGCGACGACGCACTGGCAGCCGGCGCAGCCCGCGCTGCTCGCCTTCTGGCTCGACGCGGCGGCGCAGGGATTCGTGCGGGCCGCCGAACGGTTCGCGCGCGTCGCGACCGACGCCGCCCGCTTCTGCCCGCTCGGCAGCGGCGCGCTGGCCGGGTCGTCGCTGCCGCTCGATCGCGCGGCGGCCGCGGCCGAGCTGGGCTTCACGGCGCCGACTCGCAACGCGCTCGACGGGGTCGGCGACCGCGACGTCGCGCTCGACCTGTTGCACGCCGCGACGCGCGCGGCGGTCGCCGCCTCGCGCCCGAGCGAGGAGCTGGTCCTGTGGGCGACGCCGGCCTTCGGCTACGTGCGGCTCGACGACGCCGCCGCGACCGGGTCGAGCCTGATGCCGCAGAAGCGCAATCCCGATCCGTTCGAACTGGTGCGCGCCGCGGGGGCCCGAGCGATCGGCGTCTACGCCGGCGCGCTCGCTTCGGTGAATGGGATCGCGCTCTCGTATCACCGCGATCTGCAGGAGACCAAAGCCCAGGTCATCGCCGGCACCGAGCACGCGCTGAGCGCGCTCGACGCCTTTCGGCGCGCGTTGGGCCACGTGCACTTCGACGAACGGGTGACGACCGCGCACGCCGGTGACGGCTACACCGTCGCGACGGATCTCGCCGACGCGATGATCCTCGCCGGCGCGACCGCGCGCGAGGCGCACCGCGCCGTCGGCGAACGCGTCGTGCGGGCCGAGACCGAAGGGCGCCCACTCGATGCCGGCGACGCGAAGGCGCTGGGCGTCCCGGACGCGCCGGTCGACGCCGCGGCCTCGGTCCTCGGCAAGCGTACCGCGGGCTCGACCAACCCCGAGGCGGTCGCGACCGCGATCGGCCAGACGCGCGCGGCGATCGAAGCACTCGCCCACTCGATGGAGAACTCCCCGTCATGATCACCGCCCACGTCGTCGGCGCGAGCGGCTACGCCGCGGCCGAGCTGATCCGCCTGATCGACCGGCACCCGTCGGTCGCGCTGGGCGTGCTCGAAAGCCGTTCGAGTCCCGGCAGCGCCGTCGCCGACGTCTTCCCCTGGCTGCCGCACGTCCACGTCGCGTTCGAGGAGAGCGGGACGGTGTTGACGCGGCTGCGCGAGGACGATGTCGTCTTTCTCGCCGGCGGCCGCGAGCAGGCGCGCGAGCTGGTGCCGGCCGTGCTCGCCAAGGGGGCCCGCGCGATCGACCTCTCCGACGCCTTCCGCCTGCAGCAGCACGCCGGCGAGGCGGTCTTCGGCTTCCCCGAGCGCTACCGCGACCAGATCGCCGGCGCGCGGCTGGTCGCGAACCCGGGTTGCTACGTGACCGCCTCGTTACTCGCGCTCGTCCCGCTCGGCCCGTTGGCCGAGCGCATCGCGAACGTCGTGATCGACGCCAAGAGCGGGATCACCGGCGCCGGCCGCACGCCCGACGTCCGCTCGATGTTCGCCGAAGTGTACGGTGACGTACGCGCCTACGGCCTGGACGGTCACCGCCACGGAAACGAGATCGTCCAGGAGGCGCGCGCGGTCGGGATCGACGCGCCGATCGTCTTCGCGCCGCACGTCGTCCCGCTGCGCCGCGGCATCCTGGCCGACGTCTACCTCGTGCCGCGCACGCCGATCGGCCGCGAAGAGGTGCTCGCGCTCTACCACCGCTTCTACGCCGCCAACCCGTTCGTGACGGTGTTCCATGACGTGCGCGCGCCGCATCTGCCGGCGCTCGAAGGGACCAACGACGCGCATCTGGCCGTCGCCGAGCGCGAGGGGATCGTCCAGATCCTGGTCGCGCTCGACAACCTCGGCAAGGGCGCGGCCGGACAAGCGGTGCAGAACATGAACCTCATGCTCGGTCTGCCGGAGGAGCTTGGCCTCGATGCTCGCACCCACGTCGGCTGACGCCGCCGCGAACGACGCGGTCCGCCTGGTCCGCGTTCGCGGCGGTCTGGGGGCCGTTCCGGGCGTGCGGATGGCCGGCGTCCACGCCGGGATCAAGAAGCGCAAGTCGGACCTGGCGCTGATCGCGCTGCCGGGACCGCACGTCTGCGCCGAGGTCATCACGACCAACGAGATCAAGGCCGCACCGTTGCTGGCGACCAGCGCCAACCTCGCGACCGACGGCGACGCGATCGAGGCGATCGTGTGCAACTCCGGCTGCGCGAACGCCTGTACCGGCGAGCGCGGGCTGCGCGACGCGCAGACGACGGCGCGCCACACGGCGACGCTGCTCGGCCTGCGGCCGACCCAGGTCGTCGTCGCGTCGACGGGCGTCATCGGCGTGACCTTGCCGATGGATCGCTTCGCGAAGGGGCTCGATCGCGCGGTCAAGGTGCTCGAGGTCGGCCCCGAAGCGGCCAACGAAGCCGCCGAGGCGATCATGACGACCGACCACGTACCGAAACTGGCCGGCTACGCTTGGCACGAGGACGGCAAGCGCTACGCGATCGGCGGGATCGCCAAGGGCTCGGGGATGATCTCCCCGACGATGGCGACGATGCTCGCCTTCCTGGTCACGGATGCCGCCGTCTCGCGCGCGGGACTGACCGAGGCGCTGCGCGAGGCGGCCGACGGGACGTTCAACATGATCTCGGTCGACGGCGACATGTCGACCAACGACGCGGTCTACTGCTGTGCCAAACCCGGCAGCGGTGCGGCGACGCCGGGACTGCGCGCCGCGCTGACGGCGGTCTGCCGCGATCTGGCGGTCGCGATGGTCCGCGACGGCGAGGGCGCGACGAAGATCCTCACCTTCCACGTCACCGGCGCGCGCGACGAGGCGCAGGCGCGGCGCATCGCGCGCGCGGTCGTCAACTCGAGCTTGGTCAAGACCGCGCTCTACGGCGAGGACCCGAACTGGGGTCGTGTCATCGCCGCCGCCGGCAGCGTCGGCGCCGGGATGGACCCGGCGACGTGGTCGCTCTCGCTCGGCGGCCAGACCTGGGTCGAACCCGATGCGGTCGAAGCGATGAGCGAGGCCGAGGCGCACGACATCCTCGAGGACTCCTCGGTCGAGATGAGACTGGATCTGGGGATCGGCAGCGCGAGCGCGACCGCGTGGGGCTGCGATTTGACCGGTGACTACGTGCGCATCAACGCCCACTACAGGACGTGACCGTGATCCAATCTTCTTCCCGCGGCTCGCGCCTGGTGACGCAGCATCCACACGTCATGGCGACCTATCGGCGGCTCGAGATGAACATCGTGCGCGGCGAAGGCTGCTGGCTGTTCGACGAGTCGGGGAACGCCTACCTCGACCTGGTCGCCGGGATCGCGGTCTGCGCGCTCGGCCACGCCCACCCACGGATCGCGCGCGCGATCGCCGAGCAAGCCGCGACGTTAGTGCACGTCTCGAATCTCGTCTACCAGGAACCGGCCGGGACGCTCGCCGACCGGCTCGCCGCGCTCTCAGGCTTCGACACGGTCTTCTTCTGCAACAGCGGCGCCGAGGCGAACGAAGCCGCGATCAAGCTGGCGCGCAAGCATGCCTACCGCCGCGGGGAGCCGGCGCGCAACGTCATCCTCGCCGCGCGCGGCTCGTTCCACGGTCGCACCCTCGGGGCCCTGGCGGCGACCGATAACCCGGCCTATCAGGAAGGCTTCGGGCCGCTGCCACTCGGCTTCGAGCACGTCGCGTTCAACGACGTCGCGGCGCTCGAGGCCGCGATCGGCGAGACGACGGCGTGCTTCCTGGTCGAGCCGGTGCAGGGCGAGAGCGGCGTCGTCCCCGCGACCCGCGAGTACCTGCAGGCGGCGCGGCGGCTGTGCGACGAACGCGGCGCGCTGCTGATCTTCGACGAAGTGCAGTGCGGGATGGGACGGCTGGGCCGGCTGTTCGCGCACCAGTGGTTCGACGTGCGGCCCGACGCGTTCACGCTGGCGAAGTCGCTGGCCAACGGTCTGCCGATCGGCGCGCTGGTCGTCCGCGGCGACGCGGCGACCGGACTGCAACCCGGCGATCACGGCACGACCTTCGGCGGCTCGCCGGTCCCGGCGGCGGCGGCGCTCGAACATCTGGCGATCCGCGACGTCGTCGATCTCGACGCCCACGTCGACGCCATCGGCGCGCTCTTGCGGGCCGAGCTGACCGCGCTCGCCGCCGATCATCCGACGGTCTTCGAGCAGCCGCGTGGGATCGGCCTGATGCTGGGGCTCCCAGTCCGCGAGCCGTACGTCGCCGGCGACTTCGTGAAGGCGGCGCTCGATTTCGGTCTGTTCATCAACGCGGCCGGCCACAACACGCTGCGCTTCGTCCCGCCGTTGATCATCTCGGCCGACGAGGTCCGCGACGCGATCCAGCGCCTGCGGGCGACGATCGGCGCTACCGTTTCCCGCTGACTCCCGGCTGCTGGTCCATCCACGGCGGTTTGCCGTGCTGCATGTTGTCGTGGATCGAGTACGCCCAAACGGCGATGCCCACGACGAGCAACGCGCCGACGATCCACGCCGCAACGTCGCGACGTGCGTAGCGCGCTTCGCGCGCGGCGATGTCGTGTTCCGCCTGCTGATCCTGGACAACTTCGCTGAATGTCCGGTTATCTGCCCGGGGCGTGGGAGGCATGAACATCGCTCACCTCTACTGCTGTAGGGCGCCGATGTCGCTCTCACGGAAAGAAAAAGGCCGCCTCACGCCTCGGCGGCCTTCGTCCACCACTTTCGACGCCCGGTTGAGCCGGCGGGTGGGTGGATCGTTCAGAAAGAGCTTCTGCCTCATCTTACGGCAGATGGCTTGAAAAGGTTCGTGATTTCGATGAAGAGTCGGTGAAGGGTCGGTAACGATTCGTTCGGGGCTCGCTGAGGCGTGCTCAGGGCCTGCTTGGGACCGAGGCAGGGACCGGGGGGCGGCGCTCGCCGACCCGGGTCGCAGCCTCGAAGGCAGCGGCGATCCGCAGCAGTCCCAGTTCGTCGCGATGGCGGCCGACGATCTGGATGCCGACCGGCAGGCCGTCGGGGGTGAAACCGGCCGGGACGGAGATCGCCGGGTGGCCGGTCACGGTGATTCGCGAGCACGAGCGCATCCAGTCGACGTAGGTCTCCATGGCGACACCGTCGATCTCGGTGATGTAGGGGACGTCGATCCCAAACGGCGGAACCTGGTTGACCGGCGCGAGCAGATAGTCGTAGCGCTCGAAGAACGCGTGCATCCGCGCGAACAGCCGCGTGCGCGCCATCTCTGCGGCGACGATCCGCGTCCCGGTCAGCGTGCGACCGGCCTCGACGTTCCAGCGCACCGTCTCTTTGACGCGCTCGCCGTGTGCGTCGACGACCGCACCGAGACCCGCGTAGAGCAGCCCCCGCAGGACGAAGAAGACCTCGTCCGCCTCGTGCAGATCGGGCTCGGCATCCTCGACGGTGCAGCCTAACGCCGCGAACGTCGGGCGCTGCGCCACTAAGACCGCGCGCACGGCCGGATCGACGGGCAGCCCACCGAGATCCGCGCTCCAGGCGACCCGCGTTCCGCGTACGTCGGTCTCGAGCGGCGCACGAAAGCGCGCGCCGTCCTCGCCGAGCGCGATCGGGTCGCGCGCATCGGGACCGGCCAGCACGCTCAGCAGCAACGCAACGTCACCGACGGTGCGCCCCATCGGACCGGAGACCGCGACCTGCTGCCAGGCGTTCTCGCTCGGCCACTGCGGGACGCGTCCGAGCGAAGGGCGCAAGCCGACGACGTTGCAGAAGTTGGCCGGGTTGCGCAGCGAGCCGCCGAGGTCGGTGCCGTCGGCCAGCGCGACCATCCCGGTCGCCAGCGCGACGGCGGCGCCGCCGCTGCTCCCGCCACAGGTCTTGCTCGGATCGTAGGGATTGTGCGTCGCTCCGAAGACGGGGTTGAAGGTCTGCGAGCCGGCGGCGAACTCGGGAACGTTCGTTTTGCCGACCGAGATCGCGCCCGCGGCGCGCTGCCGCTCGACGACCGCCGCGTCGACGTCGGGGACGAAGTCGGCGAAGACCGGCGAGCCGAAGGTCGTGCGCATCCCGCGGGTCAGGACGGTGTCCTTGTGCGCGACGGGGAGCCCGTGCAGCGGGCCCGGTACCGCGCCGCGCGCCAAGGCGTCGTCGGCGCGGCCTGCCGCCGCCAGTGCGCCCTCAGCGTCGAGCGTGACGATCGCGTTGAGGCGTGGGTTCGCGCTCGCGATCCGGTCCAGATGGGCCGCCATCACCTCGCGGGCCGAGAGCGCCTTGGCGCGGAGTTGGCGGACCAGTTCGGTCGCCGGCAGGAAGCACAGATCGTCCACCCCGGCGTCTACCGCGCTTGCTTCAGAGTTCCCTCACCGTATCGTGCGAGCATGGTCGCACGATGGCTGCTGCCCCCGCCTTCACCGTCGCGTCCCTCGTGGCGACCGCCGTCCCGGCAGCCATCGCGGCGCCGCGCGCTGACGCGATCCAGCTGATCGACCAGGCCGGTCGGCGCTTCGCGCTGCGCGACCTGCGCGGCCGGCCGTTCGCGGTGACCTTCATCGCCTCGCGCTGCACCGACGCCTGTCCGATCCTCGACGCCCAGTTCGCCCTCGTCCAGCGCCGGCTGACGGCGCTGCGCTCGCCGGCGCAGTTGGTCACGATCACCCTCGATCCGGGTTACGACACGCCGTTCGTCATGGCGCGGCTGGCGCACGACTACGCCGCCGATCCGCGCCGCTGGCGGCTCGCCTCGGGGACGATGCGCGACGTGACGGCGCTGCGGCGGGCGTACGGTGTCGGCGTCGCCGCCGACGCCCGCGGCGTCCCGGACGTCCACAGCACGTTCGTCTACGTCACCGGCCGGGACGGCTCGCAGCGAGTCCTGCTGACCTCGACGAACTTGGTCGACGATCTGGTGGACGCGCTCGAACGCTAGCCGTCTTCGTGCAGCCGCAGGCCGTCCGCGATCTGGCTAGGCGGCGCTCTCCTTGCTGCCGTTGACGAGCACCAACCGCGCCGCGCGCACGATGGGCTGAGATTCGTCGGTCCGGAAGGCGTCCAACAGGCGATCGAGTGAGCGCGCGCGTTCGCGGGTCGTGCGGGTCGAGCCGTCGATGCTCCCGAGCGCGGCGACGATCTGTTCGGTCGCGCTGCTGATCTGTTCCATCGCCGCGACGGCGTGCCCAGCCTTGCCGGCGATCGCGGTCAGGACCTGCGCGATCTCGCCGCTGGTCCGCTGTTGCTCGACGGCCTGCGCGGCGTTGCGCTGCGTATCGGCGTCGAGCGAAGCGATGCGGGTGGCCAGGTCGCCCGAGGCGCGGTTCATCTGCGTCGCCCGAACGACGACCTCGTCAGCGACCAGCGCGGTCCCTTCGATCGCCTGGCGCATCGCGCCGAGCGCGTCGGCGGTGCGCCGCGCCACCTCGGTCCCGGCCGCCGTCGCGACCGACGCCTGACGCATCGCGGCCGCCGCCTGGGTCGCATCGCTGCGGGTCGCGGCGAGGCTCGCTTCGATCTCGTGGGTCGCACTGCGCGAGCGTTCGGCCAGCGCACGGACCTCCGAGGCCACCACCGCGAAGCCGCGCCCGTGCTCGCCGGCACGCGCCGCCTCGATCGCGGCGTTGAGGGCGAGCAGGTTCGTCTGGTCTGCCAGCTCCTCGATCGTCGAGACGATCTGCGAGATCGTCGTCGAGCGCCGTTCGAGCGCGTCGACGACATCGGCCGCGTCGGCGCTCAGCGCGCCGATCGCGCTCATCGCCGCGACCGTGCGTTCGACGGCGGCCTCGCCCTGCTCGGCCTGCTCGCGCGCGTCGGCGGCGGCGTCGGCCAGCCGCACGCCGAGCGCGTCGAAGGAGGCGATCTCGGCGTCGAGTGAGGCGATGCCGAGCGCGCCGGCGGCGACCGCCTCGGCTTGCCGGTGCGACGCGGCGGCGATCGCCGCGGCGCCGTCGGCCAAGCGCGTGGCGCGCTCGTGAGCATCGTCGAGGTCCTGCGCCTGGACGCTTTGCGCGGCCGCCGCTTCGTAGACCGAGGAGAGGATCTGGCGGCCGGCCGAGGCCGATTCACCGGTGCTCGACGCGACCGCGTCGCTCTCGGCGACCAGATCGGCGGAGACGCTGGCGATCCGGCGGACGACCTGCTGCAGACTCTCGACCATCGTACCAAAGGCCAGCGCGATCGCCTGCAGGCCGGCGACGAC
>JBEKLD010000004.1:0-67646 GCA_050010375.1 Vulcanimicrobiaceae bacterium
CATCGAACAGCGGGACTGCCTGGTCGACGCTGGCTCGGAAGGCGCTGGATCGCAGCTCGGCCGTCTTCGCCGGCGCCGACGTCCCCGCGTCGGTCTTCTTATCGAAGCTCGCCCGCAGAAAATCGGCGGAGGGACCGGGCATCGCGAGCGCTTGGCTGAAGTGCTGCGCGTCGAAGAAGCCGTGGTACTTCTCGGCGAAGCCCTTCACGAAGAGCGGCTTCTTCCCCCAATACTCGCGGACGAACAGCTCCGGTGTCACCGGCGCCAGCAGGGTCCGCAATTCATCCCCGGCCGACCGCACCAACGGCACCTGGGCAGCACGCGTCATCATCGCTCTCGTATAGGGTCGTCGCGAGACGCGGATTTCCTTAGGGGCGAGCCGACCTAGCCGGGCTCGTCGGTCGGGTTCGACTCCTCGGCCAGGACGAAGAAGTCGTCGAGGATCTCTTGGGCCAGCTCCTCGTCCTCGAGCAGGTCGCCGAACTTGTCGGTCACCACGAACTCATCGCCCGCCTCGTTGTAGCACACCGCGTAGGCGTTGTTCTCGTCGTCCTCGACCAGGCCGACGACCTCGAAGCGCAACTCACTCCCGTCCTCGGTGCGGAGCTCGAGGACGTCCTTGAGATCGAGCGGTTGCTTCTCACCGCCGCTGCCGTTCGCGCCAGTGCTGCCGTTATTGTCGATGTTGACCTCCTTACTTGAGGTACCGGGCGACGTTTGCCTCGTGCTCGGCCAGCGTCCTTGCGAACGCGTGGCGGCCGTCGCCCTTCGCGACGTAATACAGATACTCCGTCGTCGCCGGCCGGAACGCCGCATCCAGGCTCGGCTTGCCCGGATTTGCGATCGGCGTCGGCGGGAGCCCGGTATGGCGATACGTGTTGTACGGCGAACGGATCGCCAGATCGCGCGCGGTGATCACCTCGTGGTGGGTCGGGAAGGCGTACTCGAGCGACGCGTCGACCTCGAGTGGCATCCCGCGCCGCAGCCGGTTGTAGATCACCGAGGCGATCAGCGGCCGTTCGTCGTCGACCTTGCCTTCGCGCTCGACCAGCGACGCGACGGCGACCGCTTGCGGGACGGTGACGTGGAGCGCCCGCGCGCGCGCAGCCGCGTCGGGCGGCAGCTCGCGGAAGAATTGGTCGACGAAGATCTGCGCGACCGTGCGCGGCGGATCGTCGACCGGGATCAAGTAGGTGCTCGGGAACAGGTAGCCCTCGAGGTCCGGCGCGTCGGCGCCGTCGACCCTCAGCGGCTGGTGCAGAAAAACCGCGTCGTAGTCCGCCGCCGGGCGCAGTCCGCGGTCGGCCAGCGTCGCGGCGATCTCGCGCGCGGTGAAGCCCTCGGGGATCGTCACCCACAGCGCGAACTGCTGGCCGCGCACCAGCCGGTCGAGGATCTCGTCGCTCGACTGGTGCGCCGGGAAACGATATTCGCCGGCCTGCGCTTCGTCTTCGACCTGGCGCAGCCGTGCGAGCAGCCGAAAGGCTAACGGGTGCGCGAGCACGCCGCGGCTCGCGAGCAGGCTCACGATCTGACCGAAGCTCGCCCCGCGCGGGACGACGACGTCGGTCTGCGCCGCCGGCAAGCTGCGGTCGTCGTAGACGGCCGAGCGAAACCACAGCGAGGCCGCCAGCACGATCGTGCCGGTTCCCACCAGGACCGCGACCGCGACGCCGATCAGCGCGGCGCGCGCCCGATTCACCGCTGCTTGCGGGCTAGCCACGTCTGCAGGATGCCCACCGCGGCGAGCTGATCGACCACCCCTTTGCGCTTGGCGCGCGAGACGTCGGCACCGATCAGCGTCTTTTGGGCGGCCGCGGTCGTCAGTCGCTCGTCGATCCGGTCGATCGTCCCGTCCCACGCGCGCGCCAAATGCGCGACGAAGGCGTCGATCTTCTCGCTGGCGAGTCCGCGCTCGCCGGCCATCGTCAGCGGATCGCCGACCACGATCGTGCGCACGCCGCGCTCGTGCGCCAGTGCGACGATCTGTGCGACGTCGGCGCGCACGTTCGTGCGCTCGAGCGTCGCGTGCGGAAAAGCGAACGTCCCCTCGCCGACCGCGATCCCGATCCGCTTGCTGCCGACGTCGAGCGCGAGGACGCTGTCGCTCACGTCGACAGCTCGTGGACGAGCGCGCGCGCCTTCGGTCGCCGCCCCAGGTGCCAGGAGATCAGGTCGTCGGCGGCTCGCGCGACCTTCGGCGTCGCCAGCAGCGCCGCGCCCTCGCCGCGCTCGGCGCCGAGCGCGCGGAAATTCGCCACGTCCCGCGCGTCGAGCGCATGCGCGTCGCCACGCGCGCCGTAGCACCCCTCGCAGCCCAGTCCGCCGGCCTCGAGGTCGAGCCAGGCGCCCGCCTCGAGCGGGCCGCCACACCGCACGCAGGCATCGTCGGCCGGCGCCAGCCCGAGCGCATGCAGCAGCCGCAGTTGGAACCGCGGCACGAGCGTCGCCGGAGCCTCGCTCGCCGCTAGCGCGGCGGCGGCCGCGCCGACCAGCGCGTAGATCTCCGGCAAGGGCAGCTCCGGCTCGCAGAACAGGTCGACCGTCTCGGCGAACAGCGAGGCCGTCGCGAACGCTGCGGGCCGCACCAGCCCCGCCCAGTGGCTGCGGATCGTGCGCACCTCGACGATGACGTCGAGCGAGCGGCCCTTGTGCAGCGCGACGCGCGCCTCGGCCAGCAGCTCGAGCCGGCCGCCGATCGCGCTGCGCGGCCGGCGCGCGCCCTTGGCGACCGCGTCGACCTTCCCGCGCTCGCGGGTGAGCAACGTGTAGACGCGACCGGCCTCGCCGAGCGGTCGCGCCCGCAGCACGATCGCGTCGGTGACGGAGCTGCGCGCGGTCAGCGCCGGGCCTCGTCCAGCTGCGCGGGGCCGAATGCCGCCGGCAGCAGCGCGTCGACCGAGGTCGTGGCCAGCGTCCCGCCGTCGTCGTAGTAGACTGCCATCCGCGGCCCGAACTCCGAGAGTACTTGCCGGCAGGCGCCGCACGGCAGCGTCGTGACGCCGGGCGGGCCGGCGACGGCGACCGCGGCGAAGCGGCGCACGCCGTTGCTGGCGGCGTGGAACACCGCGGCGCGCTCGGCGCACATCGTCAGGCCGTACGACGCGTTCTCGATGTTCGCTCCGGTCCACACCCGGCCGTCCTCGTCGAGCAGCGCCGCGCCGACCGCGAAGTGCGAGTACGGCGAATAACTGCCGTCGCGCGCGGCGACGGCAGCGGCCAGCAGGGCCGGCGGATCAGTCACGGGCGTTGGCGTGTTCGACCTCGGGGAGACCCTTCGACAGGGGCGTCAGCACCCGCACGCTCAGGATGCGGCGACCGCGCGTGCGGTCGACCCGCAGCCGCACGCCGTCGACCGTCTCGATCTCCTCGCCCTCACGGGGCAGGCGACCGAACAGGCCGACCGTGTAGCCCCCGATCGTCTCGAACTCCTCGTGCGGCAACGCGATGCCCAGCGCGGCGTTGACGTCCTCGATGTTCGTCCCGGCCTCGACCGCCGTCTCGCCGGGCGCGATCGCGCGGATCGGCTCTTCTTCGCCCTCGTCGTGCTCGTCGCGGATCTCACCGACGATCTCCTCGAGCAGATCTTCCATCGTCACGACGCCGGCCGTGCCACCGTACTCGTCGAGCACGATCGCCAGCGAGAACTTCCCGCGCTGCATCTCCCGCAGCAAATCGGAGAGGCGCTTGTTCTCCGGCACGTGGACGACCGGGCGCATCAGCGCACGCAGATTCGACGTCGCGATCGTTCCGTTGGCCAGCGAGATCAGCAGCTCGCGGTCGTGCACGACGCCGACCACGTTGTCGATCGTCTCCTCGTACACGGGCAGCTTGGAGTAGCCCTCGGCGATCACCAAGTCGAGCGCGCGGCGCGGCGAGCTGGTGATCGAGACCGTCACCATGTCGGTGCGCGGCGTCATCACCTCGCGCACGATCGTGTCGCCGAACTCGATCACCGAGTGGATCAGCTCGCGCTCTTCTTCTTCGAGGACGTTCTGTTCGACGCCGACGTTGACCAAGGTCTTGATGTCGTCCTCGGTGACGTACGGGCCGACGTGCGGCTTGCCACCGAACAGACGGACCAGGCCGTCCGTGATCCAGAGGAAGGTCGCCGTCAGCGGCGTGAGCGCGCGCGTGATGAACCCCAGCAGCGGCGCCAAGCGCAGCGCGGTCCGGTCGCCGGCGCCGACCGCGATGGTCTTGGGGAGGATCTCGCCCAGCACCAGGATCACGACGGTCATCACGACCGTCGACCAGATCGCTGCGTGCGGGATGCCTGCGGCGATGAACAGGGCAGTCGCCAGCGAATCGGCGGCCAGCAACACGAAGGTACTGCCGATCAGCACCGTGGTCAGGGTGCGATTCCGGTTCTCGACCAGCCGCTCGAGGCGCTTCGCGCCGGTCACACCTCGTTCGGCCAGGGCTCGCGCCCGAATGCGGCTGGTCGAGACGATCGCAGCCTCGGAGGCGGCGAAGAACGCAGCTGCGCCAACCAGCAGAACCAGGGCGAGCAGGGCGGGCCAGAGCGGCGTCATCGGGGGCTCAGGCCGCTGCGATGGCTCGCAGGGGGAGGGTCGTTACTCAAGCGGGGCCCATTATATCACAGGGTCGGCGGGGTTCACGGGCGACCGATCGCCCATGCGCCGACCAGCAGACCGGCCGCCACGGCAGCCAGGGCGGCGACCAAGACAGCCGCCGCCGCACAGTCCTTCGCCAACTTGGCCAACCGATGCTGCTCCGGCGAGACCAGGTCCACGACCGCTTCGAGCGCCGTGTTGAGCAACTCCGCCACCAGGACGAGCCCCATCGCCAGCGCGACGACGGCCCAGCCGACCAGCGGCAGGTGCACCAGGATGCCGCCGACCACCACCAGCGCTGCGACCGCGGCGTGGATCCGCATGTTGCGCTCGTCGCGCCAGGCTGCGGCCAGCCCCGCGAGCGCGTAGCCGAAGGCGGCGGCCAGCCCGTGGTCCCGATCATCCGAGGTCGGCGAGGGTGAGATCGCGAGTCCCCTTCCAGTGCGCGCGATAGGCCGCACGCGCCGCTGCGTCGTCCTTCCCTTGTGCCGCCTGCGCTTCCGCCAAACCCCACTCGAGGTGCGGGTCGTTCGGGAAGCGCACCAGCTCGGCGGCGAAGACCGTCTCGGCGGCGGCCGGTTGGCCGGCGGCGAGCAACGCCGCGCCGTAGCCTTCGCCGATCGGCGTCGCCCAATGGTCCTTCGGGTCGCCCGGCGCGTTGTTCTTCGTAAGCGCGTACGCCTTCGCATATGCCGCGACGCGCGCCGGTTGGTCACCCGCGTGCTGCGCGAGCGCGGCGTCGACCAACGCGATCCCGGCGGCATCGGGGATCAGCTCCCGCTGCTCGCGCTTCGCCGTCTTCGAGTCGCCGGTACGCGCCGCGGCGATGCCGCAGGCGAGGTTGCCGCCGATCGGGGCCAGGCGCAGCACGGTGGCGTCGTCGTGCAGCCGCAGCGCCAGCTTCGCCTGCATCGCCCAGCTTTCGGTCGCGGCGAAGGTGCGGGCGTCGTCGTTGCGGCCGATCGTCGTCAGCCCGTACAGCACGAAGTCGACGTCGTGGTCGTGATACGTCATCATGTACTGCTGGCCCGGCCCGTCCCCTTGCGCGAACCAGGCTCGGTCGTTGGCGACCGCGCCTTCGTTGCCGTCGATCAGCGCGGCATAATCCCCGATGCGCGTCCAGATGTGCCCCGGCATGTGGATCAGATGCGATGCGCCCAGCGGGTATGTGTACGACGCCAAGGCGAGCGCGTTCGGCACCGCGTCCGCCGCGCGCCCGAGCCGCTCGAGCAGGTGGATCCGCAGGTGGTGCGCGCCCAGGTTCGTCGGCTCGAGCCGCAGCGCGTCGTCGAGGTCGGCCAGGATCTCTTGCGCCTTCGCGGTCGGTGCATCGTGCGCGTCGACCAGCGCGTCTTGCGCGTTCCAGATCGCGTACGCGGCGACGGTGAGAACGTTCGGGTCGTCGCGGTGATCGTGCGTCCACGCGCTCAGTGCGTCGGCGTAGCGCGCGAAGCGCTGCTGCTTGGTCCCGCGACCGTAGCGCAGCGCGATCGCGTCGACCAGCATCCGCTCCGTCGGGCTAGCATCGGCGAGGTGGCGGCGCGCCGCCGCGACGGCCGACCCGCCGCGCGCGTCGCCTTCGTCGGTCTGCGGGACGTTGATGTCGATCGTCTCCGCCTCGGCTTCGCCCCAATACGCGAGCGCGAGCTGCGGGTCGCGCGCCAACGCCGCGCCGAACTCGACGCGCGCTTCGCCGACGTCGAAGGCGTAGAGCATCAGCAGGCCGCGGTCGAGCAGCGCCTGGGCTACCGGGTCGGCGCCCGCGACGGCCCAGTGCGCCTGCGCCGGCAACGAGGTCGGCTCCGGCGCGGCGGCGCCGAGCAGCGCGACGGCCAGCAGCGCCGCCGGCGGGCGGATCATCGCGCGAGCGTGTCGAGATACGGCCACGGCATCCCGATCGCCGCGGCCAGCCGCCGCTCCTCGGCCTCCATCACGGCGCGCTCGCCGGCCGCCAGATGGTCGTGACCGGCCAGGTGCAGCACCGCGTGGATCAACAGGCGCTCGATCTCGCGCGCCAGCGGTGCGTCGTAGTCGGCCGCCTGCCGCGCCGCGGTGTCGACGCTGACGACGACGTCGCCGAGCATCCGTTCCGCGCCGTCAGCACGGTCCCGCGGCTGGGTCGCGCCGCGGCGGTCGAACGCCTCGGGCGGATGGAGCGGAAAGCTCAGCACGTCGGTCGGAGCGTCTTTCCCGCGATGCTCGCGATTGAGCGCGCGCATCGCGGGATCGCGCACGAAGGTCAACGAGACGCTCGAACCGCGCTCGCCGATCGCCTCGAGCAATCGTTCGAGGACGCGCGCCGCGGCGGGCGCGTCGAGGCCGCTCCCACGGGTCTGGTTGTCGAGATAGATCACTCGCCGCGTTCGCGCGAGAGGCGGGCGTAGGCTTCGACGATCCGCCCGACCAGCGGATGGCGCACGACGTCGCTTGCGTCGAGCCGCACGATGCCGATGTCGTCCATCCCGCCGAACAGTCGCTCGGCCTCCAGCAAACCGCTGCGCGAACCCCGCGGCAGATCGATCTGCGTGTCGTCGCCGTTGACGACCATCTTCGCATTGGGGCCGAGGCGCGTCAGGAACATCTTGAGCTGTTCGGGGGTCGCGTTTTGCGCCTCGTCGAGGATCACGAACGCGTCCCCCAGCGTGCGCCCGCGCATGTATGCCAGCGGTGCGACCTCGATCGTGCCGCGCTCGAGGTACTTCTGCGTCGTCGTTTCGTCGAGCAGCTCTTGCAGCGCATCGTAGAGCGGGCGCAGATACGGGTCGACCTTCTCGCGCAGATCGCCGGGCAGGAAGCCGAGCTTCTCGCCCGCTTCAACGGCCGGACGGCTGAGCACGATGCGCGCGACCTCTCGGTTGCGCAGCGCGCGCACGGCCATCACGATCGCCAGGAACGTCTTGCCCGTCCCGGCCGGACCGATCGCGAAGGTCAGCGTGTTGGCTTCGATCGCGCCGGCCAGCGCGCGCTGGCCGGCGGTCTTCGGCCGGATCTCGCGCCCGCGCGCGGTCGTGACGAGCGTCGGTGGGATCGCACCGTCGCCGGGGCGTGAAGGCGCGTCGGCCGCCCGCACGGCCAGCGTGACGTCGTCGGGTGTGACCTGCGCGCCCGCGCGCGCCGCCGCCAGCATCGCAGCCAACACGCCCTCGGCGCGGCGAACCGCGGAGCGCTCGCCGCTGAGGTGGACGCGGTCGCCGTCGAGGCGCAGGACGACCGGGACGAGCGCTTCGAGCGCGTTCAGGTTCTGGTCGCGGAAACCGCAGAAGCGGATCGGATCGGAGAGCCCGCCGAGGTCGAACGTCGCCTCGCTGGTGATCGACGGCATCTACCGCCTCCAACGCGGGCGGCGCCGCGAAAGTGTCACCGCAGCGCGAGCGGCGGCCCCAGCACCTCGGCCAGGATCACGGCCGTGCGAACCCGGCTGGGGTCGCGCAGCGCGGCGGCCAAGGGGCTCGGCGGTCGCGCCGGCGGCGCCGGCAGAGGAGGCGGCGGCGGCACACGCGGCGGCGCCGGCGCCGCCCGTTGCGGTGCCGTCGGCGGGGGGTAGGCGGGCCGCGCCGCAGTGACGGTGGGCGGCCCGCCGGCCGACCTGGCCGCCGTCGCGACAGGGGCCTGCGCGTTCGCTTGGATGGAGGCAAACGACGTCCCAGCGGTCATTGCCGCTGTCCCGGGAGGCGGGGCGAACCTCTTGCGCATCCACCGCACGGCGGCGACCGCACCCGCGATGATGGGGATCACCGTCGGCCAGTTTTCGGAGAGCAGCCTCCACTCCCGATCGTTCATGAGGCGACCGGCGGCCCACCCGGCGGAGGCGGCGGCTGCTCGCCGCCGCTCAGGCTCTGGCCGATCGAACCGCGCATCTCCGCGTCGGCCTTGACGTTGTTGATCTTGTAATAGTCCATCACGCCCAGGTGTCCGGAGCGGAACGCCTCGGCGATCGCTTCAGGGATCTGCGCCTCGGCCTCGACGACCTTGGCACGCATCCGCTGCGTCTCGGCCTTCTGCTCTTGCTCGGCCGCCTGTGCGGCGTATTGCCGCTCTGCTGCTTTGGCTTGGGCGATGCGCCGGTCGGCTTCGGCTTGAGAGGTCTGCAGGTCGGCGCCGATGTTCTTCCCGACATCGACGTCGGCGATGTCGATCGAGACGATCTCGAACGCCGTCCCCGCATCGAGCCCTTTCGAGAGGACTGCCTTCGAGATGCGGTCGGGATACTCGAGGACTTCCTTGTGGTCGATGGCCGCGCCGACCGCGCTGACGACGCCTTCGCCGACGCGCGCGACGATCGTCGGCTCGCCGGCGCCGCCGACGTAGCGGTCGAGGTTGGAGCGCACCGTGATCCGCGCCTTGACGTTGAGCTGGATCCCGTTCTGCGCGACGCCTTGGAAGATCGGCGTCTCGATCACCTTCGGGACGACCGACGTCTGGAGCGCCTCGAGGACGTCGCGCCCGGCCAAGTCGATCGCCGCGGCGCGCTGCCACTCGAGCGGGATCTGCGCGCGCTGCGCGGCGATCATCGCCAGCGTACACTTCTCGATGTTGCCGCCGGCCAGGACGTGCGACTGCAACTGATCGAGCGTCAGCCCGAGGCCGGCCTTGCGCGCCCGGACCAGGTTGGCGACGATCAAGCCGGCCGGCACGCCGATGATCCGCATCCGGATCAGCGACCCGATCGAGAGCGGCACCCCGGCCGCGATCGTCCGCACCCAGAGCCCGAGCGGAAAGTAATACAGGAACAAGACGATCCCGAAGACGATCGCGACGATCACGACCACCGAGAACACTCCGACGACCACGAACGGCTCCTTCTCTCAGCTCACTCTGCGGACGAAGATGCGGGCACCTTCGACTCGGGTCACGCGCACGGGGGTGCCGGCGGGGACGAAATCGCCATCGGTCAGGACGTCGACCCGCGACTCGCCGAAGGTGGCGACGCCGGCCGGGCGCAGGAACGAGGCGGCGACGCCGGTCGCACCGAGCAGCGCGCGGTGATCGGTGCTGGCGACGTAGTCGGGGCCCTGCGAATCGAGGAACGTCAACCGCTTGACGAAGGCGTTCTCCGGGAGCACGCGCTGCAACAGCACGAACGAGCCGACGCTGAGCACGACCGCGACCGCCAGCGCTTGCAACGCGCCGAAGAAGAACGGAATCCCGAAAGCGAGCAGGACCGCGGCGACCAGCGCGATCACGCCGAGCGATCCGGCGATCCCGTGTCCGGGTAAGACGTGCAGTTCGACCAGGATCAGCAGGATCCCGACCAGCGCCAAGCCCACCACCAACCCGTTCGAGAAGCCGGCGTAGACGTGCGTTCCGAAGAACAGCGCGAGCGCGCCGACGCCGATCGCGCCGGCGACCAGGTGCAGCGTCTGCAGCTCGATGAGCAGCCCCAAAAATCCGATCGCGAGCAAGATCCCGCTCACGTCGGGATTGGTCGCGAACCGCGCGACCTGCTCGGCGAACGTGTACGACGCGCGCGCCTGCGGGAGGCCGCCCACGCCGAAACGCGTCAGCGCGGAGGCGAACGTCGGCTCGGTGGCCTCGGAGTACCCCGTGCCGCGCGCCTCGTCGGCGGTCAGCGTCAGGATCGTGCCGGGCTCCTTGTAGGTGGGTTCGGCGACGTCGGCGTCGACCATCGCCGCGGCCAGCCGCGGGTCGCGGTGCCAGCGCGCTGCGGTCGACTCGAACTCGGCGCGCAGCGCCGAGACCGTCTTGACCGTTTTGGGGATCGGCTGCGCGGCGCCGATCGAGGCGCCCGGCGCCATGGCGATGCGCTGGGCCGAGAGGGTGATCAGCGCGCCGGCCGACCAGGCGCGGCGCACGTAGGCGTCGACCGGCACCGGGCTCCCGAGCAGCGAGTCGCGGATCTCGGTCGCCGCCGAGACCAGCCCGCCGAAGGTGTTGACGTCGAGCACGATCGCGCGCGCGCCCGATCCCTGGGCCTCGGCGACCGCCCGCTCCACCAGGTGCGCCATCCCCTCGTCGATCTCGCCCTCGACCGGGATCACGACGACCTCGGCGCGCGGGGCGGCAAACGCCGGCGCCCACGCGCCCGCGGCGCCGACGAGCAAGCAGAGCGAGGCGACGAGCCGCCGGAGGATCACGCCGGTCACTACCCTGGGCCCCTCGCCCGAGTTACGCCGATGCCAGCTCCTCCCCGGCGATCCGGCGCACGGCGTTGCCGTCGGCGACGCCCTTGAGCTGCGGCATGACGAGCTTCATCAAGGCGCCCTGGTTGCGGCCGTCGGCGGGGAGGCTCGCGAGGGCGGCCCGCACGACCGCCCGGATCTCGTCGTCGGACTTCTGGGCCGGCAGATAGTGCGTGAGGATCTCGCGTTCGCGCGTCTCCTTCGCGACCAGCTCCGCGCGACCGGCCTTCGCGAACTGCTCGATCGAATCGGTGCGCTGCTTCACGAGCCGCTGCACGACGCCGAGCTGCTCTTCCTCGGAGAGGTCGGCACCGGCCTCGATCCGACGGTAGTTGAAGGCCGAGATGACGCTGCGCAGGGTATCCAGCCGCACCTGATCGCGCGCCCGCATCGCGTCTTTCAGGTCCGCCGTGATCTGGTCTTTGATTGCCACGCCCAAAGGCTACGGGCCCCGGTACGTCCGCACCTGGGCCCGTAGTCTGGCAGGCAGCCGCCCTAGTTGCCCGTGTGCAGCCTCAGGGAGAGCCGGACGATGCGCGGCATCGCCGAGATCGCCGCCGGCGTGAACGACGTCTGCTCTTCCTGACCGGCCGCGTTGAGCGTCCCGGCGACCAACGGCGTGCCGACGCCCGGCATCGCCAGGTACGTCAGGTAGTTGTTCGTGTTGAGCAGGTTCTCGACGCTGAGGTGGACGTCCAGTGACCCGGTGACGGGCCGGTTGACGGCGAGGTCGACGAGCGCGAAGGGCGGCTGGAAGTACGAGTTGTTCTTCCCTTCATAGTCGACGCCCAGGTGCAGGTAGGTCTTGTCGGCCCATCGGTAGTTGAGGTCGGCGTAGCCCTTCAAGTACGGAATGCACGTCTCGATCCCCGGCGCCGCGACGCCGTTGCCGCAGACCTGGACGCCGTTGACCGGGAAGCTCGCCACGCCGACCGAGTAGATCGACGGCGGGATGCCGTTGATGACCGAACGCTCGGCGGCAGCCGAGATGCTGTATCCGAACCCGACGAGCGGCGCGTGGGTGTACTTCAGGATCGCCATCTCGGTCTGCAGCCGCGCGACGTTGATCGGCGAGAAGATTCCCTCGCAGCACTGTCCGTTGTAGAGAATGTTCGTCGTCGCCTGTTCGAAGACGTCGTGGATGACCGACGATTGGAGGTCGAAACTCAGCACCGATCGGCCGGAAAACCGCTTGTCGACGCCGAGGTCGACAGCCGTGTTGACCTCCGGCTCGAGGTTCGGGTTCTTCTCGGTGAGCGTCCCGCCGACTTCGTACGGCGGTCCCAGCGAGATGGCCGGCGTCTCGTAGGTGGCCAGACCGCTGAGCTGGCCGAGGAACGGGAAGGTCGTCGACGTGCCCCACGCCGCACGGTACGAAACGTCGTTCGCCGGGTGCAGCGTCAGCGCGACGTGCGGGTCGAAGCGCGCGATGGTGCGCTCGAAGCCGACTAGGGTCGAGTTCGTGAGCGAGACCGGCTCGACGCCGATCGCCGTGAACCGCGTGTCGTACAGGCCGACGTCGATGCCCAGGTTGCGGATCAGGTTCAAGTCCGCGGTGAGCGAGAACGTCGAGTAGCGGTCGGCCGAGAACGGCACCGAGACGAACGACGGGTTGTCGATGTACGCGAACGTACTCTGCCCGTGGAAGTCGTAGGTGAAGTTCAGCAGGCTGTCGCCGAACGGATGCAGGTAGGAGAACGTGGTGCCGTACAGTTTGTCGATCTCGTAGGTCGAGTAGAGGCTGTCGTAGCAGGCGACCTGACCGTTGACGACGACCGGGGTCCCATAGCGATCCGTCGTGCTCCCGTACGACGCTCCGCACGCGTTGTCGAAGTCGTCGCCCGTGAACGGAGGGCCCGTCGGCGGGGTCGTGGCGTACAGCGGATTGTAGGTCGGGTTCGGGACGGAGAACAGGATCGGATAGTTCGGCTCGCCTTCGCCGTTGATGATCTCCGGTAGGATCTCGCCGACGTACGGACGGACGAGCAGCGTGTCGTTGCCCCCGATCTGCGTGCGCAGCTCGGCGTCGTACAGGGTCTGGTTGTTCCACACGTTCGAGCCCGGGTACCAGGCCAGCGCGTTGATCGTCCGCCCGTAGTACTGCGAGAACGACGGGTTGCCGCAGATGTCGGGCGGGTTGCCTAGCGTGGGCGCCGCCAAGCACGGAACGATCGTCGTCATGCCGAGGTCCGAGCCCCACACGGTGCCCTGCGGATTATAGCCGGCCCACGCACCGAGGTAGCCGACCTCGAACGAGGTGGCGCTCGAGAAGTTGTACTTGAGTTTGCCCAGCTCGCCTCGCTGATAGAACGAGCCGCTGCCATCACCGCAGAACTGGATGATGCCGCTGTTGCCCGGCGCGTTGTCGGCGGCGCCGCCGTTCGCCGGCGTGACGTCGCATTGCTGGGTGTGGAAGTAGGGCCCGTTGTAGCCGTCGTAGCCCAGGCCGAGGACATACTGCAGCTTGCCCTCCGAACCGCTGGCCAGGAAGTGCGTGAACTCCGCGCCGTACTCGTCGATCCCTTGCTCGAGGCGCGCGACGGTGCTCCGCGTGAAGCCGGGCGTCAACAAGTTCGCCGTGCCGCCGACGGCGAGGTTCGCGAACGGCGTCGTGTTGCCGGGCCCCGACTGCACCTCGACGCCACCGAGCAGCCACGAGGGGAAGTACTGGCTCGAGAAGACGCCATATTGACCCAGCGCGATCGGGTGACCGTCGATGAGGACCTGCGTCTCGTACGGCTGCACGCCGCCGACGATGATCGTCGTGTCGGGCTGGCTGCCCATGTGCTGGATCGTCACGCTCGGCGACTCTTGCAGCACGTCGTTGATCTGCGGGTTACCGACGTTTTGGAACTGCAGCGCGGAGACGTACTCTTGCTGCGCGGCGGAGGTGTTGAGCGCGATCCCGCTCCCGCGGCTGACGGTCGAGGTCGAGCCGATCGTACGCAGCGATTGCAGCGACGCTTGTCCGAGACTGACCGTGAGCGCCGGATTCGAGCCGGCGGCCAAGGCCAGGCTATCGGTCGTCGAGGGGAGATAGCCGGGCTTGGTGATGTCGAGGCGATACAAACCAGGCGGCACCGTCAGCGTGAAGGCGCCCGCGGCGTCGCTCTCCGTCGACGCCGTCGCCGGCCCGCTCAGCCGGACGCTCGCGCCCGCCACTGGGTCTCCGCCTGGGGTGTGGACCGTCCCTTGGAGCGTCGCGGTCGCTGCCGGTTGCGCGAAGGCCGAAGCCCCCGCCAGGCCTACGGCAACGGTACATCCGACGATGAAGGCAAGCCAGCGTTGCAGCACCAGAGTCCCCCTGAAAAAAGAAGCCCGACGTCGAGGGAGCCCTCGACGCCGACGTTAAGGTTGGGATAATGGTGCGATCGGGTATCGGATGCCTGCTTGACGCTCGGAGCGTGTGCGAGGCTACGCCGAATCAGTTCGTCGAGAGGAGTCCGCGCACCGGGAACGACGTGTCGCGCTGGATCCAGTTCTGCGGCGAGTAGCGCGAGCGGCCGTCGACGACGTGCAGTGTGTACGCGTGCCGCGAGGTCTCCGAGCGGTTCGGCGCGCTGTAATGCGGCAGCAGCCCGTGAAAGACGACCAGCGCGCCCGCGTCGACCTCGACCGGCTCGGCCTCGGCTTGGGTCGGCCAGGGCGTGGCATCGAGCTGCTCCATCCGGCTGCCGCGGCCGTCGACGGCGAACCGCTCGCGCAGCGGCGTGCGGTGGCCGCCGCGCTGCACCCACAGGCAGCCGTTGCTGCGGTCGGCGCGCTCGAGCGCGAACCACAGCGTCGTCACCGTGATCGGCTCGCTCGCGAAGTACGTCGCGTCCTGGTGCCAGCGCACCTCACCGCCGATGTGCGGCTGCTTGAAGATGTACATTGACTGATAGACCTGCGGCTCGCCGATCCCGACCTCGCGCACGAGCGCGTCCAATTCGGGCCCGTGCGAGAAGTCCGCGAACACCGGGTCGAGATCGTGCATCGCGTGGCCGATCTTGTTGATCGAGAGCGCCTTCGGCTGCCGCAGCTCGCCGTCAGGCCCGAACGCCTCTTCTTCGAAGAAGCAGCGCACCGTCGTACCGGAAGTCAGGAAGTACTCGTCCTGCTTCGTCTTGCTCTCATCGCGAGTGGTGAAGATCGCGCGCGTCGCCGCGGCGTCGAAGTCTTCCACGATCTGAGCGGCGCGCGCCCGCAGCGCGGCGACCTGTTCGGCCGTCTTGAAGTCCGGGATGACCACGAAGCCGTCGGCCTCGAATCGTTCCCGAAGGGAGGTGCGGGTCTGCATCCCGCACCCTTCGCGCGCGCGCGGTCGCGCGCCTCGGATCAGCTGCGGCGCTTGCGCGCGGCGGCGCTCTTCTTCTTGCGGCGGACGCTGGGTTTCTCGTAGTGCTCGTGCTTGCGCGCCTCGGCCAGGACGCCGGCCTTCTGGGTCGCCTTCTTGAAGCGACGCAGAGCGCTCTCGATCGTCTCGCCGGGTGCGACTCGAATCTCCATACTACGTGAACACCTCCCTCCGCGCGGCAAATGCCGGCCCGTGGCCCGCGCAGACGGGCCCGACTTGGGACGATACCACAGGCGGGCCCAGGCGTCCAGCACTTATCCCGGCGGCCAGTCCATCGGGCGGCCGGCCAGCACGTGGGCGTGGAGGTGGAAGACCGATTGCCCGGCGTCGGGCCCCTCGTTGATCACGACCCGGTAGCCGCCCGGCCCGAGCTGCCGTCCGATCGCGGAGGCGGTCGTCAGCAGCCGCCCGGCGCTCTCGGCCGCGGCATCGCCGGCGCCGACGAAGTCGCTTAGGCTCTCGGCGTGCTCGGTCGGGATCACCAGCACGTGGACCGGCGCCTGCGGATTGAGATCGTGGAACGCGACGACGTGTTCGTCGCGATAGACTTCGTTGGCCGCGATCTCGCGGCGCACGATCTTGCAGAAGACGCAAGCGTCGGCCGTCGGCATGTCAGCTCCCTCGCTGGTGCATCGATTACTTGGACGTGGTGCGGACGGTGAACGTCCAACTGCGGCTGCTCACGTTCCCGGCGTTGTCGGCGACCGAGACCTTCACGGTGACCGGGCCGTTGGAGAGCGCGAGGCTCGGGCTGTAGATGATGAACCGATCGGTCCGCGTCGACGAGGGCGTCACGTCGAGGCCGTTGACCTCGATCCGTGCGCTCGAAGAATTGATCCCGACGTCGGTCGGCGACTGGTAGGTGGCGTAGATCGAGGGGCGGTCGTTGTTGACGGTCTGCCCGAAGGTCGGCGCGATGTCGACGATCTGCGGCGGCGTCACCGTCACCGAGACCAGCGTCGCGGCTTCGGCCCGCGGCGCCGCGGCGCCGCCGACGATCAGGTGCCCGTAGACCGAGGTGCGACCGAAGTTCACCGCGGGCGCCACCGTGTAGGTCGTCGTGTAGAGACCGGGCTCCGTCTCGCGCAGCGGCAACCCGGTCAGATAGGATCCGATGTCGAACGTCGCTGTCCCGCCGGGCGTGCCGTGCAGTGTGACATGGAAGCTCTCGCCTGCGCGCAGCGGCCCCGGGACGTCGACGCTGAGCGAGGTGATCTGGACGGCGCCCGGCGGCCCCGGCGTCGAGGGCATCGCCCGCGCGACTAGGATCTCGCGTTTCTCTTGGGTGTCCGGATTCAGCCGCACGATCACGCTGTCGCCGACCCGCAGGTCGGCCAACGTCGCCGGCTGCTCGTCGAGTTCGATCGTCGTCGAAGGGTCGGGCGTGACGACGTACCCGCCTTGCAAGACGAAGGTGCTCGGCGAGACCGCGGCGATCGTCCCGGCACGCGAGGCGTAGCGGACGACGACTTGCGCGACCCGACCGTCCTTGCGCAGGATCACGCTGGCCGCATCGCCGACGCGCAGCGCGTCGAGCGTGCCCGGCGCCGAGGTGCGCGTGACGACGTCCTGGACCACGATCTGCGCGTCGGAGGTGATCGCGATCGTCCGCTCGCTGGGGCCGCGGGTGAGCGTCAGCGTCTCCGGCGCCGAGTGGAGGTCGACCGCGCTGACCGTCCCGACCAGCTGCGTCGAACCGCCCGGCGCGTGCTGCTCGAGCCCCTGCGTGCGCCCGACGATCGAGGAGACGACCTCGACTCGCTGGGCCTTTGCGTCGTAGGTCACTTGCGCGCCCAGCGAATCGGCGACGAAGCGCAACGGGACGTAGGTCGCGCCGTCGATCTCGGCCGCGGGCGAGTCCATCGTCACGATGTTCGCGTCGATGCTCGCCAAGCGCGACCCGATACGCACGGTGATCCGCTTGCCGGGCGCCGAGGCGACCAGGGTCATCCCGTCGCGCGCGACTGCGATCCCGAGCGCACTGTAGATGCGCACGACCGGAACCAGCAACCGGCCGCCGACGATCCGGGGCGCGGGGTCGGTTGGGAGGTCCTCGCCGTTGACGACGATCGCGATCACCCGCACCGGCGCATCGTCCAGCTTCGGCTGCGCGGCAAACGCAGGCGGCCCGGTCAGCAGCGCGAGCGCAACCAGGACGGCGAGCGGAGCCGGACGACGGGGCATGGGTGCGATGTTCGCGCGAGCGACGGCGCCGTCCCGCGCTTTAGTAGCGGCGCTCGAACCGTGCGAAGGCTACCTCTTCTCGCCATTCGAGCCGCGCCTTCTCGCTGGTCGCGAGGAGCGCGCGGCAGCGCGGCGACGGCGGCACGACGACCAGCGGCTGACCGGCGCACGCCGGCGCCATCGTCGAGAACGCCTCCGGTGCGGCCCACAGCTCCGTGCCGGGGACGAACGCATGCTCGAGGCTGTCGCGCACCAGTGTCTTGAGGGTCGCGTAGCCGATCCCGTAGCCCTGCACGGCGCGCACGAAGCTCTGCGTCAGATCCGACCGGATCACGCCTTCGTCGTCGGTCGCCAGCGAGACCGGCACACCGGCGTTCAAGTAGATCAGGATGACGTCCGAGCCGACGCGGCCGGGCTTCACCAGCTCGTGGCTGTAGAGCGGGTCCTCGACCAGGATGTGCTTGCGCGCCATCTCGGCGAGCAGCCCTCGCGGGTCGCGTTCGTAGAGGACGTCGAGCCCGTGGCCGATTCGCTCGGCGTGGCCGATCTCGATCGAGTCGCGGATGTGCGAGGGGTCCTCCATCTCCTCGGGCGGCACCAGACCCGGCACCAACTCGCCGGCGTGCATCGCGATGTGCACCTTCGGGTAGACCGAATGCAGGTAGCCGAACATCCGCTGCTGGGGCTCGAAGTCGCGCATCGCCGTCTCGTCGTCCTGCGATTCGACCGGGTTGATTGCGACGACGCGCGGGTCGACGCTGGCGAGCTCGAAGCCGGCCAGCATCTGCGCGAACACGTCCGCCTGCGGCATCGCGCGCAGGACCTGGTTTTGGTAGCGCAGCGTCAGCGCGCAGCCGGGGTCGGGGTTCGTCGCGCCGCAACGCAGGATGCGCCGCATCCCCTGCTCGGCCACGTCGAGATGCCGCCGCGCGTCGGCGACCACCCCCGGCATTCCGGCCGCGTCGAGGCGCGACCGCATCGCCGCCAGGTCATCGATCCAGGGAACCTTGCGGCCCAGCGCGTCGGCCTCGCCCTGATCCGGGGTGAGCATCGTCTCGAGATAGATCTCGTGCTGGATCGCGGCACGGTGGACGACCTCGGCCAGCATCTCGCCCCAATGCCCGTTCGTCACCCGGTCGAACTTGTAGAACGTGGCGAAGAAGTGGCCGAGCATGCTGGGGTCGCTCGGACTGGGCGTGTAGTTCCGCAGCGAGAGCGCGTCGATGGTGAGGATCCGGAAGTCGTAGTCGGTCAGCGCGCGTGACGCCGGCGAGAGGCCCTTGGCCGGATCGCAGGGCGGCGCGACGATCGCAAAGCTCGCGTCGATGCAGTCGCCGTCGTGCGCGGCGTACTCGATGTAGCTCTCGGCATAGACCGCGCCGGTGAGGTGGTGGTGCAGGTCGCCGCCCTTGGGCAGCGCTTCGATGAACTCCAGCAGGCGGGTGGGCGTCCGATCCCGCTCGACCGCGGCGAGGTAGGCGGCGGTTCGATCGGCCGCCGAGGGGACACGTGACGCCCCGGCGGTCGCGAACACGACGATGACGACGACGGCGATCGAACGGACGAGCTGCACGATGGATCCTTCTTGGCGGTAGTGTCAGCGTTTGGCCGCGAGCAAGGCCTCGCGTTCGGCGGCGCTCAGGAAGGCCACCTCGAGCGAGTTGCGTTGGGCCGTGCGAATGTCGGCCGGGGTCAGCCCGGCGGCGGGGGCGGCGACCTCGTACTCGTGCCGCCAATCGATTCCGCTGACCACCGGATCGTCGGTGTTCAGCGTCGCCAGCAACCCGTGGGCGAGGAACGTCTTCATCGGGTGTTCTGCGTAGCTGGGGACGGTCGCGGTCTGTACGTTGCTGGTCAAGTTGACCTCGAGCCCGATGCGGTGTTCGGCGAGATAGTCCATCAGCGCTGGGTCGTCGATCGCGTGGATGCCGTGCCCGATGCGCGTCGCCCCGAGCACGCGCAACGCCGCCCAGATGCTCTCGGGGCCGCCGGCCTCGCCGGCATGGACGGTGATCGCCCAACCCGCCGCCCGGCCGCGCGCGAAGTGTTCGGCGAACAGCTCGGCCGGCCAGTTCTTCTCGTCGCCGGCGAGATCGAGGGCGACGATCCGCTCCCGCTGCGAGAGCAGCGCGTCCAGCTCGACCGCGCAGGCCCGCGGGCCGAACGTGCGGCTCAAAATGCCGATCAGCTTGACCTCGATGCCCGCCTCCGCGCGTCCCTCCGCGATGCCGGCGACGACCGCCTCGACGACATCGCGCGGATCCAGACCGTGCGGGCGCGCCTGAAAATATGGGCTGAAGCGCAGCTCGACGTAGTCGAGTCCGTCGCGCTTGGCGTCCAGCACGTTCTCGCGCGCGATGCGGCGGCAAGCGTCGGCGTCGACCAGCACGGCCGTCATCCACTTGAGCTTCTCGAGCCAGGAGACGAGGTCGGGCATCACGCCCTCGACCTGGACGTGCGGCCGCAGGGTCTCGACCGTGTCGCCGGGCAGCGCGATGCCGTGCTGTTGCCCTAGCTCGAGGATCGTCTCGAGCCGCACGTTGCCGTCGAGATGCCGATGGAGATCGATGCGGGGCAGGCTCGGATCGCTCATCGGTGCTTCGCACTCGCGGCGAGGCAGCCGACGAAGTGGACCGTCCAGCGCGCCGCCGCCGCCGCCGCGATCTGGCCGAGCCGCCGGTAGTCGTTGCCGGGATTCGACTGCGTCCGATTGCTGCCGGCGCGGAACACGATGTGCGGCGTCCCGAGCTGCGTGCACACCTGCGCGATCGCGGCGCTCTCCATCTCCATGATGTCCGGGTCGAGCTTCGCCTTCAGGTCGGCGATCTTCGCGTCGGAGACGCCGAACAAGTCGCTGGCGGTCACCACGCCGGTCAGGACGCGCGGTTGGTACCGTTCTCCGTCGACCGTCACCGGCTCAGGTTCGTACGAGGCGATCGAGGCGCGCGCCAGGCGCAAGAGCGCGGGGTCGGGTTTGTAGTACCACGACGTCATCTGCCCGGGCAGCGGCCCGCGAACATTGCGGTACACCATCCCGGTGTCGGTCAGGCTGCCGGCGGCGTGGTGGATCGTCTTGGTCGAGATCACCGTATCGCCGGTGCGGATCCGCGGGTTGACGCGCGATCCAGTCCCCGAGACGATCACCTCGCTCGGGTGGAACGCGTGGACGAACAGCGCCGCGACCATCGCGCCGTTGGTCACCCCGACGCCGGTCACGGCGACGACGACCTTGCGGCCGCGCAGCAACCCTGTTTGGTATGGGAAACCCGCCAGCGTGCCGGATCGTCGTTTGGTGAGCTGGGCTTGGATGGTGCGGACCTCGGATGGCATCGCGCCCAGGATGAGCGTCGTTGCGGCTGACGGCATCGAAGAGCTTCTCTTAGACCGACAACGCGCCGACGGGGATGGCCCGGGCGCGCGAGCGCTCGAGGGCCAGCGCGAGGACGATGCAGACCAACGCGCCGGCATAGCAGCCGAACGCCATGACTGGTCCGGCGTGCACGTGGAAGACCCCCACCACGGCGCCGCTCGCGGCGGGTGCGATCGTCCCACCGATCGCGCCGGCGAGCAGCAAAAAGGTGACGAGCTGCGGTGGAGGCGAGGCGACCTGTTCCGACCCGAGCGAGATCATCAACTTGTACATGCAGGTCGAGGTGAAGCCAAACACGCTCGTTAGGCTGAAGAACGTGTGCGCGTTGGGCGTCGAGACCAAGAGGAACGTGCAGAGGACCGCGCTGCAACTCGCGACGATCAACACGCCGCGCGGCTGGACGCGGGTCACCAGCAGCGCCGCGGTGATCAAGCCGAAGATCGACGGGCCCCAGAAGCTGCCGATCACGGCGTTCGCCTGCGGGACGCCAACCGACAGGACGGTCTCGAGATAGGTCGGCGCCCAGATCAGAAAGGTGCTCTGGCCGCACAGATACAGGCACAAGCCGGCGCAGAACAAGACGACCCCGGTGACCGACGCGCGCGTCGCGCCGCTCCACCGCTCGTGCACGCCCGGGGCGCCCGCGGCCGCCGCCGGCAAACGGGTCCGCAGCGCCGCGACCAGCAGCACCGCGGCGGCCGCGGCGACGACGAAGTACCCGGCGCGCCAACCGTATCCGGCGGCGATGGCGGCGGATGCGACCGCGGGAAAGACGAAGCCGGCGACGCTGAAGGCGCAGTCCGTGCCGAGAAAGGCGGCGGCGCGCTGGTTCGCGCCGTAGCTCCGCGTGATGATCACCGCGCCGGCCGAGAGCCCGATCCCCGCGCCGAATCCGATCAGTGCGATCCCGGCCGCCGCCGCCGCGAAGGCGTGCGTCGCGGCGACCAGCGCGACGCCGGCGAACAATGCGGCGTAGGCGAACAGAAAGACGCGCTTGATCGTCAAGACGTCGAAGACGACCAAGCACAACAAGAAGCCGACCAGATTCCCGGCCAACAGGTACGAGAACAGCGGCGCGGTCTGGGCCACGCTCCGCCCGAAGTCGACCGACATCGGTTGCAGAATCACGCCGCTCTGCGTGAGAAAGCCCGACATGATCGCGTAGGCGCCGATCGCTACGATCGTCGCCGCAAGCTTCGGCATCACGGCAGGACGACTTCGCGATAGACGGCGGCCGTCTCTGCCGCGAATCGGTCCCACGTATAGGGACGCAGCGCGAGCGCACCCTCGGCGGCGCGCGCCCGCGCCGCGGCCGGATCGCGCACCAGCGCCGCGAGTACGTCGCCGAGTCCGGCCGCGTCGCCGGGTGCGAACGTCTGCGCGTACGGCGCGACGAGCCCGGGCACGGCGGCTGTTGAGCCGACGACCGGCGTACCGGCGACGGCCGCCTCGAGCATCGGGATCCCGAAGCCTTCGCCGAGCGAGGGTTGCACGTACGCGAGCGCACCACGGTAGCGCCGCGCGAGCGTCGCATCGTCCAGCTCGCCGAGGAACGCGATCGTCCCACGCGCGTGCGTCCAGCGCGCGCGGACGTCCGGTTCGTCGGGGCCGGTCAGGACGAGGTCGAGCGCGAGTTGCTCCGGGAGCGCGGCCCACGCGGCGTAGAGCGTCGGCAGGTCCTTGTGCGGGCGATGGTTCCCGGCGTAGAACAGATACGGTCGCTCCGCGGGCCACGGCGCCGCCGACGGCACGTCGTCGCCGTAGCCGAGCGGCACGATGCGGATGCGCGCGCGCGGGATGCCGAGCAGCGCGACGCAATCGTCGGCGACGCGCGAGTCGCTGACGAGGACGCGCGCGGCGCCGCGGTACAGCGGGCCCGCGAGGGTGCGCCAATAGAGGCCAGTCGCCCGCGAGAACAGCTGTGGGAAGCGCAGGTGCAGCAGATCGTGGACCATCGCGACGTAGGGTCGCGGGACGAACGGCGGTGCCTCGAGGTATGGCAGGTGCGTCAGCTGCACGCCTGCGGCGCGCAGCGCCCACGGCAAGGCGAGGACCGGTGCGTCGACCAGCACCAGCGTGATGTCGGGTGCGACCCGCGGCAGCCGCTCGGCCAGCGCGCGCGCGTAGGCGCGCATCCCGGCCGAGGCGCGCGGCGTCGCCCGGGTGGCCAGTGCGACGCGCATCATCGCAGCAGCGTGCGGTAGAGGGCGGCCGTCGCGCCGACCGTTCGAGCCCAGGTCAGGTACGCGCTGCGTACACGCGCGTGCGTGGCGCGCCCTCGGACCGTCGGGTCGCTGAGCGCGCCCTCCAACAGTGCTGCCAGCGCGCCGACGTCGCCGGCCGGGAACGTCTCGACCTCACCGGCTAGGATGCGCGGCACGGCCGTATCCGCCGCGAGCACAGGCGTCCCGACGCGCAGCGCCTCGAGCAGTGGCAGCCCGAAGCCTTCGCGCAGCGCCGGCTGCACGTACGCAGCGGCGCCGCGGTGATACGCCCACAGCGCCGGCTCGTCGAGCGCGCCGGTGAAGACCAACTCCGCGCCGGGCCGGGCGAGGGCGCGCAGTTCGGCATTCTCCGATCCGGTCAGCACCAAATCGACGGCGAGCGCCGGCGGGAGCGCCGCCCAGGCGCGCAGCAGCGTCGGCAGGTCTTTGTGCGGGCGCTGGTTTCCGGCGTAGAACAGATACGGCCGCGCGCGCTGCACCGGCGGGGGCAGCGGCTCGGGCGCGTCGACGCCGAGCGGGATCGCGTGGGCGCGGGTCCGATCGACGCCGGCGTAGCGGACGAGCAGCTCGACGGTCCGCTCGTCGTCGGTGACGACCGCGCGCGCGCCGCGCAGCACCGGCGCGACGACGGCGCGCCAGTACGGACCGACCTTGCGCTTCGCGTACTGCGGAAACTCCAAGTCGATCAGGTCGTGGACCGTCACGAGGTACGGGACCGGGATGAAGCGCGGCACGTACGGCGTCGGGAAATGCGCCAGCCGCGGGCGCAGCCGAGCGAGCGCGAGCGGGAGCCCGACCTGCTCGGCCAGGTCGAAGTTGTCACCCCGCCCGACGAAGACGGTCTGCAGATCCGGGGCGAGCGTCGGCAACAACTCCCGCAGCGCGCGCACGTACGCCAGCATCCCGGCCGAGAGGTGCGAGGTCTCGCGCACGTCGAGCGCGAGGTCCGGCCGCCCGTTCACGCGCCGTGGCGCAGCGCCTTGGCGCGCACGACGACTCGGTAGCGCGCACTCTCCCATGCGACGAACGCGCCGCGCCAGCCGTCGCTCCAACCGCCGTCGCGCGCGAACAGCCAGACCAGCCGCAGCGGAAAGAAGGCCGCCTCGCGCAGCAGCGCACCGCGCGAGGGTCGCAACGCGTTCGCCTCGAGGCTCGTGTAGCGCTCGAACTTCGCTCGGTACGAGGCCAGCGTCGGATACGAGTCGTGGACGATCGTCCCCGGCAAGTCGGCCAGCGTCCCGTCGACGACCCAGCGCTCGTGCACGTCGGCGCCGTGCTCGTGTGGGATCAATCGCGCGCGGTCGCTGCGGAAGAGGCGCACCAGGCGCTCGCGGGACCAGCCCGCCGCGCGCACCGGCGCGCCGCACAGCCGCGTCACCCGCCGCAACCGATACCCGGCCGGGGCGCCGTCGGCAGCCAAAATCGCCGCCCGCAGCGGCGCGTCGAGTTGCTCGTCGGCGTCGAGCATCAACGTCCAGGGCGTCTCGACCTGCCCCAGCGCATGGCGCCGCGCATCGACGAAACCGGCCCACGGCCGCGACTGGACCTGCGCCCCGCGCGCGCGGGCCAGCGCGCTGGTCGCATCGCGCGAGCCGGTGTCCAAGACGAAGACGCGCACGCCAGGCGGCAGCGCGTCGAGCGTCGCGGGCAAGCGCGCGGCCTCATCGCGCGCGAGGATGACGACGGTGACGTCGGCGGCGTTCAGCGGCGCACGAGCGCGCCGTCCGGTACGTTCGCCCGCTCCCTCGCGTGCTCGAGCGCGGCCCCAATCCACTCACGGTACAACGGCGAGGGGCGGTTCGGCCGGCTCTTGTACTCGGGGTGGGCCTGCGTCCCGACGAACCACGGGTGGACGTGCTGGGGCAGCTCGATCAGCTCGACCAGCGAGGTCCGGCCCAGCGGGTGATGCCCGCTGAACGTCATCCCGTGCTCCTCGAAGAGCGCCTTGTACCGGTTGTTGAACTCGTAGCGGTGGCGGTGCCGCTCGCTGATGTGCGTCTCGCCGTAGGCTTTGGCGGCCAGCGAATCCGGCTCGAGCTCGCAGGCGTACGCACCCAAGCGCATCGTCCCGCCCTTGAGATCGAGGTTGCGCTGCTCGGGGATGAAGTCGATCACCGGGTCGGGCGTCGTCTCCTCGACCTCGCTCGTCATCGCCTCGGACAGACCGCAGACGTTGCGCGCGAACTCGACGCAGGCCAGCTGCATCCCAAAGCAGATCCCCAAGAACGGGATCTTCTGTTCGCGCACGCGCTGGATCGCGAGCAGCTTGCCTTTCACTCCGCGGGCGCCGAAGCCGGGCGCGACCAGCACGCCGTCGACGTCGTCGAGCGCGCCCAACCCCTCAGACTCGATCCGCTCCGAGTCGACCCGCACGACGTCGACCGCCGCATCGTGATGGATCCCGGCGTGGGCGATCGCCTCGGAGATCGAGATGTAGGCGTCCTTCAACTCGACGTACTTGCCGACCAGCGCGACGCGCACGCGGGTCGACGGGTTCTCGATCCGCTCGACGATCGCGCTCCACGACTCGAGCTCGGCCGGCTGCGTCTCCAGGCGCAGCTTGCGGATCGCGATCTCGGCCAGCCCCTCGGCTTCGAGGTTGAGCGGGACACGGTAGATCGACGCGGCGTCGCCGTTCTGCACGACGCACTCCGGCGCGACGTCGCAGAAGAGCGCGATCTTCTCCTTCAGCTCTACGCCGACCGGACGCGTTGAGCCGGTGCGCAGCACGATCGCGTCGGGCGTGATCCCGATCGCGCGCAGCTCGCGCACCGAGTGCTGCGTCGGCTTGGTCTTCAGCTCGTCGGCGGCGCCCAGGTGCGGCAGCAGCGTGAGGTGGATGAACATCACGTTCTCCTCACCCACCATGTGCTTGACCTGACGGATCGCCTCGAGGAACGGCAGCGACTCGATGTCACCGACGGTTCCGCCGACCTCGACGATGCAGACCTCGGCGCCGCTGCGCTCGGCGACCCGAGTGACGTGCGCTTTGATCTCGTTGGTGATGTGCGGGATCACCTGGACCGTCGCGCCCAAATAGTCGCCGCGCCGTTCCTTCTCGATGACCGACTTGTAGATCTGGCCGGTCGTCACGTTGTTGTCGCGGGTCAGCGACTCGTCGATGAAGCGCTCGTAGTGCCCCAAGTCCAAGTCGGTCTCGGCACCATCCTCGGTGACGAAGACCTCCCCGTGCTGGTACGGGTTCATCGTGCCGGCGTCGACGTTGATGTACGGGTCGAGCTTCTGGATCGACACCGAGACGCCGCGGCTCTTCAGCAGCCTGCCCAAGGAGGCGGCGGTTATCCCCTTCCCAAGCGAACTGACGACGCCGCCGCTGAAGAAGATGAATTTCGCCATACCGGGATGCTTCGCTTCGCCGGACGACCTAGCGGGACCCGCCGGGAGTCGCGCTGTCAGGTGACTCATGGTTCGCCTCGCCAAACAAGAGAAGCAGGCTGAATCCGGCCGATCGCTCAGCCCGGCGGGATCGCGGCCACCACGAAGCGGTCGAGGTCGGCGTAGTCGCGGATCGTTTCGACGCCGGCGGATGGGAGGGCGGCGCGGACGAGGGCTTCGAGGGCGCGGGCATTGCCGGGAGCGGCTTCGAGGATGGCGATCCCGCGGGGGGCGACGAGGCGCGCGAGGTCTGGGACGAGGCGGCGGTAGAGGTCGAGGCCGTCGGGGCCGCCGTCGCGGGCGAGGCGCGGTTCGAAGCCGACCGGATCGGGGGCCGGCGCTAACTCGGCGCTCGGCACGTACGGCAGATTCGCGACCAACGCGTCAAACGGCGCGAACGGCAAGAGCGGCGTCGCCAGGTCGCCGGGCAGGAAGGTGACGTGCTGGAAGACGTGGTTGCGCGCGGCGTTTCCACGCGCGACGGCAAGCGCGTCGCCCGAGACGTCGCTGGCGTAGACGTTCAGCCCCGGCAGCTCGCAGGCCAGCGACACCGCGATCGCGCCGCTGCCGGTGCCGACGTCGGCGGCGCTGCCGCGTTCCCGGCCGATCGCCCGCAGATGGCGGACCGCCCACTCGACGGCGATCTCGGTCTCAGGCCTCGGGACGAGGACGCGCGAATCGACCGCGAACATCCGGCCGTGAAAGCCCGCCTCGCCGGTCACGTACGCCAGCGGCTCGCCCTCCGCGCGACGCGCGACCAGCGCGCCGAAGCGCTCGGCGATCGGCGGCGCGAGGGTGCGCTCGGGATGCGCGAGCATCTCCTGGCGCGTCACGCCCCCGGCATGCGCGAGCAGGAACGCCGCGTCGAGCCGACCGGTCCCGCCGACGGGCTCTAGGCGCAGCGCGGCGTCACGCAGCGCCTCGCCGATCGTCATCGGCTCAGTCGCGCACGACGACGACGGCCTTGCCGATCAGCCGACGCTCGATCAGCGCTTCGACGGCCTGCGGCGCGTCGGCGAGCGCGTAGCGCGCGTGGACGGTCGGGTGCAGCTTCCCTTGCGCGCGCAGCGCGAACATCGCGGCGAAGTTGGCGCGGTTGCGCTCGGGCTCGCGCGCGCTCCACGGCCCCCAGTAGACCCCCATCGCGTCGATCTCACGCAGCAGCAACCGGTTCGACGGGATCGCCGGGATGCGGCCGCTAGTGAAGCCCACGACGAGCACGCGCGCGCGCCAGTCGAGCGTGCGCAACGCCGCGTCGAACGTATCGCCGCCGACGTTGTCGAACAGCACGTCGACTGCGCGCGTCGCTGCCTTGATCGCGTCGACCAGCCCGTCATCGGCTGCCAGCACGTGCGCCGCCCCGGCGGCGCGGGCCGCGTCGGCTTTCGCCGGCGAGCCGACGATCGCGACGACCTGCGCGCCCAGCGCTTGGCCGATGTCGACCGCCGCCGTGCCGACGCCGCCGCCCGCACCGGTCACCGCCAGGCGGTCACCGGCCTGCAGCCGGCCGCGCCCGACCAAGCCGTGGTAGGCCGTGCCGTAGGTGACCAACATCCCGGCGGCGGTCACGAAGTCGATCGCGTCGGGGAGCTTCACCGTGCGGGCGGCGTCCACCGTCGTCGCTTCGGCGAAGGCGCCGGCGGTGGGCATTGCGGCGACCCGGTCGCCGAGCGCGAAGCCCGCGACGCCCTCGCCCAGCCCGGTCACGACGCCGGCCACCTCGATGCCGAGCGTGAACGGCAACGGCGGCTTCTCCTGATAACGACCCGTCGTGAGCAGCGCGTCGGGGAAGTTCACCCCGGCTGCGTGGACCTCGATCGCCAGCTCGCCGGGTCCCGGCGCGGGGGCATCGATCTCGGCTAACACGAGGTCGCGCGGGCTGCCCAGCGTGTGGACCTGGACCGCGCGCACGTCAGGCCGCGCTCGCGACGAGCATGCTCAGCCACTCGGCCACCAGCGCCGGCCGTTCACCACCTTCGATCTCGACCTCGACGTTCTGGCGCAGCAGCGTCTGGCCGTCGCCACGCGGCTCGGCCGCGGTGACCGTGAACACGCCGCGGATGCGGGAGCCGACCGGAACCGGCGCGACCAGCCGCAACCGGTCGAAGCCGTAGTTCAAGGCAACGATCCCGGGCGGCAGGTCGAGCCCACCGGCGTCGGCCCCGAGTTGCACGAGCAACGAGGTGGTGAAGAACCCGTGCGCGATCGTCCGGCCGAACGGGCTGTTCGCGGCGCACCAGGCGGGATCGAGGTGCAGCGGGTTGCGGTCGCCGGTCAACTCGCCGAAGGCGGTCACCGCGTCCTGCGAGACCGCGAACCACGGGGACGTACGTGTCTGGCCGACTAGCCTCGAAAGTGTCACGCCGCGGACGTTTCGCCGGCCAGCAGCCGAGCCTTCTCGTTCTGCTGCAGCTCGACGACGAGCTTCTCCATCTCGCCGTCGAGGATCGCTTTGATGTTCTGGAAGCTCTGGCCGATGCGGTGGTCGGTGATGCGGTCCTGCGGATAGTTGTAGGTGCGGATCTTCTCGCTGCGGTCGCCGGTCCCGACCTGGCTGCGGCGCAGGGCACCCTCGGTCTCCTCGCGTTCGCGGCGCTGGCGCTCGGCGAGCTGGGCGCGCAGCATCCCCATCGCCCGCTCGCGGTTCTGCAGCTGCGAGCGCTCCTCACTACAAGCGACGACGATCCCGGTCGGTTTGTGGGTGATGCGGATCGCCGATTCGGTCTTGTTGACGTGCTGGCCGCCGGCGCCTGAAGCCTTGAACGTGTCGATCTCGAGATCGGCCGGCCGGATCTCGATCGCGCCGTCGTCCTCGACCTCAGGTAACACGGCGACCGTCGCAGTCGAGGTGTGGATGCGGCCGGCCGCCTCGGTCGCCGGGACGCGCTGCACCCGGTGGACGCCCGACTCGTACTTGAACCAGCGGTACGGCTCACCGCCCTTGACCGCGATGACGACCTCTTTGTAGCCGCCCGACTCGTTCTCGCTCTCGCTGAGCAGCGCGACGCGCATCGCGCGCGACTCGGCGAAGCGCGTGTACATCCGCAGCAGATCGCCGGCGAAGATCCCGGCCTCGTCGCCGCCGGCGCCGGCCCGAATCTCGATGAAGACGTCTTTGTCGTCGTTGGGGTCGCGCGGCACGAGCAACTCGGCGAGGCGTTCCTCTAACGCCGCGCGCCGCTCGCGCAGCGCGCCGGCCTCTTCTTCCGCCAGCGCCGCCAGCTCGGGCTCGCTCCGGTCGGCCCGCAGCAGATCGTTCTCAGCGATCGCGCGCAGCAGCGCCTGCAGCTCACGGAACGCGGCCACGGTCGGTTCGATCGCCGCGCGTTCCTTGGTCAGCGCCGTATAGCGGGCCTGATCGAAGCCGCCGCTCGTGTCGGCCAGCGCGGCGTCGATTTCGTCGAAGCGTTTCGAGAGCGTCTCGAGGCGATCGGAGTGTTGCATCGGCGGTTCGGGAAGAAAAAGAAGCGAGCCGCGCGGCGGCTCGCTTCCCAGGTTCCAGGCGGGGTCGCTAGACGGACGCCGGCGCGGGTTCCTGGTCGCTCTGCTTGCGCGACTTGCGCGCGGCGGCTTCGGCCTTCTTCTTGTCAGCCATCGCCACGCGCTGGTTGAACTTGTCGACGCGGCCCGCGGTGTCGAGGAACTTCTGCTGCCCCGTAAAGAGCGGATGGCAGCTCGAGCAGACCTCGACCGAGATCGTCGGACGGGTCGAACCGGTGGTAAACGTGGCCCCGCAGGCGCAGCTTACCTTCGCCTCCGGATACCATTTGGGATGTCCCTGGGTCTTCACAGCCATCCTATCTTATCACCGCGTGCAAGGGACCCCGGGACGGGGGTCCCGAGGTCCCTTGCTTCGCCAAGCGAGCGGGCGCCTAGACGCCCACCACTGCCTTGATCAGGTGCCGCGCGAACGGCACCCCGATCCCAGTGACCAGGTCGTAGCCGACCCCGGCAGTGTAACCGGCTCCCGGCGTCGGCGTCGGAGCCGGCCCGCAGCTGCCGTTGAGCGAGCAGCCGACGAGCGCGTTGGTCCCGAAGGTGACGTCGTAGAACGTGTCCGGGTAGAGCGTCGCGCTGTTGTACACCGTGTAGAAGTACGGCGCGGCGTTACCGAGCCGGTAGGGCTTCGGACCACCGGCCCGCGCGCAGGCCGGGGTCTGCGCGCAAGCCTGCAGGACGAGTGCCCACATGGCGGCAGACTCGGGCGCAGCCACGCTCGTCCCACCGTAAATGGACACCTGCGTACCGGTGAAGTCGGTGTTCGCGAGCACGCCTATGCCGCTGTCCGGATCGCCTTCCAGCGAGATGTCGGGTTGCGAGCGGAAGCCGGTCGGCACGCTGGTACCGACTTGCCAGGCCGGCACGGGGGTGATCGACGAGGTCCCGCCGCCGCTCGCGCCGCCGGAGTTCGTCTGCGTTCCCCAGGCGGTGATCGGACCGACGTACTGGCCCGCGTTGTTGAGCGGAACGAAGATGCCGCCGACGGAGGTCACGCTGACGTCACCGGCCGGATACGAGACGCACGGCGTGGTCTCGAGCGCCAACGAGTATGGTGCGCAGCCCTCAGCGCCGTCATCGCCCGAGGAGACAAAGACCGCTACCCCTTCGGCGGCGAGCGCCGCGAACTCCGAGGGGCCGAAGCCCGACGGATCGTAGTTGCCCAGCGCGTTCTGGTTGTAGAAGCCATTCAAAACCTCGGGGCCGCCGTAGCTCAGCGAGAGAATGTCCGGTCCGGTACTCCCCCCGTTGTTGTCCGCGATCGCCTGTTGGATCTCGTCATCCGATTCGGCCAAGCCTTGGTAGGTATAGCCGTAGCCGGTGCTTGGGTCCGCCGCGCACGTGTTGGTCGTCGGGTTCCCGCACTCGACGTTGACGTACGCAAGGTAGAACGAGATGTTCGCGTTGTAGGCGAGCGAGGCTTGCTCCGTGTCGATCTGCGCCTCGAAGTCCTCCGGATTGCACGTCGCCGACGGCGACTCCGAGGGCGGATAGAAGGGGTTGCTCGGGGTCGCGCACGGCGCGGTGACCGCCGGCGGCGTCGAGGTGGGTGAACCGCCGTTCGACCCGTCACCGATGTTGTTCGCCGCCGCCGCCGGCGTGACGGGAGCTTCCGTCAACGTCGAGGTACCGCCCGTGACGCCGCCGCCCGGGAATCCGTAGGTGGCGTGGAACGCCTTGAAGTCGTGGTAGCCGAAGGTGGCATCGATCGGGCCGGTACCGATGATCCCGATCGTGATCCCTTTGCCGGTGTAGCCGGCGGCGTACGCGCTGGTGTAGTCGAACGCCGTGGCGATCTGGAACGGCGTGTTGCCGCCGATGGATCCGATCTGGGGCCCGCCGCTGGCGCCCTGCACGTATTGCAGATGCTTCGCGACCGGATCCAGCACCGCGTCGGCGATCGACGTAACCGGCAGTCCCTTGGCGAAGTGGATCGTCCCGCTCGGGGCGATTAGCGTGTGGCCTTCGGCGCTTTTGTAGAGCGAGAACGTCGTCCCCAGCGCCGATTGAAACTGAGCCGTCGTCCCCGCCACCGTCAGCGCGAGGCGCTGTGGATAGCCGCCCACCTTGAGACCGTACGATGCGAAATAGTTCGCCACGGTCGTATAGTCGCTCGCGCGCGCGCCGTACTGCGCGCCGATCTGACTGGCGGTGAGGAACTGCCGGTAGCGGCTGTCGGCGGGGTTGCTGGTCGCCGCCGCGTAGGCGGCGAGTCCCGGCCCGTTCTGCAGGTTGACGACGACGTGCATGACGAGCGTCCCGATGTTCATCGGGCTGTTCAACCTGGTCGTCGTCGACGTGAACCTCGTCGACGGGTAGAGGATGGAGGTCAGCGACGAGGGTGCAGCACCTTGGCTGCCGGAATTCGCCGCTGACGGCACGGTGTGCGAACCGCCACCGCCCGAGCACGCCGAGAGCGTGCCGACGAGCGCGATCGCGGCGACGCGCCGGTAGGAAAGAAGCGCGCGCATCACTTGGAAGACCCTCCCCGGGAGCGGAGCGCCGCGAACCGTTGCAGCTGCGCCTTTTGGCGAACGAGGTGCTCGACGTGAGCGAGCGCGATTGAACGCGGCAGCAGCAGGCCGCCGCCGACCGACGCCGCAGCACGCGTCGTGCTCGTCGGCGCGGTCGTCGATTTCAGCGAGAGCGTCTCAGCGATCGTGATCGACTCCGCCGGAACGGTCGCGGAGTTCGACGGGTACAGCCGCGGCGCAGTACCCTGCTGATCGCTAAAGTCGTAGAACGTCTCCAGGGTATCGGAGACGACCGTGCAGACCGTACCGGGCCCGGCGATGTCGTAGGTGGCCGTGGTCTTCGTTTCGAGCGTCCCGAAGATCGCATCGGCGGTGGTGATCGTCTGCGTGATCTTGTTCGCAACCGTTCCGAAGGTGGTCGCACAGGTCGGGTCGAGCGCCTGACCGGTCGCGATGGTGTCGGTCTCGACCGAGGGCTGCGTCAGGGTGGTCGGGATCCAGTCCGGGACGGTTGACGGCGTCGTCGTATGCGACACACCGTTGTAGTAGGTGTACCCGATGCTACCGGCCGCCGGCGCCGAGAAGGTGTACAGCCGGCCGTCGAGCAGCGCGTTGAGGGTCAGGGTCCCGCTGAACGCAGGCCCGACCGGCGAGGTGAGCGGCCCGGTCTCGAAGGCGACATCGTCGACGAAGGTGTCGGTCGAATTCAACTCGCCGTCGCACTCCGTGTAGGAGCCGTCGGTATTCACTTCACGGTCGGTGCTGACGGTCGCCGGCGTACCGGCGGACGGGCAGTTGACGCCGAGCGGCGCCACGGCCGAGGAGATCCCGGGATCGCTCTCCTTGAACGACTCCTGCGCATTGTTGGCGAAGGTACCGTTGGCTTCGGGGATGACGTCGAGCAGCCCGTTGCCGGGACCATAGTCTGTCTCGTACGTCACGCCGTTCGAGTCGGTCGCCACGACCTTCGACGCCTGCAGCTGCGTGGTGCCGTTCGCTTCGGCGTTGTACGCGACCGTCGCGTTCGTCGTGGTCGTCAGCGTGCTCAGCGAACCGGCATCTGATTCGGTCGACGTGAAGACCGACGTCGTCCCGGTCGTCGCGACCGTGACGCTCACCGTCGCGGTCGACGTCGTGATCATCGGAACCGGCGTCGCTCCGATGAGGTTATTCGTGACGTTCTGCGTGAGCGTTCCCACGTATTGCGCCTGCAGACCGGAGCCGTTGGGCCGGTCGCTCGTTGGAACGGGGCTCGGTCCACTCGTCGCAGGAGGCGTGGTCGTACCTCCGCATCCGGCGATGAACGCCGTCGTCCCGACGAGAAGAGCGAGCAAGCGTTTTTGAAACAAACGCCTACACCTCGTGCGTTAGCAGAAATGAGCAGGAGCTGGTGGGCACACTCCCCACCGGCTGATGGCCGTAACGTACTCTTCGCCGCGCTGGAGGCCTGCCGTTTCGCGCGGCAAATAGTGCGGTTTGCTTTCAGACTTTCCACATACTTGAGGAGTCCCGTTGAATCTGCGTCAGCTCGTGCTCGTTGGGCTCGCCGCCCTCGCCCTCGGCGGCGCCGCCGCCGCCCAGGTCGGAGCGTCGGCGTCCCAGGTACCGCCGCCGACGCCTCCGCCGCCCGGCGGCGGGCCGACTCCGTCGATCCTGATCGGCACGCCCGTCCCGGCCTACACCCCGCCCACCATCGTCACCCCGACGCCGGCCCCGAGCCCAGGCGGACGCCGTCACCGCCCCGAGCCCTCTCCGTCGGCCAGCGCCAGCGAGACGCCCGAGCCGCCGCAGTTTTCGACGATGGACGGCGTGTGGGAAGTCGCGGTCCAGCCGGTCGGCCAGCGGACGATCTACTCCCATCTGTACCTGACCCAGAAGGCCGATCAGTTGAGCGGGACCTGGGTGCGCAACGGCAAGGAGAAGATCCCGTTCACCGGGACCTTCGACGGCCGGCTCTTCAAACTGACCGCGGTCGCCGGATCGGTCACCTACACGCTCAATGGTTACGTGGAGAACTTTTCCGACATGGTCGGGCTGCTGACGGCGAACCCGCCGCCGACCGCGGACGCGCGCGGCGTCGGCTTCACCGCGGCCCACCGGAAGGCGTCGAAAGACAAGGTCATCTGAGGCCGTGAACGATCGCGCGTTCGGCTTTCGCACGCGCGCCCTGCACGCCGGGACGCCGCCCGACGCTGAGACGGGAGCGCGTGCGCTCCCGCTGCATCTCTCGACCAGCTTCGTCTTCGACTCGACCGAGCACGCGGCCGAACTCTTCGCGCTGCGCACCTACGGCAACATCTACACGCGCATCTCCAACCCGACCGTCGCGGCGTTCGAGGAGAAGCTGGCGAGTCTCGAAGGCGGCCTCGGCAGCGTCGCGGCAGCCAGCGGCTTGGCGGCGCAGTTGATCGCCGTCCTCGCGCTGGCCCAGGAGGGCGACCACCTCGTCGCCTCGACCAACCTCTACGGCGGGACGATCACGCAGTTCTCGGTGACGCTGCGGCGGATGGGGATCGCGACGACCTTCGTCCCCGGCGGAAAGGTCGAAGGCGTTCGCGACGCGATCCGCCCGAACACGCGCGCGGTCTTCACCGAGACGATCGGGAACCCCAGCGGTAACGTCGCCGACCTGGCCGCGCTGGCCGACGCCGCGCACGGGGCCGGCGTCCCGTTGCTGGTCGACAACACCTTCGCCTCGCCCTACCTGTGCCGGCCGATCGAGTACGGTGCCGACGTCGTCATCCACTCGGCGACGAAGTTCATCGGCGGCCACGGCACGGTGATCGGTGGGGCGCTGGTCGAGTCGGGTCGCTTCCCGTGGGGCGCCGGCCGGCATCCGCTGCTCTCGGAGCCGAGTCCCGGTTACCACGGGATCAACTTCGCCGAGACGTTCGGTGAGTACGCATTCCTGATGCGCGCGCGGGCCGAAGTCTTGCGTGACGTCGGCGCCTCGATCTCGCCGATGAACGCGTGGCTCTTGGTGCAGGGCCTCGAGACGCTCGCCGTGCGGATGCCGCAGCACGTCGCCAACGCGCGGGCGGTCGCGACGTTCCTGAAGAGCCGCGACGAAGTCGCCTGGGTCGCGTACGCCGATCTGCCCGACAGCCCCGAGCGCGCGCTGGCCGCGAAGTATCTGCCGCTGGGCGCCGGCGCGGTCTTCACTTTCGGGCTGCGGGGTGGCCGCGACGCAGGCCGCGCGTTCATCGAGGCGCTCCAGTTGTGGAGCCATCTAGCCAACGTCGGCGACGCGAAGAGCTTGGTGATCCATCCCGCGACGACGACGCATCAACAGCTCACCGACGACGAACTGCGCGCGGCCGGGATCGGTCCGGAGATGGTGCGGCTCTCGGTCGGCCTCGAAGACGTCGAGGACCTGATCTGGGATCTCGAGCGCGGCTTAGCCGCCGCGGCGAAGGTCGGGCGGGTGCAGGCATGATCCTCGAGACGGCTAGCGAGCGGCGCGCCTTGCTCGACCGCTCGCACACGGTCGCGATGGTCGGCGCCTCGCCCAAGCACGACCGGCCGTCGTACTTCGTCTTCTCCTACCTGCGCACGAAGGGCAAGCTCGACGTCGTGCCGATCAACCCGACCGCGCCGGCGATCGACGGCATCCGCTCGTATCCGACCCTGGCGGCCTACGCCGCCGAACACGGACCGCCGGATATCGTCGACGTCTTCCGCCGGCCGAACGAGGCGCCGCAGGTCGTGCGCGAAGCGATCGACGTCGGCGCGAAGGCGATCTGGTTTCAGTACGGAGTCGTCAACGAAGAAGCGATTCAGCTGGCCGATCGGGCCGGCCTCGACGTCGTCGTCGACCGCTGCATCAAGGTCGAGTCGGCGCGCTTCGACGGCGGGCTCGCGCTTGGCGGCCTCAACACCGGCGTGCTGACGGCCAAACGCCGCCTCCACTGAACGTGGACGACGCCGCCGCGCTCGACGCGCGGATCCTCGCGGCGATCGCCGCGTACGCCCTCGACGACGCGGGCTTCCTCGCGCTGGCGCGCGACCTGTTCGCCTATCAGGTCGAGCGCAACGCGCCGTATGCGGCCTACGCCCGCAGTCTCGGCTTCGATCTCGCCCGGCTGCCGGAGCGGGTCGAGGACATCCCCGCCGTCCCGGCCGCCGCCTTCAAGGAAGCGCGCCTCGCGACGTTTCCGCCGGAGCAGACCGTGCTGTGGTTCGAGACCAGCGGGACGACCCTCGGTCGCGGCGGACGGCACGAGTTTTCGACGCCGCGCCTGTACGAGGCCGCGCTGCTCGCCTCGTTCGACCGGCTTCTCTTGGGCGACGGCGCGCGGCTGCGCTACCTGCAGCTCGTCCCCGATCCGCGCGAGCGGCCGCACAGCTCGCTGGGCTTCATGATGCACGCCGTCGCGCAGGCGCGCGGCGACGGCGCCGGTGGTTGGTACCTGCACGAGGACTTGCTCGACGTCGACGGCTTCGTGCGCGACGTCGAGCGCGCGCGAGGCGACGGCATCGCGGTCTGCGTCGCCGCGACCGCGTTTGCGCTGGTCGCGTTGGTCGACGCGCTCGCCGAACGCCAGCTCGTGCTCGCGCTCCCGCAGGGTTCGCGGGTCATGGAGACCGGCGGTTTCAAGGGGCGGACCCGCATCGTCGAGCGGGCGTGGCTCTACGCGGAGACCGCGGCGCGGCTCGGTGTCCCGACCCCGGCGATCGTCGCCGAGTACGGGATGACCGAGCTCTCCTCGCAGTACTACGATGCCCCCGCGTCGCGCGCGCGAGTCGAGCCGCCGCGCGTCAAGGTGCCGCCGCCGTGGCTGCGCCCGATCGTCGTCGACGGCGAAGGCCGGCCGCTGCCGCCGGGCGTCGTCGGCGCGATTCGCCACGTCGACCTAGCCAACCGAGGCTCGGTCGTCGCGATCGAGACCGAGGATCTCGGCGCGCTCGTCGACGGCGGCCTGATCCTGCTCGGTCGGGAGCAGGGGGCCGAACTGCGCGGCTGCTCGCTCGACGCCGAGACGTTGACCCGGAGCAAAGCATGAAGCCGCCGTCGTCGGCCAGAACCCCGGCTTCGTTACCCACCCCGGAGGACGCCCGTCGATGAACACTTCGAAGACCGCCTATCGTACGCTGATCCTAGGTGCCTCGTACGGGTCGCTCCTGGCAACGAAACTCGCGATGGCCGGCCACGACGTTACGCTGGTCTGCCTCCCGGCCGAGGCAGAGGCGATCAACACGCGTGGCGCGCGCGTGCGGTTACCGGTCAAGGGACGCGAGGGTTTGGTCGAGATCGACTCTCGAGGGCTCACCGGGAAGCTCTCCGCGGCGGGACCCGGCGCGGTCGATCCGGCCGACTACGATCTCGTCGCACTGGCGATGCAGGAGCCGCAGTACCGCGCGCCCGGCGTGCGCGAACTGCTCGACGCGGTCGCCACCTCGGGCGTGCCCTGCATGTCGATCATGAACATGCCGCCGCTGCCGTACCTCGACCGCATCCCCGGTCTCGACACCGCTGCCTTGCATGCGGCGTACACCGATGCGACGGTCTGGCGGAACTTCAACCCGGCACGGATGACCTTGTGCAGCCCGGACCCGCAAGCGTTCCGCCCGCCCGACGAAGACGTCAACGTGCTTCAAGTGACGCTGCCGACCAACTTCAAGGCGGCGCGCTTTGAGTCCGACGCGCACACCGCGATGCTGCGGCGCATGCAGGCCGACATCGAGGCGATCCGCTACGACGCGGGTGGTGGCGCGGTCGAGCTGCCCGTCAAGCTCAAAGTGCACGACTCCGTCTTCGTGCCGCTGGCGAAGTGGGCGATGTTGATCACCGGCAACTATCGTTGCGTCACGGCCGACGGCCCGCGCGCGATCAAGGAAGCCGTGCATACCGACCCCGAGGAGTCGCGGGCCGTCTACGACTGGGTTCGCGCGCTGTGCGTCGCGCTAGGCGCGTCGCCCGACGATCTCGTGCCGTTCGAGAAGTACGCCGCCGCGGCGCAAGGGCTGGTCCGGCCCTCGTCCGCCGCACGTGCGCTGTTTGCCGGCGCGCCGAACATCGAGCGCGTCGACCGGCTCGTGCAAGGGATCGCGGCACAGAAGGGGATGCGCTCGGCGGCCCTCGACGAGACGGTCGCGCTGGTCGACGCGCAACTGGCGACCAACCGCAAACAGGTGGCCTGACCGCGAGCGAGAGCGCCGTGGCGTCACCGCTGCGCGCGCTCTCGGCGGCGCGGATCGTCGCCTTCGTCGCCGACGCCGCGCGGCGCTGGAGCGACGCCGACTTCGCGCCGCGCGTCCGCGCGACGCGCGCGATCCGCGACCGGCTCGGCTATAGCGAACCGGTCGTCGACTACGCGCTCGACCGCCTCTTCTTCGGCATCACCGCTGCGGCGCTGGAGGCGGCGATCGTCTCCGAGCTCGGCGCCGTCGCGGCGCTCGACGGCGTCGCCCCGCGCGCCGGCGCACCCGCGGCCTGGGCGCGTGGCGTCGACCGGGTCGCGATCGTCTCGAGCGACACGACGATCGGCGTCGCGCTGGTGCCGGCGATCTTCGCCTTGTGCGCGAAATGCGAGGTCGTGGTGAAGGATCGCAGTGACGCGCTCGTCGCCGCCTTCTTCGCGACGCTCGCCGACGAGCATCCCGCCTTCGCTTCTGCCGCAACTGCGCGCGCGTGGACTGGCGGCGATCCCGACGAGGATGCCCTGCTGGCGCAAGCCGACGTCGTCGTGGCCTTCGGTCGTGACGAGACCCTGCGCGCGCTCCGCGCCCGCTGCGGCGTCGACGCGCGCTTCGTCCCCTTCGGCCACCGGGTGAGCCTCGGCCGACTCACCGCCGCGGACCTCGCCCACGCTGACGAAGCGCTGCTGGCTGGGATTGCCCGCGACGCGCTGCTCTACGACGGCGAAGGCTGCCTCTCGCTGCACGCCCTCTTCGTCGACGCGGACGACGACGCATTCGCGATGTTCACGCGGCGGCTCGGCGCGGCGGCCGAGCGCATCGCGATCGAGTTCCCGGCCGGCCGCATCGAACCCGCGCGCACCGCGGCAGCGGCCGCGTACCGGCAGCTCGCCGCGTTTCGCGCCGCCGGCGGCCGCGGCGCCGTCATCGCCGCCGGCGATTCGAACCTCGTGTTCGACGCGCCACGCGACGAACCGCCGCCACTCGTTGCGCGCACGCTCCCGATCCTGCGCGGCGACGACGAAGCGCTCGCCGCCTACGTCGCCGCGCACCACCTCCCGGTCCAGGCCCTCGGCGTCGCTGCCACCGACGAGCCCGCTGTCGCGCTCGCCACGCGCATCGCCGCCGTCCGCGCCGCACCGCTGGGCACGCTGCAAGATCCGCCACTCGCCGGCCACCACGGCGGCGAGCCACGGATCGCCAACTTCACCCGCTGGATCGACACATCATAATCGCGGGCACTCGCAGGGCATTCCATTCTTGAGTCCGATATGATATCATGGCGTCGCGATGTCACTGCCCACAAAGGCCCTCCCGCTCCGCCTCGACCCGGAGACCTACCAGCGCCTCTACCTCCAGGCGAAGGCCGAGGGTGTCTCGATGAACGAGCTGGTCAAGCGTGCCCTCGGTGAGCACTTCGAAGCGAAGCCGATCGACCGCGAGCGTCTGAGAGCCCTCGCGAGCGAGATCGTGGCTCGGGATGCCGCTCTCCTCGACGCGCTGGCGAAGGCCTAATGGTCTACCTGAGCACGGCGGACGTCCTCGAGCTCTTCGAGCTCCACATCGGACCGCGCTCTGCACTGAGCCGTCCTGAGCTCTTGGAGTCCGCGGTCGCGCTCCCGCAGGCGACGATGTTCGGCGAGGATCTCTATCCGCACATCTTTCAGAAAGCAGCCGCTCTCCTCCGGTCGATCGCGCAGAACCAGTCCTTCGTCGACGGCAATAAGCGCATCGCATGGCTTGCGATGAGCGTCTTTCTCGCAGCGAACGGCATCGACGTCCTGGCCACCCCCGAGGATGGGCTGCAGCTGATGACCGATCTGGCCAACGGCTTCGCGAACCTCGACGCCATCGGAGCATTCTTGGCACAGCGTTCGCGCCCGCGCGGCGATGCGCTCGGAGAGATCTCCTACGGCATTCTGGCCGGTATCGCCTAAGGCTCCGAGGCTGCGCCCTGCCCTTCGTCGTAGCCCCGTGATCGATGCCCTCGCACCACGTCGAGCGTGACAACCTCGAAGCGATCGTCACCGCGGTTCCCGGGCCGCGGTCGCGCGAGCTTGCGGCGCGGTTGGCGGTGTGTGAGGCGCCGGGGGTTACGTATCTTGGGGCGGATTATCCCGTTTTTTGGGAGTCGGCGCACGGGGCGCTGGTCGTCGACGTGGATGGGAACCGCTATCTCGATTTGACTGCCGCGTTCGGCGTCGCGGCGACGGGGCACACCAATCCCGCTGTCGTCGCGGCGATCGAGGCGCAGGCGCGCACGCTGATCCATGGGATGGGCGACGTCCACCCGACCGAGGTGCGCACGCGGCTGCTCGAACGGCTCGCCGCACTGGCGCCGGGCGCGCTCTCCAAATCGTACCTGACGACCTCGGGTTCCGAAGCCGTCGAGTTCGCGCTGAAGACCGCGTTGCTCGCCACCGGCAAGCCGCGCGTCCTCGCCTATCACGGCGCCTATCATGGACTCACGCTCGGCGCACTCGAGGTCATCGGGATCGACAAATTCCGCGCGCCGTTCGCACCGCTGGTCGTCGAGCGCGCGACGTTCCTACCGTACCCCGGCGCGGACACGACGGCCGACGCCGCGCTCGCCGCGGTACGGTCCGCGCTGGCGCGCGATCCTGACCTCGGCGCGATCCTCGTCGAACCGATCCAAGGGCGCGGCGGCGTCATCGTCCCGCCGGACGGCTTCCTGGCGGGGCTGCGCGCCGTGTGCGACGAGCGCGGTCTGCTCTTGATCCTCGACGAGATCTACACCGGCCTGGGCCGCACCGGACCGCTCTTCGCCTGTGAGCGCGAAGGCGTGGTCCCCGATCTGCTGTGCATCGGAAAGTCGCTGGCCGGCGGGGTCCCGCTCTCGGCGACGATCGGGACGCCGCGGGCGATGGACGCCTGGCCGCGCAGCGCCGGCGAGGCGCTCCACACCTCGACCTTTCTGGGGAATCCGCTGGCCTGCGCGGCGGCGCTCGCCAACCTCGACGAGCTCGAGCGTCTCGACCTCCCGGCCCGCGTGCGCGCCCGCGAACCGGTTTTCGCCGAGCGCCTGGGCAGCCTACGCGCGATCTCCGGTGTGCGCGACGTGCGCGGGCGCGGGTTCCTGTGGGCGGTCGAGTTCCGCGACGGCGCGCTGGCCAATCGCATCGTCGTGCGCGCGCTCGCGCGGGGTCTGGTGCTGCTGCAGTCGGGCCCGACCGGAACCTCGATCACGCTGGCGCCGCCGCTGACGATCGCCGACGAGCAACTCGCGCGCGCCCTCGACCTGTTCGAGCAGACGATACGCGAGGTGGCAAAGGCAGGATGAGCGCGCTCAAGGTCGGGATCGTCGGCAGCGGCTTCGGCGGTGCGGTGCACGCGCCGGCGTACGCCCTCCATCCGCGCTTCGAGGTCGTCGCCATCGCCTCGCCGACGAACGCGGAGCGGGTCGCGCGCGAGCGCAAGATCCCGCACCCCTTTCCGTCGGTCGAGGCGATGCTGGCCGGCGTCGAGCTCGACGTCGTCTCGGTCGCCTCGCCGCCGTTCGACCACCATCGCAGCGTGCTGGCCGCGCTGGCGGCCGGGAAGAACGTCCTGTGCGAGAAGCCATTCGCGCTCACGGTCGCACAGGCCGAGGAGATGGTCGCCCTGGCCGCACGGGCGGGGACGGCGACCGCGCTTGCGTTCGAGTTCCGCTACTTACCGACGGTCCGCGCGCTCGCCGAGCTGATCGAGAACGGGCATCTCGGCGCGCTGCGTGAGATCGAAGTCGCCCGCCTCGGTCGCGACCTGCTCGAGCGCGAGACGCGCCGCGAGCGCGGCTGGTGGTTCTCGCGCGAGCGTGGCGGCGGCGTCGCCAACGCCTTCATGCCGCACTTCTTCGATCTGGCCAACCACCTGTCCGGCCGCACCGTGCAGGCGACGCATGGGCTGCTGCGAACCGCCAACCCGCGCCGCGTCGATGCACAAGGCACCTTCGAGAGCACCGTCGCCGACGGCGCCTTCGCGTTCGTCGACTACGGCGCGGGACTGGTCGGGCGCGTCAGCAACGACTCGACGACGATCGTCGAATCGATGACGGTCGCAGTGCACGGCGAGCTGCGCAGCGCGGTCGCCAGCGGCCCATCGCTGGGCGGCCTTCGCCTGTTCACGCTCGCCGACGACGAACAAGACGAGCTGGAGGTCGTAACCCTCGGGAACGCGCAGCACGCCGCGATCCACCCGAACCTCCCCGCCTTCCTCGCACTGCTCGACGCCTTCGCCGTGCGCATCGACCTCGGCGGCGGCGCCGCCCCGACCTTCGCCGACGGCCTCGTCACCCAACGCCAACTCGACGCGATCGGCTACGGCCGAACGGGTTGAGGGACGACGGGTGACGAGTCCGCCTTACGGTGGGCTTGGGTCCCCGAGCGCGACGGCCATGGCGCGGTAGACGTTGAGCCGCCCGCAGCCTTGGTTCGGATCGTTGATGCTGTCAGCGGTCTGGCAGAGCAGTTGGCGCATTGCGGTCGGCGACTGGTACGGCGAGCTCAAGCCACCCGTCGCGGAGAGGATCAGCGCCACGGCGCCGGCGACGTGCGGCGTCGCCATCGACGTCCCTGCGATCAACGTTCGGCAGTCGACAGGCGAAGTGACACCGGACGAATTCGGATAATCATCCGTGCACTCGCCCTCGAAGTTCTGGTCGGTCGGCGAGGACATATAGGGGGTTGTCGTCCAGATGTTCTCGATCCAGTGCAGGTCGTCTTCATCCATATCGCTCGACGGGTCGCCGCCCGGCGCCACGATGCCCCACGCTGCCGCGCTATTCAGCGTGTCGTTGGTCCCGTAGTCGCTGTACGACGCCACGTACTCGACCGGCGCCGTCGGGGTGCCTAGCGTGTTGCCCGTCCCGTTCGGGTTACTCGAACCGTCGGCCAGCGACGTCGCACCGACCGCGAGCACGCCCGTGTCGCATGCCGGCGCCTCGGTCGGGGGGCCGTAGGAGTTGCCGGCGGCCGCGACGACGACGACATTGTGAGCGATCGCTTCAGCGACGGCTGCTCCCTCAGTCGGATCGTCGTCCACTCCGTTCGAGCACGAGCCACCACCCAGGCTCATGCTGATGACGTTGACGTCCTGGCTCACCGCGTCGTCGATCGCCGAGGCGATGTCGACCGTCGATGCGTCGCACTGGTCGTCGGCGCCCGTGTCGCTCACGCACGTGTCGTCCGGTGTCGGGAAGACCCGGTATCCGTAGATCACCGTATTTCCGCCGGCGCCCGTGAAGCCGAAGCTATTGTTCGTGTCGGCCGCCGCGATCCCCGAGACATCGGTCCCGTGACCCATAGGGTCGGTTTCGAAGTCCGATGACGACTGGAACGTACCGGCGACATTGCTGATGAAGCATTTCTGATAGGCGATCTTCGAGGCCAGCTCGGGATGGTTCGGATCTTCGCCCGTGTCGATGACGGCAATCTTCACCGTTGCCGAACCGAGCGCGTTGGCGTTCGTGATTCCGCTTCCGTTGCCCGATTGGGAATACTCGAAGGCGTACCCGAGCTTGATGGCGTGCATGTCCCACTGACCGGGGACACCGGCGCTTTCGGCATACGGCAGGACTTCGAACGTCGATGCGTTCGGGTTACCGGCGGTTGTGTTCTGCGCCGAGGTGAACCCAGCGAAGTATGGGTCACTCGTCCAGTACGGCGCGGTGACGGTCGTGGTCCGGCGACGTGCGCCTGTCGGGGCGACGCTGAGGACGCCCGGCTGCGCGCGCAGCGACGCCTCGACGGTTGCGACGCGACCGGTGGGGACCGCCAAGATGTGCATGACGTGTCCCAGGTGCGAGAACGTCAACTCGCGCACGAGGCTCGCGCCGGTCGCGCTCTCGCGCTGGGCGATCGAGGTCGCGCCGCGCTGCACGGTCGACGTGGCATACGTCACGGCCAGCAGATTGCTCGCCGATGCCGGGGTCCCGCGGTCGCGCGAGCGTACGAAGCGACGTGGCCCCTCGCCGCGCGACATGACCCCACGTCCGACCGCGAGCGTCTGGTCGTTCGTCGGGCAGATGTACGCCGCGGCATTCGGCGTTGCAGTCGGGGTCGGGCTCGGCACCGGCGACGGTGTTGGGAGCAGCGAGGTCACGGTGAAGAACAACAGCACGTAGGTCTTGCCGCCGATCAGCGTCGGCCCCGGCGTGCCGCCGGTGAACGTCAGCGTGCCCCCTGAGACGCTCGCGGGGCCTTCGATCGTCGTCCAGCCGTTGTTCGGCTGCGTCGGATCGTAGAGCGCGATATAGGCATAGGGTCCGAGCGACGCCGCCACCGATGCCGGCACGACCAGCGTGAACGACGGGTACGACGCGAACGTCACGGTCGCCGCCGGCGTCACCGAGAGGAAGGCCATCGCACTGATGTTGCTCCCGCCGATGTTCGCCGGGCGACGGCGCAGGTTCTGGATCGTCGGCGTACTCCCGGGCTGCGTCGCTGCGAACGTCGCGGTCAGATTCGTCGCGACGCTGCCCTGCGGGATCGTCGCGGTTCCGGTGTAGCCCGCCCCGATCGGCCCGAAGGAACCGATCTCGCTACCGGTCGTCGAGACCGGGATCACCACCGTGTTGCCCGGCGTCGGCGTCGCCGTCGGAGTCGAGGCCGGCGGCGTGCTCGAGCCGCCCCCGCCACCCCCACCGCCACAGGCGGCGAGCGTCACGGCCACCGCGAGCAGACTGGAGAGCAGGCGCGAGGAGCGAGAAATCACGAGCAGCACCCTTCGGTTACACAGAGGATTGAAGGAAGCTTTCGCCCGACCGCGCGATCTCCTCGCGGCCGGGCGTGCTCGTGGGCGCTACGCGGTTACGGCGGGGTCGGATCGTGCAAGGCGACGGCCATCGCGTGGTACACATTCACCCGCCCGCAGCCTTGGTTCGGGTCGCTGAGGTCGTCGGCCGTATCGCAGAGCAGCGTTCGCATCGCGGTCGGCGACTGGTAGGGCGAACTCAATCCGCCCGTCGCCGAGAGGATCAACGCGGCCACGCCGGCGACGTGAGGCGTCGCCATCGACGTCCCCGCGATCAGCGTCCGGCAATCGATCGTCGAGCTGCCGCCACCGTAGTCGGCGGCGCACTCGCCTTCGAAGTTCTCGTCGCTGGCCGAGGACATATACGGCGTCGTCGTCCAGATGTTCTCGATCCAGTGCCAGTCATCGTTATCCGCATCGCTGGACGGATCGCCGCCCGGCGCCACGATGCCCCACGACGAGGGATTGTTCAGCGTGTCGTTGGTTCCGTAGTCGGTGTACGAGGCGACGTACTCGACCGGCGCACCTGCGGCGCCCAGGGCGTTGCCCGTCCCGTTGGGGTTGCCGGAGCCATCGGCCAGCGACGTCGCACCGACCGCCAGCACGCCGGTATCGCAGCCGGGCGCCTCGGTCGGCGGGCCGTAGGAGTTGCCCGCGGCCGCAACGACCACGATATTGGCGGCGACCGCCTCAGCGACGGCGGCCCCCTCCGTTGGATCGTCGTCGACCCCGGCGTTGCACGAACCGCCGCCGAGGCTCATCGTGATCACGTTGACGTGCTGGGTCACCGCGTCGTCGATCGCCGAGGCGATGTCGGTCGTCGACGCATCGCACTGGTCGTCGGCGGTGGAATCGCTGACGCAGGTGTCGTCCGGCGTCGGATAGACGCGGTATCCGTAGATCACCACGTTCCCGCCGGCGCCGGTGAAGCCGAGCGCGTTGTTCGTGTCGGCCGCCGCGATGCCCGCGACGTCCGTGCCGTGTCCGTCCGGATCGGTCTCGAAGTCCGAGGTCGACTGCGGATACGGCGAGTTCGGACCGCTGATGAAGCACTTCTGGTAGGCGATCTTCGAGCTGAGCTCGGGATGGTTCGGGTCCTCGCCGGTATCGATGACCGCGATCTTCACCGACGACAAGCCGACCGCACCGGCGTTCCCAACTCCACTCCCGTTGACCGTCCCTGAGGTCGATGCGTAGGAGAAGGCGTACTCCAATTGGATCGCGTGCATATCCCACTGACCGGGGACGTTGGCGCTCTCGGCGTACGGCGGTGTTTTGTAGGTCGTCGGGTACGCGGTCCCTTGTTCGGCAAGGTTCTGCGCCGAGGTGAAGCCGTCGAAGTACGGATCCGTCGTCCAGGTCGGCGCCTGGACCGAGGTCGGCCGGCGCCGCGCGCCCGTCGGCGCAACGCTCACGACGCCGGGCTGCTGCTTGAGTGCCGCCTCCACGGTCGCGACCTGCGCCGGCGGGACCGAGACGACGTGGATCACTTTGTTCGTGTGCGTGAACGTCAGCTCGCGCACGAGGCTGGCGCCGGCTGCCGTCTCGCGTTGCGCGATCGACGTCGCGCTGCGCTGCACGGTCGCGCTCGCATAGGTTACCGCAAGCAGTCCGCTCGTGGCCGTCGAGGCCAACCGCGTGCGCGAGCGGACCGCCTTGCGCGTCGCGTCGCCGGCCACGCGCGCGCCGCTGCGCCCGACCGCGAGCGTAGAATCGTTGGTCGGACACGTATAGGCGGCCGTGCTCGCGCTCGTCGGTGTCGGCGAGGGCGTCGGCGTCGTCGGAACGGCTTTGCTGCCACCGCCACCGCAACCGGCGAGCAGGCTCGTAGTTGCGGACAGGGCGACGAGAGCACGAACGAATCGGGACACGGGCGACCTCCGGGGCTGACGCGAAAGCGGCGCGACTCGGTCGTGACGACCGTGTTCGCGCTGCACGACCCTGCGGAAGGGCCGACTAGAATCCTTATGTACTTATCGGACGGAACATAATCCCGGCTGAGAAGATGAGAGGAGGCTGAGAATTTACTGTGCGTCAGCGTCCAGTTGCGAGGGCGCTCGGTGCGTCCGTCGGCGAGCCATCGCCTGCATCGTGGTCGACCCGCCGCCACAGCAGGGCCAGCGCCGTCATCGTCGCGCGGTCGCGGATGTCGGTGCGCGTGCCGGGGTACGTCACCCGGCGCGTCTCGACCGCGCCGTCCGGGCCGGCCAGCGCGAACCAGATCAGGCCGACGGGCTTCTCCGGCGTCCCGCCGTCGGGACCGGCGATCCCGGTCGTCGAGACCGCGAGATCGACCCCCAGCCGCGCGCGCGCACCGGTCGCCATCGCGACGGCCGTCTCCTCGCTTACTGCCCCGAACCGTGCAAGCGTTTCGGGCGGCACGTCGAGCCAGCCCGTCTTGACGTCGTTCGCGTACGCGACGATGCCGCCACGAAACGTCGCGGACGCGCCGGGGACGGTGACGATCGCGTCGGCGACCGCACCGCCGGTGCACGATTCGGCGGTGCCGAGCGTCCAGCCGCGCTCGCGCAGCCGCGCGACGATCGCGCCGGGCAGCGTCGCCTCGTTCTCGCCGTAGAACGCGCTGCCGATGCGGCGGCGCAATTCTTCGACGATCGGGGCGATCATCGCCTCGGCCTGCGCGCGGCTCGACGCCTTCGCCATCACCTTCACGTCGACACGGAAGCCGTGCGCGAGCATCGCGATCTTCGGGTTCTCGAGCGTGCGGAAGAGATCTTCGATGCGGCGATCCAGCTCCGACTCACCGACCCCGACCGTGTGCAGCGTGCGCGTGTAGATCGCCTCGCGCAGGGCGAAGCGCTCGACCAGCCACGGGATCAGCTTCTCGGCGAGCATCGGGCGCATCTCGCGCGGCACGCCCGGCATGCAGGCGACGAACTTCCCGTCCTCGCGCAGCGCGATGAAGCCGGGCGCCGTGCCGTGCGGGTTGTCCATCACGACGCTGCCCTCGGGCAGGTACGCCTGGCGGCGGTTGTTCTCGGCCATCGGCCGCCCGAAGCGCTCGAAGATCCGCTCCATCGCGCGCAGCGACGGCTCGTGCAACACCAGCGGCTTGCCGACGATACGCGCCACCGCATCCTTGGTGAGATCGTCGACGGTCGGTCCCAACCCGCCCGTCGTGATCGCTCCATCGGCACGCTCGAGCACACCGCGCAGCATCGCCTCGAGCCGCTCCGCATTGTCACCGACGGAGTGCTTCGCATACACGTCGACGCCGTGATCCGCCAGCGCCGCCGCGACGTGCGCGCCGTTGGTATCGATCAGCTGACCGAGCAGAATCTCGGTCCCGATCGTCACGATCTCAGCGGATGCCATGTCGTCTCTTCTTCTTCGAACCAGGTCGGATAGCGGACGGCGATGTCGAGGTCGAAGCCGTCGGCGGCGGCGATCATCGCGGCGCGACGGGCGACGGGGTCGTCGCGCAGGCGGTCGCGGTTCTCGCGCTTCTGCGTCGCGAGCCGGTCGACGAAGCGCACGAACCGCGCGTCGAGCGCGCGTTGCAAGGCAGCCTTGATGGCCTTGCCGAGGCGCGGTGCGACGCCGCCGGTCGAGATGCCGATCTTCACCGGCCCGGCGCGCACGATCGCCTGCATCGCGACGAAGCCGTAGCGCGGCTGGTCGAGCGTGCAGAGCAGGAAGCGGTGCCGGTCGGCAAGCGCGCGCAGCCGCGCCGAGAGGGCGGCGTCCTGCGGCGTCGAGATCACGAAGAAGGCGCCGGCGACGTCTTCGTCCCGCAGCGCCGCGGGGTCGGTTATCCAGCGGACCTCGGCGTCGACCTCGCGCAGCGCGGCGGCCTTCTCAACCGCCTCGCGGTCGTCGGCCGGCCCGATCACGACGCAGGGCCGTCCGACCAGGTTGAGGCTGACCGGATAGAAGCCGTGCGGCGGCAGCGGGTCGTCGGCCATCAGAAGTCGACCGGGCGCAGGTAGAACTCGTTGATCGCGGTCGACGAGACGAGCGCCGTCGTCGGCAGGTGGCGCTTCCAGTGCGTCGCGTCGACCCGGCGGCGCACCAGCTGCACCTCTTCGAGCGAGAGGCCGCGCGCGACGATCGCTTCGTCCTTGAAGCCCAACAAGATCATGTTGAGGATGCGGTCGGCCTTGGCGTAGGTGATGCCGAGGTCACCCTCGTCGGTTTGGTTCGCCTCGAGGTCGGCGCTGGGCGCCTTGTCGACGACTTCTTGCGGGACGCCGAGATAGCGCGCCAGCGCCCAGACCTGGGTCTTGAACAGATCGCCGATCGGGTTGAGCGGCGGCGTGTCGTCGGCGTGCCAGGTGAAGTAGCCCATCAGCCGTTCCGTCTTGTTCCCGGTCCCGACCGGCAGCGCGCCGCGCCGCGCCGACTGGTCGAACAGCGCGAGCATCCGCATCCGCGCCATCACGTTCCCCTTGCGGCGCGCGTCGGCGTCGGGCGCAAAGCGCAGGTACCCGTCGACGGCGTCGCTGATCTCGATCGTCTCGCCGTGGATCCCCAGCGCGTCGATCACCCGCTGCGCGTCGCGCAGCGAGTCGGCGCTCGAGGTGCGGTACGGCATCCGGATCGCGTAGACGTGCTCGGGGCCGAGCGCGCGCGCGCACAGGTACGCGACCAGTGCGCTGTCGATCCCGCCGGAGAGCCCGATGACGGCCCGGTCGACGCCGCGCCGCTCGCACATCTCGTCGCGCAGGAAGGCGACCAGCCACTCCGCCGTCAGCGCGGGATCGATCGCCAGCGACGGCTCTTCGGGGCGCGCCTCGATGACCGGGAAGATCACACGCGCTCCTCGAGCCGGCGCACGACGGGGATCTCCTCGTCGAGCCACAGGTCGGGCAGCACCGCCGCCAGATCGCCAAGGAGCGGCAGCGTCGCGCGGGCCAGGTCGACCTCGTCGGGATCGAGCGAGATGCGCACGACGTGCGCGCCGAGCGCCGGTGCGGTCGCGATCAGCTCGCCGCGCGGCGAGAAGGCGCAGGTCCCGCCCGACATCCCCTTGCCGCCCTCGAAGCCGGTCAGCGCGGCGTACAGCACGTAGACGCCATGCTCGCTCGCCATCGACGAGAGGATCGCCTTCCAGCGCGCGTTGCTCTCCAGCTCGCCGACGGCGCCCAAACCGCGACCCGGCGAGGCGCTCGGGACGATGATCAGCCGCGCACCCTTGAGCGCGGCGACCGTCCCGGTGAGCGAATGCCACGCGTCCTCGCAGATCAAGACCGACGTGCAGCCGAAGATGCTCTCGTAGGTCCCGAGGCGCCGCCCGCGCGTCAGGAAGCGCTCCTCGTCGAAGACGCCGTAGGTCGGCAGGAACATCTTGCGGTGCACGTGCTGAATTCGCGCGCCACCGGGTTCGCCGCATCGGACGGAGAGCGCGGCGTTGTGAAACGTCCCGAGCGCGTTCTCGTAGAAACCGAGCACGACGTCGACCGCACCCGGCGCACCGCTCGCGCGCCAGAGCGCATCGATGCGCGCCGCCAGCACGTCGGCCTCGAACGCCAGCTCGTAGACCGCTCCTTCGAGGAAGTAGCCGGTCAGCGCGGCCTCGGGGAAGACGATCAGCGCCGGCGGATCGGCGGCGAGCTGCGCGAAGACCTCGGCGACCGTCGCGAGGTTCGCTTCGACCTCGCCCTTGCGCGGCTTGAACTGAACCAGCGCCGCCTTGATCATGTCGCGACGGCGAGCGACGGGACGGTTTCGATCCGCTCGACCAGCTCCTCGGCGGGATAGGTCAAGATCTCGACCAGGGTCGGGTGGAGGTGCGGGATGCGCGCGTAGTCGCGCACCGTCGCGCCGAACGCCATCGCGACGATCAGCGGCTCGATCAGGTCCGAGGCCTCCGGTCCGAGGATCGCGGCGCCGAGGATCTTCCCGTCATCGGGCGCGGCCAGCATCTTCACGAAGCCTTTGGTCCGACCGAGCGCGACCGCCTTACCGTGTTCGCTGAACGGATACGTCGCCTTCAGGAACGGGATCCCGGCGCGCTCGAGCGCGCGCTCGGTCTCGCCGACGACGGCGACTTGCGGGTCGGTGAAGATCGTGTGCGTCTTGGTCAGCCGGTAGTCGGCCCGTTCGTGCGCGCCGGTCGCCGCGTTGCGGCCCGCGATCTCACCCTGCTGGATCGCGACGTGGACGAGCGGATACATCCCGGTCACGTCGCCCACCGCGTAGATGTCGGGGTTCGACGTACGCAACGTCTCGTCGACGTCGATCCCGGTCAGCGCGTGGAAGGTCACTCCGGCGGCGTCGAGCCCGAGCCCCTCGACGTTGGGGACGCGTCCGAGCGCGAGGAAGATCTCGTGCGCCGCGACCGTCTCCTCGGCGCCGTTGCGGCGGAAGTGGACGACCTTGAGCCCGTCGCGCAGGCTGATCCGTTCGACCTGCGCGCCAGACTCGACCCGCATCCCCTCCTCGCGGAAGTACTCGGTCAGGCCCAGGCCGACGTCGGCGTCTTCGCCGGTCAGCAACTGTTGCGAGCGGATCACGAACGTCGTCGGGACGCCGGCCCGATGGAAGAACTGTCCGAGCTCGGCGCCGACGTAGCCGCCGCCCAACACGACGATCGAGCGCGGCGGCGCGACGAGGTCGAGCGCCGCGTCGCTGTCGACATAGCCGGCCTCGACCAACCCCGGGACCACCGGCGGCGCAGTGACGCTCCCGGTCGCGACGACGAAGCGCGGCGCGTAGAGGACCTCGTCGCCGACCCGCAGGGTCGTTGGTGACTCGAAGCGCGCGTCGCCGCGGAAGAGCGGAAACGTCTCGATTCCGGCGATGCGATAGTCGGCCCAGTCTTGGACCAGCTCGCGCTTGCGCGCCTGCAGCGCGGCGTAGTCGAGTCCCGGCTCGCCGACGCGGATCCCCAACTCGGCCGACTCGCGGATCTGGTGCAACAGATCGCCGGTCGCGATCAAGGTCTTCGAGGGCATGCAGCCGCGCAGGATACACAGGCCCCCGAGCGGACCGCGGTCGACGACCGCGACGTTTGCCCCTAAGTCGCGCGCGGTCCGCGCCGCCGCGTAGCCGCCGCTGCCGGCGCCGACGACGATGAGATCGAAACGATGTGGAATAGTGGTCGCTCCCCTGGCTTTCGACCCCATTTTTCGCCCCAGGGTGGCGAACCATGCAGGCAAGGGACCGCGGCGGCGGTAAACGAGGGCGACCGTGGATTTCGCCGTCGTCGGGAATGTCGTCCGAACGAAGCCGGCGGCGCTCGTCGCGGCGGTCGGCCGGCCCGCCGTCGCCACCGTCGGCATCGCCGGGGTCAGCGTCGGCTTCTTCGCCTGGTATGCGGTCGCGCTGCGTTCCCCCCATCACGCCGCCTATCTCGACCTGACCCTCCTCTTGGCCTTGACGGCCGGGGTCGTCGCGGTCTTCGCCGCTTGGCTCGCCTACGGGCGGTACTTCGCGCGCCGGACCAACGTCGACGAGATCCTCGCCTTGCGCTACGACGCGCTCTGCTGGTCGGCACTCGTCCTGTTGTGGGGGATGCTCTTCCCGCCCAGCGGCGGCCACGGAACCGAAGGCTGGGCGGTGCTGGCGATCGGCCTCTGGGTCCTCGGCAAGATCGCGGTCGCGGCGCGCTTCAACCGCACGGTGCGCGAGGTCGCGGTGACGTTTCTGGTCACGCGGCTGCCGCTGATCGCGATCGCCGAGCTGGCCGCCGTCGTGATCGGTCAGCGTCCGGGCACGCATTACGCGGCCTCGACGAATCCGTTGTTCGCGGTCTGGGGCCGCTGGGACGCCGAACACTACCTGGGCATCGCGCAGCACGGCTACTCGGGGACCGAACCCGCCTTCTTCCCGCTCTACCCGCTGCTGATTCGAATCGTCGGCGTCTTCATCGGCTCGCACCTGCTGGCCGGTCTGATCATCTCGAACGCCGCGAGTTTTCTCTCGCTGCTCTATCTCTACAAGCTGATCGAGCACGAGTACAACCGCCACGTCGCCCAGCGCGCGACGTTCTACGTCTCGATCTTCCCGACCGCGATCTTCTTCTCGGCCGTTTACACCGAGTCGCTGTTCCTGTTCCTGACCGTCGCCTCGTTCTACTATCTGCGCGAACGGCGCTGGCTGGTCGCCGGAGCCTTCGGCTTCTTCGCCGCCCTGACGCGCTCCGAGGGGATCCTGCTGATCGCACCGATGGCGATCGAGTGGGTGCTCGCGATCCGCGAAGGCGGCCGCGAGTATCTGCGCTACACCTGGTCGGACGTCGTGCGGCCGCTGCTGGCGATGGTCCTGGTCCCGTTGGGGCTAGCGACGTACATGGGATACCTGTGGGTCCTCAGCGGTGACCCGTTGCTGTTCTCCCACGTCCAGATCCACTGGAACCGCCATCTGGCCTGGCCGTGGGTCTCGATCCTGCACACGGTGCACACGATCCAGACCGCGCACGCGCAACAGACGATCGCCAACCAGATTCTCGAGCTGGCCTTCACGCTCTTGATGCTGGGCGTGCTGTTCGCCGGGCTGCGGCGGCTGCGGCTCTCCTACATCGTGTACATGGCGCTCTCGATCCTGGTCCCGCTCTCGACCAGCAGCCTGTTGAGCATGCCGCGCTTCGCGCTGGTCCTGTTCCCGATGTTCGCGCTGCTCGCGCTGTGGGGCGCGCGGCCGGCGATCAACAACGCGTACGTCGCCTTCTCGCTGCCGCTGCTCGGGTTGTTCACGGTCCTGTTCGCCGATTGGTACTGGGTCGCGTGACGGTGGAGACGTCGTTCTTCGACCGTCTGACGCGCCGGCGCGGCGTGCGCCAGTTCGTCAAGTTCGGGATCGTCGGTGCGTCGGGCTTCGTGGTGAACCTGATCGTCTTCACCCTGCTGCAGCGGATCGTCCCGAACCACGCCGCCGCCGGGCCGTACAACACGATCTACTCGATCGGGTTCCTCGCCGGTGGCGTCTCGAACTGGTTCCTCAACCGCGTCTGGACGTTTCGCTCCTCGGGCCACGCCGGCAAAGAAGGCTTGCAGTTCCTGAGCGTCTCCGTCCTGGCGCTGATCGTCGCGTTGCTCATCTCGGCGGCGGTCGCGCCGTACTTGGGCCACGGCCACAAGACCTGGTTCGTCGCGACCTGCGCCGCGATCGTGGTGAACTTCTTCGTCAACAAGTACTGGACGTTCCGAGCGGCCTTGTGACTCCGCGGCGTCTGTTCTGGGGCGCGACGCTGCTCGTCGCGCTGCTCGGCCTCGTGCTGCGCCTCAAGGGGATCCACGACCCGATCTTCGATCATCCGGGCTGGCGCCAAGGCGACACGGCCGCGATCGCCCGCAATTTCGCGCAGCTGCAATACAACCCGCTCTTCCCGCAGACCGACTACGACGGACCGCCGCCGAACTACGTCGAGCTCGAGTTACAGATCGTCCCGTTCCTGGCGGCGACGGTCTACAAGCTGATCGGCGTCCACGAGATCGTCGGCCGGCTGATCTCGCTCGCCTTCGGGGTTGCGACGATCGTCCTCATCGCCCCGTTCGGCCGCTGGTTGTTCCGCTCAGCGCTGGCAGGCATCGCGGCGGCGGCACTCTATACCGTGCTGCCCGGCGCGTGGTACTACAGCCGGACCTTCATGCCGGACACCGCGATGGTCTTCTTGCTCACCGCGGCGCTGTATGCCGGCGGGCGCTGGGTCGTCGACGACGAGGCGCGCTCGTGGCGCGGCTGGTGGCCGGCGGCGCTGTTGCTCGCGTTGGCCTTTCTCGCCAAGCCCGTCGCGGTGTTCGGCGCGATCCCGCTAGCAGCCGCGGCCATCGGCCGGCTCGGCTGGCGCGGCGCGCTCGCACGCCCGCAGCTGTGGGCGCTCGCGCTGGCGGGCTTCGTTCCGCTCGCGCTCTACGAGAACGTCGTCTCGTCCCACGCCGAGTGGCACTGGGCGAGCGGCATCACGCGCCTGCACGTGCTGCCCTCGCTGCACGCGGCGCTGACCTCGCCGCACGCGTTCGTGGCGAAGGCGCTCGCGTTCGCCCACGCGCTGCGCATGCTCGCGACGACGATGCTCGGCCCGGTCGGGATCGTGCTCGCGATCGTCGGCTTCGCGGTCCCGCTGCGCTCGCGCAGCGATGCACTCGTGTGGGGCTGGCTCGCCGGCGGGCTCGTCTACGCCTACGTCGTGGTGACCGTCGAGCAGGTCGACTACTACCTCTACCCGCTGCTCCCGCTGGGGGCGCTGGTCGCCGGCCGGCTCGCCGTCTGGACGGTCGAGCGCTGGGGCGCGCAGCCGCAGCGCCGCGCGACGCTGGCCGGGATTGGCGCGTTCATCTGGCTGCTCGCGCTGGGCGCCGGCTACCGCGAGATCGCGCCGTACTGGAACTGGAGCCGGGTCAACTACGCGCGCGCCAAGCAGCTCGACGCGACGCTCGCACCCGGCGCGCTGATCGTGATGGGGCACTACGACCCTTCGATTCTCTACACGATCGACCGCAAGGGCTGGGAGGAAGACCCGCAGCTGTGGACCCCGTTCGACGAAGAGAGCGCGATCCGCAAAGGGGCGCGCTACTTCGTCGCGGTCGAGCACGCGCGCCTGGAGCAGACGAACCTCGAGCTGTACTGCTGGCTCAGCCGCTTCCCGGTCCTCGATCCGAGCGCGGCGTGGCCGGTGTACGAGACCGATCCCGCGAAGGTATTGCCCGGCGCCGAGCAGCGCTGGCGCGCGTTCCGTACCCGGGAGATGGCGGGCGCGTTCGCGCACTGGAGGCAGGTATGGAGATCGTCACCCGACCCGTGTCGGTAACCGTCGGCGACCTCGACCGTGAGGTCGCGACGGTACGCGACCACGCGGAGGGCTGGGCGCGGCTCGGTTTCGCCGGCAAGATCCGGCACCTGCGCGCTCTGCGCGCGCGCACGATCGAACAAGCGGCGACCTGGGCCGCGCTCGGCGCGCAGGCGAAGGGGATCGCGGGGACGCCGCTGCTCGGCGAGGAGTGGTTCTCCGGCCCGTACGCGCTGCTCGCGACGATCGACGCGCTGGCCGCGACGCTGCGCGATCTCGCCCAAGATGGCGCACCGCACTTTCCGAGCCCGCCGCGCGTGCGCGCCGGCGGCCAAGTCGTCGTCGACGTCTTCCCGGTCGAGCCGGCGGACCGGCTGCTGCTCAGCGGCGTGCGCGCCGAGACCTGGATGGAACCCGACGTCACGCTCGAGACGCTGCTCGACCACACGGCGGGCTTCTACAAGCGCGAGAAGCCGCCCGGCCGCGTCACGCTAGTGCTCGGCGCCGGCAACGTCGCGAGCATCCCACCACTCGACGTGCTGACGGTGCTGTACGGGCAGGGCAGCAGCGCGATCCTCAAGCTGAACCCCGTCAACGCCTACCTGCAGCCGGTTTTCGAAACGATCTTCGCCGCGCTGATCGACGAGGGCTTCGTGCGCATCGTCGGCGGCGGCGCCGACGTCGGCGCGTACCTCTGCTCGCATCCGGCGATCGACGCGGTCCACCTGACCGGGGGTGAGCGCACCCACGACGCGATCGTCTTCGGGACGGGCCCCGAGGGCGCGGCCCGCAAGCGCGACGGGACGCCGCTCTTGACCAAGCCCGTCAGCAGCGAGCTGGGCAACGTCACGCCGGTGATCGTCGTCCCGGGTCCATGGAGCGCGCCCGACCTCGTCTTCCAAGCCGCGCACGTCGCGACGATGAAGCTGCACAACGCCGGCGCGAACTGCATCGCCGCACAGGTGTTGGTCGTACCGGCCGAATGGCCGCAGACGCCACGCTTCGTCGAGCGCATCGGCGAGGCGCTGCGCCAGGCGCCGGCGCGTCCGACCTACTACCCCGGCGTCGCGCGCACCGAGCGCGCTTTCGTGACCGGCATCGATGCGAGTACCGACGAGCCGCTCTTCCGCGAAGAGCTGTTCGCGCCCGTGCTGGCGCAGACGGCGCTCCCCGGCGCCGACCCCGCGACGTTCCTGCGCAACGCGGTCGCGTTCTGCAACGAGCATCTGCGCGGCACGCTCGGCGCGAGCATCCTCATCCACCCGCGCACGATCACCGCGCTCGGCCCTGCGTTCGACGAAGCCGTCGCGGCGCTGCGCTACGGCTGCGTCGCGATCAACACCTGGCCCGGCGTCGGCTTTCTCTTGCCGACCGCGACCTGGGGCGCCTATCCGGGGAACACGCCGGCCGACGTCGGGAGCGGGATCGGCGTCGTCCACAACGCGTTCCTGTTCGACCGCCCGCAGAAGACAGTCGTGCGCGCGCCCTTCGCGCCGTTCCCGCGCTCCTTCGGCGACGGCGAACCGACGCTGCTCCCGACGCCGCCGTGGTTCGTCACCCACCGCCGCGCCGACGTCGTCGGCCGTCGCATGTTCGCCTTCACCGCCAGCCCCTCGCCGCTGCGCCTCGCCTCGACGGCGCTCGCGGCGATGCGCTCCTAGTAGTCGACGGCGACGACTGCCGATGCCCAAACGGCGCGCGTCGTAGCGCCGACGAGCGAGAGTGTCAAGAACGTCGACCGTTTGAGCATGGCTCTCTTCTCCTTAGATTAAGGGAGGGGTAAGAGGCTGGCCGGCGGGGCGAGTTCCTCGCCGGCCTGCTCGGGGACTCCGGACTCGACCAACTGGCGGTATTGGACGAGCCTGCTGCGCAAACGCGCCAGGTCCTCCTCGAGGACGTCGCTCTGGCGCAGCGCGGTGGTCAGGTCGGCGGTGTCGTAGGTGTAGTCGAAGCGCTGCAGGGCGCCCAGGACCTCTTTGTCTTGCGCTTCGAGCGCGATGTAGCCGCGCCGCAGGCTGCCGCCCGTGTAGGCGTACGACGGGTAGTTCGAGACGACGATGTCGCGCTTGAGCTCGGCCTGCTCGATCTCGTTGCGCATCCCGGCGATGCGGTCGTCGGAGGGCGTGTAATGCGCGGCGATCGCCAGCGCGTCGATCGCGTCGTCGAAGCGCGAGGAGGCGTAGTAGACCTGCGCCAGCCGCAGCTGCACGGTCGCCAGGCCGGCCCGCGCATGCGCGTCGGTCGGATCGATGTTGAGTGCGAGCTGGTACGCCACCGACGCGTCGGGGTAGTTCCGATGGCTGAGCGCGACGTCGCCCTGATGGTTGCGCGTTCGCACGATCCATTGGGCGACGCCGGTCCCACAACCGCTCGTCCCGAGCGGGAGCACGGCACAGGCCAGCAGCAGGGTGAGGTATCGAAGGGTTCGTCGCATCAGTGTTTGCTCGAAACGAAGAGGTGCGATGCCGCGGCGATGTAGACCGCGGCCGGGTAGAGGATGATCTGAGCGAGGAGCGTTCCGATGAACGCCGTCACGACCAGCGTGACGATCATCGCGTGGACGTGGCTGGTCGGGCGCTCGCCGCGGACGGTCTGGTCGACGATGTAGGCCGACGTCGGGTCGACGAAGAGCGAGAAGGCGACGGTCCCGATCCCGTTCACGAGGCCTGAGAGGCCGATCGCCGTCCCACGTGCCTGCAGGTTGAGGACGCTCGCGTAGTACGCGGAGACGACGCCGATCGAGTAGACCGTCATGATGATCAGGTTGCCGATCAACAGCCGGCGCGGAATCGCCCGGAAGGGAAGCGTGCGCGCCTCGCGCCACGACGGCAAGCGAACCTCGCGGATCAGGTCGAGCTGCACGCGTGGGTCGAGCAGGCGCATCAGCGCGACCGGGATCGAGCCGACCCGCTCGAAGGCGCGCACGCCGCGGACGAACAGCACGATGAAGACCGGCATCAGGATCGCGCCAACGACGATCCCGACCGTCCCCGAACCGACGATGATCCGCAGTTGCGTGTCGAAGATGTGCAGCGCCGGCGGCGTGAGGGTCGTCCGGCCGGCGGCGAGCGCGGCGTTCGCCGGGCGATCGGCCAGCCCGCCCAGCGCCGGCGTCACGACCAGGTTCGCGAGCCGGCTGGCGGTGACGACCAACGAGAAGAGCGAGATCGCGGTCGCGATGCGTCCGGTCGTCACGCCGGCGACGCGCGCCGCGTAGGCGCCGATCTGGATCGCCTGGGTCACCAAGTTCAGGCCCGCAGCGATGAACAAATCCGGCACCAGGATGCCGGTCACGCCGCCTCCGCGCCGCGCAATCGCACCCCGCGCACGGGGGCTGGCCCGAGCGCGCACAGCCCGCGCGAGACGGGCCCGAGCAGGTCGCGCGCCAGCGCGTCGACCGCGGCCACGTCGACCGCGTCGAAGCGCTCCTCGACCTCCTCGGTGGAGATCTGCCGGCCGTGCACGATGTGGTTGCGCGCCAGGCGCGACATCCGGTTGTAGGTGCTCTCGAGCGCCAGCGTCAGGTTCCCCTTGAGGTGCTCGCGGGCGCGCTCGACCTCGTCGGCCCGGACACCGTCCTGGAGCAACCGGTCGAGCTCGTCGACGATGACGTCGACGCACTCCTGCGCGCGCTCGGGCGTGCAGCCCGCGCTCACCCCGAACAGGCCGGCCTCGCGGTAGCCCTGCTGGAAGGTCGCGATCTCGTAGGCCAGCCCGCGTTCTTCGCGCACGCTCTGGAAGAGCCGGCTCGACATCCCGCCGCCGAGGAGCGTGTCGAGCACCGAGAGCGCATAGCGCCGTTCGTCGCGCAAGGCGAGCCCCGGCGTCCCGAGCATCAGGTAGGCTTGTTCGGTCTCGTCGAGGGTGACGTCGAGCGTCGGCGTGAAGCGCGGCTGCTCGGAGGCCGGCGGCCGCGCCGGGCCGGCGAACGCGCCGAACGCCTCGCCGACCAGCGCCACGACCGCCTCGTGCTCGAGGTTGCCGGCGGCGGTGATGAAGACGGTCGCCGGCGCGTAACGCGACGCGTGCCACGCGACGAGGTCCTCGCGCTCGAGCGCGCCGACCGTCTCGGTGAAGCCGATCGTCGGATCGCCCAGGTTCGCGCCGCGCCACAGCACGCGCGTGAAGCGGTCGTGGAGCACCTCAGCCGGGCTGTCGTCGTACATCCGGATCTCTTCGAGCACGACCTGGCGCTCGCGCTGGACGTCGTCGGCCGCGAAGAGTGCGTGCTGGAGCATGTCGGCCAGCACGTCGACCGCGCGCGGCAGATGCCGGTCGACGACGTGCGCGTAGAAGCACGTCGTCTCTTTGTCGGTCATGGCGTTGAGCTCGCCGCCGACCGCGTCCATCTCCTCGGCGATCGCGCGCGCCGTGCGGCGCGGCGTCCCCTTGAAGACCATGTGCTCGAGCAGATGCGAGATCCCGCGCCGCTCGGCGGGCTCGGTCGCCGAGCCGACGTCGCACCAGACGCCAAGCGTCGCCGAGCGCACCTGCGGCATGGCCTCGGTCAGCACTGCCAAGCCGCTGGGGAGGGTCGAGATTCGAATCATCCGCCGGTCCCTTTCGACAGGGACGCCCGGAAGGCCGGGTCCCAGAAGACGCCGCGTCCATCGCGCAGCCGGGCGGCGACCTCGCCGCGCTCGGCCCGCGGGACGGTGATCGAGAAGACGTTGGCCGAGGTCGGGGCCGCGAAGTCGCCGCTGACCACCTCGCCGCGCCCGGTGGCCAAGGGAACGGTCGCCCAGCAGTCGACCTCGTCGACGCCCGGAGCGGCGGCGTACGCGCCGGCGATGAGGCCGGCGACCTCGGCATCCCAGCCGGCGAGGTCGAGTGGGCGGTGGAACTTCACCCCGCTCAGGATCAGCCCGCAGTCGACGTGTGGTCCGACCCGCTCGCAGCGCACGCGCACGAGCTGCGCCGCGAGCGGCCGGGCCAGCAAGACCGCCGCGATCCGCCGGGCCGTGCCCGGATCGTTGCCGGCCGAGCGCGCCAGGACGCGCGCGTCGTCGGCGTGCGCCGCCAGCGGCACGAGCGCGGCGAGCCCGGCCGCCAGGACCGCTGCCTGCGCGCGCACCCGGTCAGTAGGCCTGCGCGAAGTAGGCCTGGTAGTGCGCCGGCTCGCCGCACGGGACGCAGCGCTCGGCGCGCGCCGGTTGGCGCAGGTTGCGCGTCGACGCACTGGTCGCTTCCTTCACCAGCTCCTCGCAGGCGGGGCGGCCGCACCACGGGACGTCGATCATCCCGGCCCGCTCGCTGCACAGCCGGAAGAACTCGTCGCGGTCGAGCGTCGCGATCGTGTGGTCTTGGAGGAACGTCTTCGCCTGCGCGAACAGGCCGTGCTGGATCTGCTCGAGGACGGTCGGCACGAAGGCGACGACTTGGTCGAGCGGCACCTGCTGCTTCTGGCCTTCTTCTTTGACCGCTTTGTCGCGGCGCACGAGCGTCACGACGCCGGCCTCGATGTCACGGTTGCCCAACTCGAGCCGAATCGGGATGCCGCGCAGGTCCCACTCGTTGAACTTGTAGCCGGGCGACTGTCCCCCCCGGTCGTCGAGCCGGACGCGCAGGCCGGCTGCCTTGCAGCGCGCATACAGATCGCGCGCCGCGGCGTCGAGCACGGCGGTGTCGCCGCGCGGGATCGGGACGATGACGACCTCGATCGGCGCCATCTTCGGCGGGATGCGCAGGCCGCGGTCGTCGCCGTGCGTCATGATCAGCGCGCCGAGCATGCGCCACGACATCCCCCACGAGGTCGTCCAGCAGTACTGCTCGGTCTGGTCTTCGGCGCTGAACGTGATGTCGTAGGCGCGGGCGAAGTTCTGGCCCAGCTCGTGCGAGGTCGCCGACTGCAGCGCGCGCCCGTCGGGCATGAGCGCTTCGATCGAGAAGGTGTGGTTCGCGCCGGCGAAGCGTTCGGCGGCCGACTTCTCGCCGGTGTAGACCGGGACGGCGCAGACGTCCTCGGCGACCTCGCGGTAGATCTCGAGCATCCGCGCGACCTCTTCCGCCGCTTCGGTCTCGGTGGCGTGCGCGGTGTGGCCTTCCTGCCACAGAAACTCCGCCGTGCGCAAAAATGGGCGCGTGCGCTTCTCCCAGCGCATGACGTTGACCCATTGATTGATGAGGACGGGCAGGTCGCGGTACGACTGGATCCAGTCGGCGTACATCACGCCGACGATCACTTCCGACGTCGGGCGGATCGCGAGCCGCTCGGTCAGCTTCTCGTTCCCACCCTCGGTGACCCAAGCCACCTCGGGTGCGAAGCCCTCGACGTGCTCGGCCTCGCGCGTCAGCAGCGACTCGGGGATCAGCAGCGGGAAGTACGCGTTCTCGTGACCGGTCTCTTTGAAGCGCCGGTCCAATTCGGCTTGCAGTCGCTCCCATAAGCCGTAGCCGTTGGGCCGCAGCACGACGCACCCGCGCACCGGCGCCTGGGAGACCAGTTCGGCGCGGTAGCAGGTGGCTTGGTACCACTCGGAGAGGTCGGCTGATTTGGGTGGGATGCGTTCCATGACCAAACGCCGGGGGTTCGCGCAGGTCGGCGACCGTCCTCTCCGAAGGTCGCCGAGCGATGCCCAAGCTGACCCGGATCTACACGCGCACCGGCGACGACGGGACGACCGGGCTGGTCGGCGGACAGCGCATCAAGAAGAGCGCGCCGCGGATCGAGGCCTACGGGACGATCGACGAGCTGTCCTCGGCGATCGGCTTGGCGCGCACGGCGCTGGCCGACGCGACGCGCACGCGTCCGGTGCAAGACCTCGCCCGCACGCACGCGGCGGCGCGGGACCTCGACGCGTGGTTGGCCTGGACGCAGGACGTGCTCTTCAACCTCGGCAGCGATCTGGCGACGCTGCCGCAGGACCGCTGGGAGGGGATGCCGCTCGTCTCCGCGGCCGATGCGAAGGCGCTCGAGCGCGCGATCGACCGCGCGCAGCAAGACCTCGTCCCGCTCGCCACCTTCATCCTCCCGGGCGGCTCGTATCCGGGCGCGTTCCTCCACCTGGCGCGCACGATCTGCCGCCGCGCCGAGCGGCTGCTCGTCGCGCTGCGCGAGGACGAGGCGGTCTCAGCCGACGCGGTCCGCTACGTCAACCGGCTCTCCGATGCGCTCTTCGTCTGGTCGCGCTGGATCAACCACGCGCTCGACCAGCCCGAGCACTCCTGGAACCCGACGACGGCGCCGCCGCCCTGATCAGGCGCAGTCGTACAGGACGCGGTGCGCGCGGTACGCGTCGCCGCGAATCGTCGCGGTCTCGCCGCGTTCGGTCATCAGCCGAGCCGTCCAGTTGGAGCGGCCGCGCGCGGCCAGCAAGAGCGTGAGTTGACGCTCGAGCAGATCGGGCGACTCGTACCGGAAGCGCAGGTCGTGTAGCCCGCGCTCGGCGTTGCGTATCGTCACGACCAGCGTCCACACATCGGAAGCGGAGGACGACATGGCCCTATGATACGCAGTCGACCGACCGGCGAAAAGTACCGCCGGCCTTTCATAACCAACTCCGTACCTGCACGCTACCGACCCTTAACACTTCTCAGGTGCCGAATCTCTCCAGCGAACGCGCATGCGCTTTCGCCGCTTCCTCGGCGCGGTTCTTCGGCGCCGCGTTCGTCGCGAGCGAGTGGAGCAGACGCTTGGAGATCCCGGCGATCTCGTCGACCGCCGCCAGAAATTGCGGTTCGTTCGCCTTCGACGGCTTCGTAAAGCCGCTGATCTTTCGGACGAACTGCAAGGACGCGGCGTGAACCTCGTCGTCGGTGACGGGCGGCTCGAAGTTGAACAGGGTCTTGATGTTGCGGCACATTGCGCTCACCTCCAGGGTCTATGGACGGATGGGCTCAGGCGTACTCCTGGAGACCCGCCGGCTCGACGACGGCCTGAATCTCCTCGGGGTTCGACTTCCAGAAGCCGTAGCTGAAAAAGAAGACGAGCCCGACGACCAGCGCCAGCGCGAACCAGGTCCAGGTCGTGCGCGAGAGCCCGAAGACGGCTAAGAACACCGAAAAGACGATCCCCAGGATCGGGAAGAGTGGGACGAACGGCACCTTGAAGGTGCGCGGGATATTCGGCTTGCGCGCCCGCAGGTAGAGCACGCCCGCGCAGACGACCGCGAACGCGCTCAGCGTCCCGATGTTGACCAGGTTCAGCAGTTCGTTGAGCGGGACGATCAGCGCCAGAATCGCGACCGCGACGCCGGTGATCACGGTCGTCACGACCGGCGTCTTGAACCGTGGGTTGATCTTCGAGACCGCGGGTGGGAGCATCTTGTCGCGCGACATCACGTAGAAGATTCGCGACTGGCCGAGCAGCGAGGTGAGCGCGACGCTGGTGGTGCCGGCCAGCACGCCGATCGTGATGATCCAGCTCAGCACCGGCAGGTGGAGCGGCGCGAGCGCGGCGACCAGTGGGTCCTTCTCCTGCACCTGCGACCACGGGACGGCGCCGAGCAGGACGATCGCGGTCGCGCAGTACAGGATCGTCCCGATCGCCAGCGCCCCGATCACGCCGACCGGGATGTCGATCTGCGGGCGCTTGCACTCCTCGGCCGTCGTGGTCGACGCGTCGAAACCGATGTAGCTGAAGAACACGAAGGCCGCGATCGGGATGATCCCGTAGGGCTGCGACGATTCGACCGTCCCGCCGAACGGGACCAGCGCGCCCCAGCCGTGCGGGGTGAACTGGTGCAAGTTCGCCGCGTGGAACAGGAACGCGCCGGCGACGATGAAGACCAGCAGCGCCGAGATCTTCAGCACCACGAAGAGGTTGTTGGCGCTGGCCGACTCGCGGATCCCGATTGCGAGCAAGCCGCTCAGCGCCAGCACGAAGAGCGCGCTGACGACGTCGCACTGCGAGTGCGCGAGGTCGTAACTGCTCGGCAACCACCACGGACCGGTGATCGCCAAGTTCGAGGTCTGCGCCCAGCCCGGCAGCACGAGCCCGGCGCCGCGGAACAGGTCCTGGATCGCGGCCGAAAACTGCTGCGCGACCGGCGCCGCGCTGATGCCGTACTCGAAGATCAGCGCGAAACCGATGATCCAGGCGAACAGCTTGCCCATCGTCGCGTAGGCGTAGGTGTATGCGCTGCCGGCGACGGGGACCATCGCGCCCAGCTCGGCGTAGCAGAGCGCGGCGAAGAACGAGGTGAGGCCGGCCAACAGGTACGAGACGATGACCGCCGGGCCGGCGCCCTTGACGCCGGTCCCGATGGTGGTGAAGATCCCGCCGCCGATCATCGACCCGAGGCCGATCGCGATCAGGTCTTTGCCGGTCAGCGCGCGGCGGAGCGTCTTGTTCTTGCTCTGCTCGCGCAGTTTCTCGACCGAGCTGGTGGCGAAGAGCCGCGCGGCGAACGACATCCCCGAGGGGCTTCGAAGGCGCCGGCCGTCCCCCTCCGGCCCTTAGGCCGCGCGCGAGGACGCGAGCGCCGCGCGCGGCTGCTCGAGCTTCGCGGTATACGCGCCGCAGGCCGCCGCGCTCGCACAGGCCGCGCGATGGACGAAGATCCGCTGCGCGTCGGCCAGACGTTCCGCGCGTCCGAGCCACGCGTCGAGCGCCACCCGGCGCAGCGTCGACCCGTACGAGAACGTCAACGGCCACGGCCGGCGGCGCGGCATCGCGCGGTTGTGCGCGCAGAGCCGTTCGGCGGCCAACGCCGGCTCCTGCCCGTCGACGAGGAACGCGATCCCGGCGACCGCGACCGGAACCGTCGCGCCGAGGACGCGCAGCGTCTGCGCGACGATCTCGCCCGTCGCGGCCGGTTCGCCGGCGGAGCGGCCCGGCACGATCATCGTCGGCGCGAGCACCAGGGCGCCGAGGTCGACCTGGGAGCGCGCCAGTTCCGCGATCAGCCGGCGCAGGATGCGTTCGGTCGCGTGCGCGGCGGCGGCGAGGTCGTGCGCGCCGTCGTCCGACAGCTCGATCTCGAGCACCGGCACGATCCCGTGCTCTTGGCACAGCGTCGCGCAGCGCGCGAGCGCCTGCGCGTTGGCCGCGATCGCACGGTCCGAGGGGCCGGCGCGGAAGCATGCGCGCCAGGTCGCGCAGCCCACGCCGAGCGACGCATACTCGGTCAGCCGGCGACGCAGCCCGTCGAGCCCTTCGGTCACCAGCTCGTCGCCGCTGGCGGCCAACGGCGCGCAGCCGCCGTCGAGCGCGACGCCCGGCACGATGCCGCGTTCGCGCAAGCTGCCCACGACGCTGCAGCCGCGCGCGGTCGTGCCGCGGATCGACTCGTCGGAGAGGATCGCTCCGCCCGCGTAGCGTTCGAGGCTCGGCGCCTCGACCACCAGGTCGCGCCAGGCGCGCCGCAGCTCGGCCGTATCGGGCAACTCCAAGAGTGCGAAGCGGTGGCTGCGCGCCGGCTCGTCGAGCGCGATCAGACCGCGACCGCCGGCGACGAGTGCCGCCGCGACCCCGGTCAGGCGTTCCGCGATCATGCCACCACCGCCTCGGTCAAGCGCGCCGCGGCCGCCCGGACCCGCTCCGTGATGAATCGCTCGGCGTCACGCGCGCCGACCACCGCGCCGTCTCGTCCGACGATCCAGATCCCGTCGTCGAAGCGCACCCGAAACTGCGCGTGGCGCGCCTGCGCCGCGACCAGTTCGCCTTCGAGCCAGACGCTCACGTCGCACTGGGCGCGCAGCGCGCGCGTGGCGAGGGCGGAGGTCCCGTAGACGACCACGACGTCCGCCGGCGCGAGCACGGCGCCCGCGTACGCTTCGCGGTCGTCGTCGGCGCAGCGGGCGACGACGCTCCGGTCACGCAAGCCGGCCACCAAGCCGGCCGCGAACACTTTCGTCTGTTCGAGGACGTCGCCGCCGACGGCGACGACGATCGGTCGTGCATTCACACCCCGACGCTACCCTGCCGGCGCCGCCGGCGTCTCGGGACGGCGCGCAAAAGGGCCCGATCGGGCCCCAAGATGCGCGGAAAGCGACGCAGCGATGTTGCCTTTCGAGGCCGCGGACGCTCGGGACGGTAAGCGAAGCTAGCCCCCTAGCCGAGCGCGGATTGCGCATCGCGCCCGGTCGAGTGCGGTACGATCTCCATGCAGGATGAACGCGGTGTTCGCTGCGATTAAATGAGCGTTGCACTCGAACGCGATTTGCGAAGCCGGCGCATCATCGAGCAGTCCGGCCGCTTGCGCCTCAGCGACGTTGCGCTCGAGAAGCTGCATCCACTGACGCTGATACTTCGCGATGCGCTCGCGAACCGGACCCGGTCGCGCGCCGACCTGCGCCGCGGCCACCGCGAAGAAACAGCCGCCCGGAAAAACCAACCGCTCGACGTACGACAAAAACCGCTCGCAGAGTTGCTCGATCCGCTCGCGTGGGACCGGGGCAGCTTCCGCTGGCGCGATGATTTCGCGCACGAATATTTCGAGCGCCGCCTCGATGGTCGCGAGCTGCAGCCTTTCCTTCGAGCGGAAGTGCGCGAAGAGCCCGCTCTTGCTGACCCCCGATTCCTCGGCCAGCCGCCCGATCGAGAGCCGCTCCAGACCCTCGACGGTCGCGAGCCGCACCGCCGTCTCGAGGATCGCCCGCCGGGTGCGTTCCCCATCGGATCGGGTCCGTCGCTCCGGGGCGCCGTCTCCGGGATTTTTCGCCATGCTACTTGACAAGATAGCACGAACGGTCGTATTTGTTAAGAGCGAACGATCGTGCTAACTCGGGAGGTGCCCATGATTGCCAAGGCTTCCCTCGTCGCCGGCCGCCAAGCCCCGCTGCGGCACGCCTACCTCGAAGATCCGCAACGTGCCCTCAGCGTGAAGTGGGCCGCAACAACAGCCGGCGCAGGCGCTGATGCGTTCCACTCCGTGGTCGAGATCGGCAAAGGCTACGGAGTCTCACAACGCCTCGGGATCGATCACA